>NZ_JBHRWK010000083.1:0-14592 GCF_042647925.1 Amycolatopsis speibonae
TTTTGTTCCGTCGCAAGAACAATCATCCCAAGCCAGAGGGCATTTGCGTACCCAGACACACCCCAAACACCACATCAACACCGGTGGATCCAAGCTGAACGTCCTGATTCCTCCACCGTCGGCCCGGAACTCTCTTGAATCCCCACCTTCGCGCAGGTCGGCGGTAGGTAGGCAAATACCGGTCCGCCCTAACCGTCCTTACCACTCACGAGGCACTGGGCCGGATGGTTGCTGGATCGTTGAACGATCTGGCACTATCGGCGGGGTGCCTGCACCCACCGGAGCCCAGCATCTCGCCGACGCGCTGACCGCTCTGGGGACCGAGGTGGTCTTCGGTCTCCCTGGGGTGCACAACCTGCCGCTATGGGAGGCGCTGGCCGATACGGAAATCCGGCTCGTCGGGGTCCGGCACGAGCAGACGGCCGGGTACGCGGCCGACGGGTACGCCCGCGCGACGGGAAAGCTCGGCGTCGCGCTCGTGACCACGGGTCCAGGTGCCGCGAACACCCTCGCCGCCGTCGGTGAGGCCATGGCCTCGGCCGCGCCCGTGCTGATCATCGCGACCGACATCCCGTCGACGCTGCGGCGGCCCGGCGTGGTCCGCGGTGTGCTGCACGAGACGTCGGATCAGCAGGCGATGTTCGCGCCGGTCACCAAGGCCGGATTCACCGTCCCGAGCGCCGACCAGGTCGCCGCCACCCTCCATCGTGCGGCCCGGCTCGCGCTCCAGCCGCAGAGTGGGCCCGTCTACCTCGGCATCCCCACCGACTTCCTCTCGGAGCGGACGCCCGCCCGCCGTCCGCCGAGGTCGCACGCCCGGCCGTCCGAGATCCCGGATCTCACCGAGGCCGAGGCGTTGCTGGCGAACGCCGACAGGCCGCTGATCTGGGCGGGCGGCGGCGCGTTGCGGGCCGAGGCGGGCGAGGCGATCGGGAAACTCGCCGAACGGCTGGCCGCTCCCGTGCTCACCACGTTCGGCGCCCGCGGGCTCCTGTCTGTCGACCATCCCTGTCTCGCCCCGAACCCGGTGCACGCGCCCGAAGTCGGCGCGCTGTGGGACGAGGCCGACGTCGTCCTCGCCATCGGCACCGATTTCGACGGGCTGATGACGCAGAACTGGCTGATGCCGCAGCCGAAGAAACTCATCGCGATCAACGTCGACCCGGACGACGCGGCGAAGAACTATCAGCCGGACATCACGCTGGTCGGCGACGCCCGCGTGCTCACCGAGGCATTGAAAGTCGAGGAACGGTCCGGGATCGCGGCGCTCGTCGGCAGGCTCGCCAAGGTCTCCGCCCGGGTCCGGCAGCGGATCAAGGAAGAGGAGCCGCAGGCCGCGGATCTGCTGTCCACTTTGGACGAGGTGCTGCCCGCCGACGCCGTCGTGGTCGCGGACATGTGCGTGGCCGGGTACTGGATCGGCGGGTTCCATCGCGTCCGCGCCCCGCGCAAACTCGCTTACCCGATGGGCTGGGGCACGCTCGGCTACGGTTTCCCCGCCGCGCTCGGCGCCGGTGCCGCGGGGACCGGCCGCGCGATCTGCGTCAGCGGCGACGGCGGTTTCCTGTTCGGCTGCGGTGATCTCGCCACACTGGCGCAGGAACAGTTGCCGGTCACGGTGATCATCGTCGACGACGGCGGATACGGGATGCTCCGCTACGACCAGGATCGCGCCGGACTGCCGCGCCGGGGCGTCGACTGGGACAGCCCCGATTTCGTCGGCCTGGCGAGGTCCTTCGGGGTGCACGCGGACCGCGTCTCCGGATTCGGGCGCGCCTTCCGCCGGTTGCTCGGCGAGTTCGTCGAATCCGACGAGCCGAACGTGCTGGTCGTCCGCGCGAAGATGGCGCCGCCGCTCAACACTTCGCCGCGTTGGTACCGCAAGGGTTCTTCGTGACCGGCCTCCGTGTCGGCGTGGACATCGGCGGGACCTTCACCGATCTCTGCGTGCTCGGCGAGACGGGTGTCGTCGCCGTCGGCAAGGTGCTGACGACGCACGACGAACCCGCTCGCGCCGTCGAGGAAGGTCTCAAGAGGACACTCGCCGACGCCGGGCTGGACGCGGCCGACGTCGAGCAGCTCGTGCACGGCACCACGCTGGTCACGAACGCGCTGATCGAACGCAAGGGGTCGCGCACCGCGCTGCTGGCGACCGCCGGTTTCCGTGACGTGCTGGAGATGCGGCGCGAACACCGGTACGAACTGTACGACCTGCTCATCGAACTCCCTGAACCGCTGGTCCCGCGCCATCTGCGATTCGACGTCCCCGAGCGGATCCTCGCGGACGGCACAGTCCACACAGGACTGGACGAGGAGTACGTCGCGCGCCTCGGCCGCGAGCTCGACGCCCGCGGGATCGACGCGGTGGCGATCTGTTTCCTGCACGCCTTCACGAATCCCGCGCACGAACGGCGGGCCGCTGAAGTACTCCGAGAGGTCGCGCCACGGCTGAGGATCGCGTTGTCCAGCGAGGTCGTCCCCGAGATCCGCGAATTCGAACGCGCGTCGACGACGGTCGCGAACGTCTACGTCCAGGACCTCACCGAACGCTATCTGCGTGATCTGGAACGGCGCCTGCACGAGGCCGGGGTGCGGCCGTCGCCGCACATCATGCTGTCCAACGGCGGGATCGCGACCGTCGACACGGCCGCGCGGTACCCGATCCGCATCCTCGAATCCGGTCCGGCCGGCGGGGCGCTGGCCGCGTCCGCGATCGGAGCCGCGGCCGGTGTCAAGGACCTGCTGGCCTTCGACATGGGCGGCACGACGGCGAAACTGTGCATGATCTCCGGTGGCACGCCGCTGGTGACGCACGAGTTCGAGGTGGACCGGAAGTACCGGCTGCTGCCGGGATCCGGGCTGCCGGTCAAGGTCCCGGTCACCGACATGATCGAGATCGGTGTCGGTGGCGGCTCGATCGCCCGCATCGACGCGCTCGGCCTGCTCACCGTCGGCCCGGATTCGGCGGGGTCCGAGCCCGGTCCGGTCTGCTACGGCCGCGGCGGCACCGAGCCCACCGTGACCGACGCCGACCTCGTGCTCGGCTATCTGGATCCCGGGTACTTCCTCGGCGGCGGAATGGCTTTGGACGCCGAGGGCGCGCGCGAGGCGATCCGCTCGAAGATCGCCGGGCCGCTCGGCGTCAGCGTCGAAGAGGCGGCCTGGGGTATCCACACGAGTGTCAACGAGGACATGGCCAACGCCGCGCGTGTCCACGCCGTCGAGCGGGGCAAGGATCCGGCGAAGCTGCCGATGTTCACTTTCGGCGGCGCGGGGCCGGTGCACGGCGTCGGCGTGGCGCGGGCACTCGGCGCCCCCGAGGTGGTCGCCCCGCCGGCGGCGGGAGTGCTGAGCGCGGCGGGTTTCCTCACCGCGCCGCTGGCCTTCGACTTCGTGCGTTCGGCCCGTTCGGCGGTCCACGATCTCTCGGGAGACCAGGTCGACGCGCTGTTCGCCGAGATGGAGGCCGAGGGCGGGGAACTGCTGGAGAAGTCCGGTGTGGACGGTGCGAAGGTGACGCACCGCCGGATCGCCGAGATGCGGTATTCGGGGCAGGGCTACGAGATCCGCGTACCGGTCGAGCGGGGGAAGTGGCCGGAGTCGCTGATCGACGCGTTCACCGAGACCTATCGGACGCTGTACCGGCGGACCGGGCCGGACGTCGGGGTCGAGGTGCTCAACTGGCGGGTCGTCTCCAGCGGCCCGGTACCCGAAGTCACGCTGAAACTCGCGGCCACCGAGGCCGAAGGTGACGCGCGCAAAGGGAGTCGTCCGGCGTACTTTCCCGCCGCGGGTGGTTTTGTGGACACGGCGGTGTTCGATCGGTACCGGCTCAAGCCCGGTGATCGCGTCGAGGGCCCGGCCATCGTCGAGGAACGAGAGTCCACTGTGGTCATTCCGCCGGGAGCTCAGTGTGTGGTCGGCGAGGACGCCAGTCTGGTGGTGACGGTGTGAGCGTGGACCCGATCCTGGTCGGCGTGCTGGGAAACCGGCTTCACTCGATCCTGGCCGAGCAGCAGAACGCGCTCGTCAACACGGCTTTCTCTTCCGTGGTGCGGGAATCGCTCGACCTCGCCTGCGCGGTGTTCGATTCGCGCGGCGAGATGATCGGCCAGTCCGTCGGCGGGACCCCCGGCCACATCAACGCGATGGCGACCGGCATGCACCACTTCGTCGCGGCTTACCCGCCGGAGACCCTGGAACCCGGCGACGTCCTGCTCACCAACGACCCTTGGCAGACGGCCGGGCAGATCAACGACATCACCGTTGCCACGCCGGTGTTCCTGCGGGGACAGCTGGTCGCGTGGTTCGCTTCCTGTTGCCACGCCCCGGACATCGGCGGCCGGCTGGTCTCGGCCGAGGCCGCCGAGGTCTTCGAAGAGGGCCTGCGCCTGCCGATCATGAAGTTCCTCCGCGCGGGCGAGGTCAACGCGGATCTCGAACTGCTGATCCGCGCGAACGTCCGCACCCCGGAGGAGACCATCGGCGATCTGTACGCCCAGGTCACCGGGAACGAGGTCGGTGCCGCCAGCCTGGTGCGGCTGCTGGAGGAATTCGCTCTCGAGTCGCTGGACGACGTCGCCGCGGAGATCATGAACCGGTCCGAACGCGCGCTGCGGGACGCGCTGGCGAAACTGCCGGACGGTACTTATACCAGCGAACTGGTGACCGACGGGTTCGACGACGAGGAAGTCGTCCTCAAGGTCACCGTGACCGTCGACGGCGAGGAGATCCACCTCGACTTCGCCGGGTCGTCGCCGCAGAGCCGCCGCGGGATCAACGTCGTCCTGAACTACACCAGGGCATATGCCTCGTTCGCGGTCAAGGCGGCCATTTCCCCGGAAGTGCCGCACAACGCGGGTTCGTTCCGGCCGGTGCACGTCACCGCGCCGGAGGGATCGGTGCTCAACTGCACGCCGCCCGCGCCGGTCGCGTCCCGCCACCTGATCGGGCACTTCCTGCCCTCGCTGCTGATCACCGCCTTGCGCGAAGCGCTGCCCGGCAACGCGTTGGCGCACAGCGCGGACGCGTTGTGGATGACGATCTGGCGCGGGACCGACGCCGGGGGCGGCGAGTTCATGCTCAACGTCTTCCAGACCGGCGGGATCGGTGCGAGGTCCATAAAGGACGGTCTCAGTACCACCGGATTCCCGAGCGGACTGCGGTCCACGCCGACCGAGGTCATCGAGACGATGGCGCCGCTGCTCCAGCGCGAACGCGTGCTGCGCACCGACTCTGGCGGTGCCGGGCGGCGGCGGGGCGGCCTCGGCCAGCGTACGTCGATTTCGGCGCGCGGCGAGATTTCCTGGAGTGTCAACGGGAACGTCGATCGAGTACTTCGTCCTGCGTCCGGTGTGGACTCTGGGCATGATGGCGCGGTCGGCCGGTTCGGGCTCTCCGATGGCGCGGACCTGCCGTCGAAGAGCCGGGTGACCCTGCGGCCGGACGACGTGGTGGACGTGGTCCTGCCCGGCGGTGGCGGATACGGCGACCCGTGCGAACGGGAGCCGGAAGCCGTGCTCGCCGACGTCGTCGACGGCTACGTCTCGGTGGAAGCGGCGCGCGAACTGTACGGCGTCGAGGTCGCCTATCACGGAGAACCCGGGGCGCTGGTGCGTCTTCCGGAGGACTACACAGCGATTTCGTCGAGAGGGAAGAGATGAGCATGGGTCGGCTGGCTGACAAGGTCGCGGTGGTCTTCGGCGGTGCGAGGGGTATCGGCCTCGCCACCGTGAGGGAGTTCGCCGCCGAAGGCGCGACCGTGTTCTCCAGCGACATCCGCGAACCCGCGGAACCCGTCGAAGGAGTCGCGCACTCCCTTGTGGACGCCACCGACGAGGGTCAGGTCGACGAGTTCGTGCGCGGGGTGCTCGCCGAGACCGGCCGGATCGACGTGCTGTTCAACAACGTCGGCGTCCACCTCGGGAAACCGCTGGCCGACACGACATTGGTGGAATTCGACAACATCTTCGCGCTGAACGTGCGGGCCGCCTTCCTCGGCACGCGCGCGGTGCTGCCGCACATGATCGCGAACAAGGCGGGCAGCATCATCACGACGTCGTCCAACGGTGGTGTGATGGGCCGCCCCGCCGACCCGGTGTACAACGCCACCAAGCACGCGCTGGTCGGCCTGACGAAGTCGATCGCCGTCGCGCACGCGCACCAGGGGATCCGCGCGAACACGGTCAACCCGGGCGCCATCGACACCGACATGCTGCGCGGCACACTCGCGTCGCCGGAGGACTTCGAGGCCAGGCAACACCAGCTGACCGCGAGCACGCCCGCCGGCCGGGTCGGCGAGGCTTGGGAGGTCGCGAAGGCCGTCGTCTTCCTGGCGAGCGACGAATCCCGGTTCATCAGCGGGGTAGCGCTCCCGATCGACGGCGCCAAGGCCGCCGGTGCCATGCCGGGCAACCGGTACAGTCTCGACTTCGAACTCGGTGTCAGGTAACGCCATGTCCACTCCTGCCGCCGAGGAGACACTGGCCCGCGACAGACCTTTGCTCGAACGGAGCGGGACCGCGGAACGGGTCGCGGAGATCCTGCGACAGCGCATCACGGAAGGCGTTTTCCCGCCGGGGTCGAGGCTTTCCGAGCCGTCGATCAGCGCCGCACTGGGTGTTTCGCGCAACACGTTGCGCGAGTCCTTTCAGCTGCTGGCGCACGAACGGCTGGCGGTGCACGAACTCAACCGTGGCGTTTTCGTGCGGGAGCTGACCGTGCAGGACATCTCGGATCTCTACGTCATGCGGCGGGTCACCGAATGCGGTGCGCTGCGCCGCGCGTCCGAACTGTCCACTGTAGATCTTTCGACCCTCGAAGCCGCTGTGCGGGCGGGCCGCGCCGCGGCCGACGAAGGTGACTGGCAGGCCGTCGGGACCGCCAGTATCGCTTTCCATCAAGCGGTGGGTGACCTGGCGGACAGCGAGCGGGTCAGCACGACGATGCGCCAGGTGCTGGCGGAGACGCGACTGTTCTTCGTGCTGGCGGAGAACACGCGCGCGTTCTTCGAGCCGTTCCTGGAGCGGCACGAGCGGATCCTGCGGGATCTGGAGCGAGGACGATTCGGGCCCGCGGAGACGGCGCTGGAGAAGTACCTGAGGCAGGCGGAGAAGCAGCTTCTGGCCGCTTACGAGCGCCGGGGTACGTGAGTGGGCGCCGGGCCGCTTCGGGGACGAAAGCGTGGCACGCGTGATTGACCGGCGATCTCGGATGTGCGGTGTCTGAACACGCGAGATCCCATCCCGCCCGAGAACGTCACCACCTGGAACGCTATGAAAGGTCCTTTCCTTGCAAAATTTGCAAGGAAAGGACCTTTCATAGCGCGCGCGGAGGGTGTCAGCAGGTGAAAGTCGCGCCTGCCCAGTCCGCGTGGTCGGAGTCGACCCCGTCACCGCCGTCCGTGACGACCAGGTCGAGCACCTGAACCCCGCTCAGCGGCACGGAAAGCTTCTGGGCGGCCTGTCCGCGCTTGAGCACGCCGGTGTTCGCCAGCCGCTTGCCGTCACCGACGACCTCGAAGGCCACGCTGCCCCCGGCCTTCTCGTCGTCGACCCCGACGGACGAAGTGAACGACGCGCATCCGCCGCCGAGATACAGCCGGACCTTCGACGGCGCGTGGACGCCCAGCCCGTCTTCGTAGGTCACCCCGCCGATGCTCATCTTGTGGCCGTCACCGGCCCCCGATTCACCGTTGCTCGTCCCGCGTTCCACCGGTCCGTAGCCGTTTTCCACCGTCATGAACGCCGCCTTCGACAGCGCGCTCGTCCCGGTGGCCGGTGCTTTCACGAGCGGAGCGCTTCCGTTCGCGGTCAACGATCGCGTACCCCAGGACGTCCGGTAGTCGATCCACCCGGAGACTTCGACGCGATCGCCGCCAGGGGACGACGGGCGCACCGTCCAGCTCTGCTCCCACGACTTCCCCGGCGCGACGGCGGGAATCCGCACTTCGGTCCGGCCGTCCGGCTTCCAGCCCGCACCGACCGTCAGTTTCACCGTGCCCGACCGTACCGGCGTCCGGCCGTCGTTGAACACCTTGAGCGTCGTGGTGAACGGCTTGTCGGCGGCGGCGTATTCGGGCGACCGCAAGGAAAGTGTGGTATGCGGCGCGGCCTGTGGCTGAGTGGACGGCCACACGCGGAACGTCGCCGACCCGTGGCTCGGCAGCCCGGCCCGCAGGGTTCCGGCGGACTCGGTCTCGGCGCCGGTCCACAGGTCCCGGACCCGGTAGCCGGAGGAGGCCGGGGCGCCGATCTCGGCGGCGGTGGCGGACACTGTCGCCGGGGCGCCACCGCGATTGAACAGCACGACGACGTCCGAACCGTCGGACATCGGCTTGGCCCAGACCTCGGTGTCGCCGTCGTCGCGGACCTGGTGGCCCTGCTTGCCGCCCCAATCCTGGTTGACCGCGAGAAGATCCTTGTTCAGCAGGATCTTCTTGGTCGCGTCGGACATCGAGCGCAGATCGTTGCCCGCCAGCATCGGGGCGTTGAGCAGTGACCAGAGCGCGAAGTGAGACCGGTATTCCGTGTCGGTCATGCCGCCGTTGCCGACCTCGAGCATGTCCGGGTCGTTCCAGCCGCCCGGCCCGGCGTAGCCCTCCAAGCCGACCTGCTGGTCGAGCAGTTTCGTCATGCTTCCCCAGCTGTCGCTGATGTCGCCGGTGGTGCGCCACAGCTGCGCGCCCGCGCCCTTGCCCCATTCCCAGGGCTTGTTCTCGCCCCATTCGCAGAGGGCGTAGACGATCGGGCGGCCGGTCTTCTTCAGCGCCTCACCCATTTTCGTGTATCGCTCCAGCGCGGGGCGGCCCTGGTTGTGGCAGTTGTCGTATTTGAGGTAGTCGACCCCCCAGTCCGCGAACGTCTGCGCGTCGACCTCTTCGTGGTCGAGCGAACCGGGCATGGTCCGCGCGCAGGTTTCCGTGCCGGCGCTGGTGTAGATGCCGAGCTTCAGGCCCTTGCCGTGCACGTAGTCGGCCAGTGCCTTGATACCGCTGGGGAAGCGGGTCCGGTTCGGCTCGTACTTCCCGTCGGGGGTGCGGTTCTTTTCGGCCCAGCAGTCGTCGACGTTGACGTACTGGTAGCCCGCGGCCTTCATCCCGGACGACACCATGGCGTCGGCGGTTTCCCGGATCAGCTGTTCGGTGATGTCGCAGCCGAACTTGTTCCAGCTGTTCCAGCCCATCGGCGGGGTCGAGACAGGTGGTGGTTGCGGACTCTCGGCGGCTGCGGCCGGAACGGCGCAGAGGGCGGTGAGCGTGCAGGCAGCGACGAGCGCGCCAGCGAGACGACGCATAAGTTCCTCCCAGAATGCTCAACTCTGAACAAACTCACTCATCAAACAACAGGACCGACCGAGGCTGGTCAAGGGCCGTTGGGATGGTGTCGGAAATTCACCGTCGGTCGCGCCGCCAGACCGGCGAGGTCCGCCGGGCGAACTGTGCACGATGGAGTGTTCGCGTCGCGGCCGGATCCGGGTGAGGATGGGGACACGAGCACGAGGAGGAAGATCATGGTTTCGTCGGCGTCCGCGCGCAATCCGCTGTGGCACCCCTTCGCGGACATGGGAGCGGTCGACGGCGACCGGCTCGTCATCGCCCGCGGTGAGGGTTCCTACGTCTGGGACGACGAGGGGAAGCGGTATTTCGACGCGACCGCGTCGCTCTGGTACGCGAACTTCGGGCACGGGCGCGAGGAGATCGCGCAGGCCGTCGCGGACCAGCTGCGGACGCTCGATTCGTACAACCTGTTCGGCTACAACGCCAACGAGCCCGCGCTGAAACTCGCGGAACGGGTCTCCGCGCTGGCACCGGAGCCGGGTTCGAAGGTGTTCTTCGGTTCGGGCGGCGGTGACGTCGTCGACACCGCGGTCAAGATCGCCCGCTCGTACTTCGCGCACACCGGGCGCCCGGAGAAGGTGCACGTCATCGGGCGGGTGCAGGGCTATCACGGCACGCACGGGTTCGGCACGGCCGTCGGCGGCATCGCGGCCAACACCGCGGGCTTCGGGCCGCTGCCGGGCGACATCTCGCACGTGCCGTACGACAGCGCCGAAGCGCTCGAAGCGGAGATCCTGCGGGTCGGGCCGGAGCGGGTCGCGGCGTTCTTCTGCGAACCGGTGATCGGCGCGGGCGGGGTCCTGCCGCCGCCGGACGGGTACATCGAGACGGTCGCCGACATCTGCCGCAAGCACGACGTGCTGTTCGTCGCGGACTGCGTGATCGCCGCGTTCGGGCGGCTGGGCACCTGGTTCGGGATCGACCGGTGGGCGGTGAAACCGGACATGATCACGACCGCGAAGGGCATCACCGGTGGGACAATCCCGCTGGGCGCGCTGATCGTCGCGCCGAAGGTGGCCGAGCCGTTCTTCACCGGCGAGCCGGGCGCGCCGGTGCTGCGGCACGGCGCGACCTACGCGGGGCATCCGGTCGCCTGCGCGGCGGGCAACGCGACGCTGGACATCTACGAGCGCGACGGGCTCATCCCGCGCGGGCGGGAGCTGGAGAAGCCGCTGGCGGACGCGCTTTCCGGACTGGTTTCGCATCCGCTGGTCGCGGAGGTCCGGGCAGGGCTGGGCTTCCTCGCCGCGGTGGAACTGAAGGCCGAGTTCCTCGCGTCCGACGCCGGCGCGCCGAACCGGCTGCAGCGGATGGCACGGGAGGAAGGCATCCTCGTGCGGAACCTGGCCAAGGGGATCGCGGTCTCGCCGCCGTTGATCGCCGGGGAAGCCGAACTGGACCTGCTCGCTTCGGCCCTGCCACGCGCCCTGGAGAGGCTGGTTTAGGGCGTGTTTCACAAGTCATGTTCGCGGTCTTCGCGCCCAGGTGGTCCCTGACGGCACGGGCGGATGCGCCCGAGTACGACCCGGTACGAGGGCGATCCGCCCGCACCGCCAGGAACCACCTGGATCACGAAGACCATCGAACAGACTTGTGAAACGCGCCCTAGCCGGCTTCGGCCGAGGCTCCGCTTTCACCCGTGCCGAGGAAACCGGCGACCTGTTCGAGGGCGTCCGCGGCTTCGGGCAGGAACGACCAGAACAGGTGGAACACGTGCGTGCCGACCGGGTACAGGTCGAAGCGCACGTCGAGCCCTTGCTCTCGGGCCTGGTCGACGAAGCGGCGTGTCTCGGGCAGCGTCACGTCCCCGGTACCGGACTGGACGAGCAGCGGCGGCAACCCGGACAGATCGGCCTCGAAGATGTTCAGCAGGGGATCCGACGGCGGGTGCTCGCGGACGTAGTGCGAGAACCATCGCGTGACCGGGCTGCCGCCGTCCGGCGGGTCCACCACGTCCACCACCGGACACAGCAGCACCGCTTTCCCAGGCTGGGGTAGACCCTGCTGTTTCAGTTTGAGCAGCAGGGAGACGGCCAGCCCACCGCCCGCCGAGTCGCCACTGATGGTGAGCCGCGACGGATCGGTGCCCTGGGCGAGCAGCCACCGGTACGCCCGGAGCGCGTCGTCGAGCGCGGCGGGGAAGGGGTGCTCCGGCGCGAGCCGGTAGTCCGGCAGCAGGATGGCGGCACCGGTCGCCGCCGCCAGCGCACCGGCCAGCGGGCGGTAACCGAAGGCCGAGCCCGCGATGTACCCGCCGCCGTGCAGATGCAGCACGCCCGGCCGGTGCTCCGGCCCGGGGGCGACCACGAGTGAGGACACGCCGTCCGCTTGGACCGGCCTCACCACGGTGCCTTCCGGGACGGGCATATGCGCGTTGAGCGCTTCGAAGGCTTCGCGCATCTCCGCGAGACCGCTTCCGCCGTCCTCGACGACCGAATTCCACAGCTGCGTGACCCGGGCGTTCACCTCGCCGCCGACCGACCGGGTGAGGGCGATCGCGTCGTCCATATCGGACAGCAGCGGGAGTGTGGCACCGAGCAGCGCCTCGCCGGCGAGGGTCAGTTCGACGCGGTGGGTCGAGCGACGCAGCAGCTGACAGCCGATCAGCTGCTCCAACGCCTTTATCTGGCGGCTGAGGGCGGGCTGGGAGACGAACAGCCGGTTCGCGGCCCGGCTGAAGTTGAGTTCGCCGGCGACCGCGACGAACGCCCGCAGATGTTTGAACTCGATCGCGTCGGCGGCCGAAGGCGTGCCCAGCAGCCGCGGCCCGGCGGGACGTTCGGACATGGCGTCGAGTATCCCCGCCCGAACCCGGCCGTGGTGATGCGTTCCGCGAAAGAAGGTGATGCGGGATCGGTCTTTCCCTTCCCCGCCCCGCACGTGACAGGGTTGGTCATGGCCGAAACAGCAGGTCAGCGCGTTGCCGAGCTGCGGATGCGGGGCGGCGTCGCGCAGGTGCACTGGCCTGCCGGGCCGCGTGCCGCGGCACCGTTGGTGCTCTGGTTCGCCCCGGACGGGGCAGGCGCCGAACGGGTCGCGGGCTGCGGGGCGGTGGTGATCGCCGCCGGACTGCCCGCGTTCCCGGCGGCGCGGGCGGTACTGGAGTGGGCGGCGGCACACCCCCGGAGCCTGGGGGCCGATCCGGGGCCGGTGCTGATCGCGGGGGAAGGAGCGGGGGCCGAACTGGCCGCGCGCGTCGCGAAGTACGCGAGGGAACAGGGCTGGCCGCCGGTCCGCGAGGTGGACGGCGGTCCTGGGGGTATCGCCGCCCACCTCGGGAAATCGAAACGAATCGTGGAGGAATGACATGAGCAAGGTCTTCACCGGCCTCGCCGTCTCGGTGGACGGCTTCATCAGCGGAAAGCTGCCCGAGGGTGCCGAAGAGTTCGGAAGCGGGCTCGGCGACGCGCCGACGCTGTTCGATTGGTACTTCGACGGCGACACCCCGAGCGAGGTGTTCGACGGATTCAAGCTGAGCGAACCGAGCGCGCGGTTCTTCGACACCATCGCGAGCCGGATCGGCGCGATCGTCGTCGGGCGCACCACCTACGAGCATTCCGGCCGGTTCGGCGGCGGGAGTCCGCACCCGACGGCGCCGATGGTCCTCGTCAGCCACTGTCAGGTGCCCGAAGCCGGTGCCGAACAGACCGTGATCACCACCGGCGTCGAGGACGCCATCACCGCGGCACGCGAGATCGCCGGGAACAAGGACATCGGCCTGATGGGCGGCGGGCTGGTCACCTCCGCGCTGGCCGCGGGGCTGGTCGACGAGGTGATCCTCCACCAGGTGCCCCTCCTGCTCGGCCGGGGCAGGAGGTTCTTCAACGAACTCCCGGAACACGTGGAACTCCGTCTGCTGCAAGCGATCCCGGCTCCGGGCGTGACTCACCTGCACTACGGGGTTGAACGAGGGGGCGTCGGCCGATGATCCTCGTCACCGGCGGACTGGGCATGATCGGCGCCCACACCGCCCGCGCGCTCACCGACCTCGGCCACGACGTCGTGGTCACGGCCCATCGCCGCACCGAGGTCCCGTCGTTCCTCGAAGGCCGGGTGACCGTCGAACCCCTCGACGTCACCGATCGGGAGGCCTTCCTGGCGCTCGCCGATCGCCACGACATCGGCGACATCGTCCACCTCGCCGGAACGATCCCCGGCGAGGACCCGGTCGGCTTCTTCCGCGCGGACACCACCGCCCTGCTCAACGCGCTGGACGCCGCGCGCACCTGGGGCGTCCGCAGATTCGCCGTCGCCGGCAGTCTCGGCGTCTACATAGGACAGACGGTATCCCCCTGGCACGAGGAACTCGCCCTGCCCTCCGTGGCACTACCGCATCCGATCATCGCTTTCAAGAAGGTCGTGGAGGCGGTCACCACGCACGCTCTCGCGGGCAGCGAGGTCCAGCCGGTCGTGCTCCGGATCGGGAGCATCTGGGGGCCGTTGATGGATCCGGAATCGCCGTTCAATCCCATTCCGCCGTACATCAGCGCCGTCCTTCGCGGTGAGCGGCCGTCGCCACTGCTCGCCGACGACGGTGGTGACAGCTGCTACGCGCCTGACGCGGGCCGCGCGATCGCCTTGCTCACGACCGTGGACACCCTGCGGCACAACACTTACAACGTGTCCCGCGGACGGCCGCTGCTCAACCGGGAACTCGCGGGCGCGCTGGAGGCGATCACTCCGGGACTCCGGCTCGACCTCCGGACGGGAGGGCAGGCCGGACCGCACCTCGACATCACCCGGCTCGCCGAAGACACCGGCTTCGAACCGGATTTCGACGTCGCGGCGGCCGTCGCCGACTATGTCGCGTGGCGGGGGAGCAACCCCAGGTGACAGTTCGGGAAACCGACATGCAGACGGTGGGTCGCCTTGAAGACGTTCAACGTCCTGAAGGGGCCTTCGGGACAGTGGTGTAGCGAGACCTGGGACCCAGCGGGAGGTGAGGTGAAGGGAACCTTCCCCTTCAGCAGCGCGATACTTGCCTCGCCTGAAGTACGTGAAGGTCGAGTTTCCTCGGCTGAGCCGAGGGAAGGGGGCCTTCACGCGCATCTGCTGTGACTGCTGGTGCGTCTGGGGTGAACGTGGCGATCGCGAAGGTAGTGAAGGCCTCCTCTACTACCGTCAGGGTAGGGGGTGGATTTCAGGGGTCGTTTGGGGGGCCCAGTGTTTTCCGGACAGCTGCTTAGTTGCTAATTTTACGCTGCGAGCTGTCGGTTCAGATACTCGGCGTGGACCTCGTGTGGGGTCTTGTAACC
>NZ_JBHRWK010000084.1:0-34745 GCF_042647925.1 Amycolatopsis speibonae
CGATCCACCGGACGAAAACCCATAGCCACACCAGGATTCTCCCAGCATCACCAGCCCACACCAAAATCATCACCAGCAGGTCGCCCCAAAACGCAACAGCCTCTTAGGCGCAATGAAGGGGGCCTTCACGTACCTCAAGCGCCCAACGACCCGGAACCGAGCACGTCCAAGCCTCGTGAGTGGCTAGGACGGTTAGAACCGTCATCGCCACTCACGAGGCAGGAAGCGGGTCAGGGAGTGGGCACGCACTTCTTCGCGGCGGCCATGGCGGCCAGCATTTCCGGCGTGTCCATTTTGACCGCCGCGAACGGATCGGTGGTCTCCGTGAGCGGCTTCTGCGCCGCCTCCAGGGCTTTGAGACCGGCGTCCAGCGCGGTCTGGCTCTTGGAGGCGTCCAGCTTCCGCTTCCCTTCCGCCGCCGCGTCCCTCGCCGTCGTGTAACTGTCCACAAGGGACTTCTTCGCCGTGTCCCCGCCGGGGATCGGGGATACGGGCAGGGCGTTCAGCCCGTCGACGACCTTGCCCGCCAATTCGGCCCGGACCCCGAGGTTTTCGCTCAGCCAGGGGCGCGTCACCTCGACGCCGGAGCCCTGCTTGCTCGCGTGGTCGTTGCTGGCCTTCACGTAGCCGAAGATCGCGCCGCACATCCCGTCCAGCCAGGCCACCGTCTTGGTGTCCGGCTGGGATGTGGTGGACGTCGGGGTGACGGTGACTGTCGGCGGCGGGGGAGCCGCCTCGCCCGAACAGGCCGTCATCGCGAACAGCGCTCCAGCGAGGAACACGAGCAGTGTCTTCGTTTTCATGGGGACTCCGGTCAGCGAGGGGACGCGCAGTTCTTGGCCGTGGCCGCGGCGGCCATCAGCTCCGGCGTCTCGAGTTTGAGCGAGGGCAGGAGATCGGGGGTGTCCGTGACCGGCTTCTGGGTTTCGTCCATCGCCTTGATCGCCGCGTCCATCGCGGCGCCGTTCCCGGACTTCTCCAGACGCTGCTTCCCGGCGGTCGCCGCGTCCCTGGCCGCGGTGTACCGGTCCACAAGGGACTTCTTCACCGCGTCACCGCCGGGAATCGGCGACGGGGGCAGCGCGGTCAGGTCGTCGACGACCTTGCCCGCGAATCCCGCACGGATCCCGAGTTCTTCCTTCATCGCGCCGCGGGTCACTTCCGTCCCCGACCGCTGCTTGCGCGAGTACTCGTCATGGGCCTTCATGTAGCCGTACACCGTGCCGCACACCCCGTCGAGCCAGGCGACCGTCTTGGCGTCCGGTCCGGCAGGCGCCACAGGCGCGGTGGACGACGGGGTGGCTGTGACGGTCACGGGCGCCGGTGGTGGCTCCCCGGAACAGGCCGTCGTCGCGAACAGGGCCCCCAGCAGGGCAACGAGCAGAACTTTCGTCTTCATCGGACCTTCCCTCCGGGGTGAACACGTTCCGGAGGGGGTCTGGGTTGCCCGCGGGTTTCAGCCGCAGCCGCCCATGACCCGAGCCAGCTCGCCGGGCAGCATCGGCGGTTCCGGCAACGGGTTCGCGGCGGGCGCGCGCATCCCGTCGAACAGCAGGGCGAGATGGCGGCGCCAGACCTCCGGCCGGACGTCCGCGGTCGCTTCCACAGTGCGCGCGATCCCCCAGGTCACGAAGGCCATGTCTTCGAGGGTGAAGTCGGCGCGCAGAGCACCGCTCTCCTTGGCGCGTTCGACGATCCGGGTCATGAGTTCGTACCCGCGTTCGAGGTCCTCGGTCTGCGGCGGACGCGTCGAGGCGAGTTCGTTGTAGCCGCGATCGGCGGCCTGGAGTTCGCAGACCCGTTCGACGAAGGACGTCAATCCAGCCCAGGCGTCGTCGAGGGACAGCGCGTGTTCGGCCAGTTTCGCGACGGTCTCGGTCCGGTCGGCGAAGACGGCGCTCACCAGATCCGCGCGCTGGGGGAAGTGGTTGTACAGCGTGCCGATGCTGACGCCGGCGGTCTTGGCGATCTCTTCGAGCGCGACGTCGAGGCCGCGCACCGCGTAGAGCCCCCTGGCGGCCTCGACCAGCAGGTCGCGGTTGCGCTGGGCGTCCTTCCTCATGACCGCATCCTAGTCAAGTTGAAGGTGGCCTCAAGTTGTGTGTACCTTCGAAGAAGTTGAGGGAGCCCTCAACTTAGGGATTCTGGGAGGACGCCATGACCAAGACGCTCGCCATCTTCGGTGCCGGACCGGTGCTGGGGCTGTCTCTCGCCCGCCGCTTCGGCCGCGAAGGCTTCCGTATCGCCCTCGTCGCGCGCACCACCGAGAACCTCGACGCGCTCGTCGCCGAACTCGACGGCGACGGCATCGAAGCGAAGGGGTACGTCGCCGACGTCTACGAACCGGCGCGGATCGAGGCCGCCGTCGCCGCCATCGGCCGGATCGACGCGGTCGCCTTCAACCCCGGCGGCGGGGACATGGGGGAGGGCATCGCGCCGGTGCTCGACGTCGATCCGGAGAACCTGCGGCTCATCCTGGACCGGTTCCTGGTGTCCGCGGTGGCGCTGGTCCGCGCCGTGCTGCCGGACATGACCGAGCGCGGTGACGGCGCGATCCTGTTCACCGCCGGTCAATCCGGTCTGCATCCGGCGCCGTTCCTCGGCAACATCGGCATGGCACAGGCCGCGCTGCGGAACTACTTCCACAATCTGAACGCCGTGCTCGCGGAGAAGGGCGTCTACGCCGGAGCCGTCAACGTCGGCGCGCTGATCGAGGGCAGCGTTCCGCATCGGGTGCTCACCTCGAGCCCGCTGGACTTCGAGCCCGAGGTGATCCACCCGGATGCCTTCGCCGACGCCTTCTGGAAGCTCTACTCGACGCGCGAGGCTCCCGAAGCGCTGGTCGGGTCTTTCGGGAGGTAGCTACTTCTCGATGGCGTACGCCTCGATCTCGACCTTCATCTTCGGGTCGAGCAACGCCGTGACCTCGACCATGGTGGCCGCGGGCAGCACGTCGCCGAAGGCTTCGCGGTGCGCCCGCGCCACCAGGTCCGCGTCCTTGATGTCGGTCACGTAGGTGACCGTGCGCACCACCGCGGCCAGGCTCGAATCGGCTTCCCGCAAAGCGGTTTCGATGATCGAAAGCACGGCCGAGGCCTGTTCGTACGCGTCTCCCGAACGGAACGGCTCACGCGCCGTCGTCCCGGAAACATGGATGTGGTCGCCGACGCGCACCGCGCGGCTGTAGCCGAAGATCTTCTCGAAGTCCCCACCAGAGGAGATGTTCACCCGCTCGGTCATGCCCGAACGAAAGCACAGCGGCGGCCGGAGCGGAACCGAATTGACCTCACCCATGATCGAACACGTTCAGGTGGCGCCTCGGCTTTCGAGTTGAGGCCGGCGGTGCGGCTTGTAGCGTCGGGCTGAGTTCGCTCGCCACCGGGAGGCTCTTCATGGTCGTCGCACAACGTCGGCGCCGTGTGCCGAGACCGTTGTCACGCCGGGTTTTGTCGTTCGGCGCGGTGCTGGCCGTCCTTTTCGGAACCCTCGTCACGACGGGGACGGCGCAGGCGGCGACCTGGCCGGTGCAGGGCGAGAACGACCCGTCGACGTTCGACTGCGACCACCTGTACTACAGCAACTTCCGCTCCGGCATGCAGTTCCGCGCCGGCGCCGCGGGGGACGCGGAAATCCAGAACACGGTGATCAGCAAGCGGGCGGGCGCGGGCCTGCCGGACTACTGGTCGACGAACATGGCGCTGGGCAAGGATCCGGATACCGGCCGGGTCGCCGCCTTCTACTCCAGCTACACCACCGGGAATCTCACGCTCTACAAGCACGTGTCCGGGACGAACACCGTTACCGACGAAATCGCCGGAGGCGAATCCCGCAAGCTCCCCGCCGGGACCAACTGGGGAGGACTCGGCGCCGATCCCGCCACCGGGATGCTCTACGGCGCGCAGAACGGCGGGGCGCCGGTGCTGTTCGCGATGAATCTGGCCAGTGGCGCGACGAAGACCTTCTCCCGCGGCTCCACGCTGAAGCCCGTCCCGGCGAACGACCCCGTGTTCGCCGGAGGATCGCTCGTCCCCGACCTGTTCGTCGACTCCTCCGGCGGCGTGTACTACGGGATCGTCTACGGCGGACAGAGCTACATCTACCGGTTCGATCCGGACACCGGCGAGACCACCCAGGCGGTGAAGGTCACCGGCCCCGGCTCGTCCAACGGCTTCGACAACTACGGCATGGCCTTCCTGAACGGCTCGATCTACCTCGGTTACTACGGCGGCGCGCTGTACAAGGTCGATCCGCGCACGGGAGTTTCCCGGCAGGTGCCCGGCGGCAACGCGCACACCAACCAGGTCGGCCGGATCAGCTCCGAATCCGGCGGGACCTGGCCCATCACCGACCTGGCCAGCTGCTCTATCGCCCCGGATCTGACGAAACGGCTCGTCGTCGCCAAGAAGGCGGACAAGGCCGACGCGAAACCGGGCGACAGGGTCACCTACACGGTCACGGTCGCCAACGAGGGTACGGCGACGGCGCCCGGGACGGTCGTCACCGACGACCTGTCCGGAGTGGTGGACGACGCCGCCTACAACGACGACGCGAAGGCCTTGTCGGACGGCGCCGAGCTGGCGAAACCCCAGTACGACGCCGCGGGGAAACGGCTGACCTGGACCGGCGACCTCGGCCCCGGCGCGTCCGTGACGATCACCTATTCGGTGACGATCGGTTCGCCACCGGGCGGCGACAAGAAGCTCGACAACGTCGTGACCGTGCCGGACAGCAACTGCGCCGAGGGCGGGAAGGACCCGGACTGCGCCGCGCGGGTCGACGTGGCGACGTTGAAGATCGTCAAGAGCAGCGCGCCGAAGAAGCCCATGCCCGGCCAGAAGGTCACTTACACGGTCAAGCTCACCAACGACGGCACGGCCGACTGGACGGACGCCACCGCCGTCGACGATCTGTCCGATGTGGTCGATGACGCGGCGTACAACAGCGACGCCACCGCGACCACCGGCGTCGTGACCTACTCCGGGACCGGCAAGACCCTGCGCTGGGCCGGTGCCGTCGGGAAGGGCAGCACGGTCACGATCACCTATTCGGTGACAGTCGCGAACCCGCCGGGCGGGAACAAGCGGCTGACCAACGTCGTCGTCGGCCCGGACGGCTCGACCTGTCCCGAAGGCAGTACGGACCCGGCCTGCGGCACCGACGAGCCGATCAACGGGCTCGTGATCACGAAGTCGGCCGCCCCGGAAACGGCCAAACCCGGCGACGTCGTGACCTACACCCTGACCGCCCGCACCCTCGACGGTTCGGCCGCGACAGGGGTGACCCTCACCGACGATCTGTCGGGTGTCCTCGACGACGCCACCTACAACGGTGACGCCGTCGCCGCCGCCGACGGGACGCCCACTCCGGCGCAACCCGCCTACGACAGTCCGACGTTGACGTGGACCGGCGACATCCCTGCCGGGAAGACCGTCACCATCACCTATTCGGTGAAGGTCGGCACGCCGCCGGCCGGGGACAAGGTGCTGCGCAACGCGGTCACCGGTCCGGACGGCTCGACGTGCCCGCCGGGAAGTACCGACCCGGCCTGCGGCACTGAGACCCCGATCGGCGCCCTGGAGATCAAGAAAACGGCGAGCCCGGCCTCGGCCATGCCCGGGGACAAGGTCACCTACACGGTGAAGGTGCGCAACGTCGGCCCGGCGGCCTACCCGGGAGCTTCGTTCAGCGACGACCTGACAGGCGTCCTCGACGACGCCACCTACAACGGCGATGCCTCCGCCACCTCGGGCGCCACCACCTTCGACGAGCCGGGCCGGAAACTCACCTGGACCGGGGACGTCGCCGCGGGAAGCACGGTGACGGTCACCTATTCGGTCACCGTCGGCAAACCGCCCGCCGGGGACCGGCGGCTGACCAACGTCGTCGTCGGCCCGGACGGCTCCACCTGCCCGGAAAACGGTTCGGACCCCGACTGCGCGACCGAAACCCCGATCGGGGTACTGGTGCTGGCCAAGACCGCGGCACCGGCGAGCGCGAAGCCTGGCCAGGTCGTCACCTACACCGTGACCGCGAGCAATCCCGGGAGCGGCGTCTACCGGGACGCCCGGTTCGCCGACGACCTGACCGGTGTTCTCGACGACGCGACCTACAACCGGGACGCGCGGGCCACCGCGGGCACCGTCGCGTACGCGGAGCCGAAGCTGACCTGGACGGCGGACCTTCCGGCGGGCGCCACGGTGACCATCACCTACTCGGTGACCGTGAACAAGCCGCCCACCGGGGACCGGACGCTGCGCAACGCCGTGACCGGCACCGACGACTCGACCTGCCCGCCCGGCTCGACGGACCCGGACTGTTCCGCCGTCACCCCGGTCGCGGCCCTGCGGATCGCCAAGACCGCGGCACCGGCCGCTCCCCGGCCGGGCGAGCGGCTCACCTACACGGTGCGCGTCCAGAACACCGGAACCGCGGCGTACCCGGGAGCGCGGATCACCGACGACCTGACCGGTGTCCTCGACGACGCGACCTACAACGACGACGCCACGGCGACCGGAGGCACCACCGGCTACGAGGCCCCGGTGGTGAGCTGGACCGGCGACGTCGCGGCCGGTGCCACCGTCACCATCACCTATTCCGTCACCGTGAACCGCCCGCCCGGCGGCGACAAGAAGCTCTCCAACGCCGTCGTCGGCACCCCGGACGGCAACTGCCCGCCGGACTCGGCGGATCCGGACTGCGGGACGGTCACACCGGTGCCGTCGCTGAAGATCCGCAAGACGGCCACGCCGGAGGAGGTCAAGACCGGCGACACGATCACCTACACCGTTACCGTCGAAAACGTCGGCGCGGCAACGGATCCCGCCGCGTCGTTCACCGACGACCTTTCCGGTGTGCTGGACGACGCGACCTACAACGGCGACGCGAAGGCGGACACCGGGGCGGTGACGGTCGCTGTCGCCCCGCCGACCTTGACCTGGACTGGCTCTCTCGCGCCCGGTGACAAGGCCACCGTCACCTACTCGGTCGTCGTGACCAACAAGGGCGACAAACGCCTGGTCAACGTGGTCACCGGTACGGGCTCCAACTGCGAAGAAGGCTCGGAGGACCCGGACTGCCGCAACGAGCTGCCCACCCCGGCGTTGCGCATCACGAAGTCGGCCGCCCCGGCGGTGGCCGCACCGGGCGGCAAGGTCACGTACACGGTGGTCGTGCGCAACACCGGTCAGGCGCCGTATCCCGGTGCTTCGTTCACGGACGACCTGACCAAGGTCCTCGACGACGCGACCTACAACGACGACGCGCGGGCCACCGCGGGCACCGTGGCGTACACGGCGCCGAAGCTGACCTGGACGGGCACGGTCGCCGCCGGTGCGTCGGCGACCATCACCTACTCGGTCACCGTGGCGAAACCCCTTCGAGGGGACCATTTCCTGGACAACGCCGTGTCGAGCGACGAGGGGACCAACTGCCCGCCGTCAGGGCAGCGGGATCCCGCCTGTTCCACCCGCACCCCGGTGCTCTCGATGGTCATCGCCAAGACGGCGTCGCCGTCGAGCGGAGTCGCTCCCGGCGACAAGGTCACCTACACGCTGTCCATCACCAGTACCGGCACTGGTGAGTATGAAGATGCCGTCGTGACCGACGACTTGGCCGGTGTCCTCAGTGGAGCGACGTACAACGGCGACGCGAAGGCCACGAGCGGATCCGTCGCGCTGAGCGGAAAACTGCTTCGCTGGCACGGAAAGCTCGCTGTCGGGCAGAAGGTCGTCGTGACGTATTCGGTCACCGCCGGAGCCGGGGAAGGGAAGCTGCGCAACACGGTCACGTCCACCACTCCCGGCGCGAACTGCCTCACCCCGGACGAACCCGGCTGCTCGACCGAAACGCCGGTCACTCCCGGCAAGCCGCCTGTCGATCCGACTCCGCCCGTCGGCCCGACGCCTCCGGTCCGGCCGCCCGGCACGGGACCGCTGGCCTCCACCGGTTCGCACACCGGTGACCTGCTGGCGCTGGCTTTCGCCGCGTTGCTGGCCGGAGCGTGGATGCTGCGGTACGCGCGTCGCCGGGCTCGCCGCTGAGCGGAAACGCGGTGTGACTTTGAAAAGCCCGGTGCGGGTGTCCTGTGTGGACACCCGCACCGGGCTCAGTTCGTTCTACTCCGGATCAGGGAGCGTTGTTCCCGCGTGACTCGTCGGAGAAGCCTCCTCCGGCCGCTACGCCGGGGAGCACCGCTCCGCGGATCATGTCGATCGTGCCCTTCGTGATCAGCGCATAACCGTTGTGGTTCGGATCGGTGATGTGCTTGATGACGTCGACGACTTTGGTGAACTCCTTGTTGTCGGCCCACCCCGCCGGCCCGTCCATGACCTTCAGAATTTCGTTCATCTTCTTGTCGAAGGCATCGAGTTGGTACTGGTTGATCGAGCCCGGGTGCTCGTTGGCGTACTTCTTCGCGCCGTCCATGAACAGGTCGTGCGTCTTTTCCTTGCTGTTGAACAGCCAGGACTTGTCGTCCTTGGGGGGAGCGCCGGTTCCGCCGTTGCCGTCGGCGTTGTTGGTTCCGCCTGATCCGGAGCCGGAGCCGTCGGCATTGTTGCTGCCGGAGCCGGAGCCGGAGCCGGACCCTGAACCGGAGCCGGACCCGCTGCCGGAGTCGGTACCTGAACCTGAACCACTGCCGCTGCCGGAACCGGATCCGCTGCCGCTGTCAGTACCGGAGCCGGAACCGCTGCCGCTGCCGCTGCCGGACCCTGAACCGGAGCCGGACCCGCTGCCGGAGCCGGAGTCGGTACCAGAGCCGCTGCCGGAACCTGAACCACTGCCGGAGCCGTCGGGACTGTTGCTGCCGGACCCGCTGCCACTGCCGGAGCCAGAGCCCGAGCCACTGCCGGAGCCGCCGCCGGCGCCGTTGTCGGCCTTGGGGTCTGTCCAGGGGTTGTAGGTGGGGTCGCCGTTGTCGCGGTATGGGCCGCCGGAGCCACCAGCGCCGCCGCTGTCCGTCCCGCCGGTGCCACCGTTGCCGTCAGCGTTGTTGGTTCCACCGCTGCCGCTGCCGGAACCTGATCCCGAGCCGCTACCAGAGCCTGAACCGCTGCCGGGGCCGCCGCCGGCGCCGTTGTCGGCCTTGGGGTCTGTCCAGGGGTTGTAGGTGGGGTCGCCGTTGTCGCGGTATGGGCCGCCGGGGCCACCGCTGCCAGCGCCGTCGGCGCTGTTGCTGCCCGAGCCCGAGCCGCTGCCGGAGCCGGACCCGCTGCCCGAGCCGGAGCCGTCAGGGCCGTTGCCGCCGCTGCCCGAGCCCGAGCCACTGCCGGAACCACTACCGGAACCGGAGCCGTCGGCGCTGTTGCTGCCGCTGCCCGAGCCGCTACCGGAACCGCTACCGCTACCGGAGCCGGAGCCGCTACCGGAGCCGGAGCCGCTACCGGAGCCGGAGCCGCTACCGGAGCCGGAGCCGCTACCGGAGCCGGAGCCGCTACCGGAGCCGGAGCCGCTACCCGAGCCGCTTCCGGAGCCACCACCACTGCCAGAGCCGCGTCCGCCACCACCACCACCAGGTGTGGGCACGACGTCGTCCACCGCCCTGGCGGCGTCGTCGGCCAAACCCTTGGTGCTCTTCGAGAGGTTCTTGATGGACTTCGCCGCCGAAGTGATCGCCTTGGTCAGCTTCGTGATCTGGATACCGATCTTGGACAGCGCCACGGCGACCGTCGCGAAGACGGTGCCGAGGAAGATGCCGATCGAGGTGCCGAACGTGAACGGCATGGCCGCGATCGCGGCGATCGCGCCCGCGAGGATGCCGCCGAGCACGCCGGAGACGAGGTCGCGGATGATCCCTCGGACGGCACCGATGACGGCACCGCAGATCGACACGGTCTTCTTCGCGGACTCAAGGGACGTGCCCAGCGCGTCCACGCCCGCGGCGAGGTCCTCGGTGGCCTTTTTGAAGGCGTCGGCGGCGTTGCCCTTCCATGAGTCGACGAGTTTGCCGACTTCGTCCTTCAGGGTTTGGGCCAGCCCCTCGATCTTTTCCTTTTCCTTGCCGAGGGCGGCGGCCGCTGTCGAGATGCCCTCGGGGTCACCCAGGAGCATGTCGAGCGGAATCCTGAACGGGGTGATGTGCTCGATGAGCCAGCCGATTCCCGCGGCGAGGACACTGCCGAGCGGGTCGATCACCAGGCCGAGGGTCTCGAGCACGAGACCCGCGCCCGCGATCCCCTGCATCACCTTGTCGTTGTCCTTGACGGCGAATTGCAGCTGGTCGATCGTGTTGATGATTCCCGCGCCGTTGGTGCGGGTGTCATCGGAAGTGATCAGGTTTTTCGGATCGTGCCAGAAATCGTTGGGCTTGTAATCGACGTTGTCTTCGTATTTGTTCTTGTCACCGAGTTTTCCGGTGTCCGCGCCGCTCATTGGTCGACCTTCGAGATCTGCTCTTTCGCGTGGTCTTCGTTGGCTTGGTATTCCTTGTAAGCCTTGTCGAGTTTCTCCTTGTGCTTCTGGAGAGACTCGCCGTACTTGTTGAAGGCGTCCCGCGTCTCGGCGCAATAAGCGGAAGCTGCCGCGCCGATGATCTGACCCATGAGGACTCCGTACAGACCCGGATCGGCGACCATGTGGCCGACGAGGTCACCGGTTTGGCGCACGTCGTCCGCGTGCCCGGCCAGCTTCTTGCCGAAGGTGTCGAAAGCTTCGGCAGCCGGGATGTCTTGTCCGCCGCTCACCAGGGGTTCCCTTCGTCCTCGTCCATGTCGTCACGGGCCGGACGACGTCGTGGTGGTGGTGGAGGTGCCTGCCTCGTCGGCGGCTGCTGCTGGGATGGGGGTGGTGGCGGCGTGAAGGGCCGCGGCGGCGGGGGAGCTTCGTCCGGCTCGGGGGTCTCGGCGAACTTGTTCACCTGGTCGATGTAGGCGTCGACAGCCGGTTCCGGCGGGAGGAAGCTCTTCATCATCTCGACGGCTTCACCGTCACCGACGATGGTCTCCACCGCGCTCGTCACGGCACGCGCGGTCTTGCTCTGCGCCTCGCGAACGGTCGCCATGATCGTCGCCGTCAGCCGGGGCTCGCCCAGCGCGCACGCCCGCCTGCCGAGCTGGATGTTGCTCAGCGCGCCGTTCGGCGCCAGCGTCACCGTGACGGAACCGTCCGGCGAAGTCACCGTGGCGCCGGCGGTGGAGAAGGCTTCCTCCAGCTGGGTTGCCTTCTCCTGCATTTCACGGGCTTGTCGTTCGAGGTAGTACTGGAGGTCTTCGCCTGGCTTCAGATCCGGCTCCACGCCTTGCTCCCTGTAACGGCTGATTCGTTGTAGGCACGCCGCTTCACGCGATCTCCAAGGTGAAGCCGTTCCCCGCTGGCATCGAGCCAAGCCGATGAAAAGGCGGCCGTGCCATGATCCGCACCGTATCGTTACCACCAAGTAGGTATTCGGACAACCCCGGCGGCCAAGGAATGCCCGAAAGGTCCGGTCGGGGTGGCAGATCAGGCCATGGTGTGGGGAAAGGACGGTGCGATGGGAACCGGACCGGTGGTGCGGAACGCCGAACGGGACGACGTCATGGCCATCTGCGGCTTCGGAGAGGAGCACGTCCGAGCTCATTACGCGCCGTTGATCGGCGAAGAAGCCGCGGCCAAGCAGGTCCGGATGTGGTGGCACGAGACGAACATCGCCGGTGCCGTTGCTCGCGGTGCGGTGGTGGTCGCCGACGACGGCGGGCACCTCGTCGGCGTCGGGCAGCGCGGCCGCGACGGCGACGACCACGTGATCTACAAGCTGTACGTGCATCCACGTCATCGTGGGAGCGGCTTGGGTCGTCGGCTGCTCGACGCTCTCATCGGACAGTTGCCAGAGGACGCCGGGCGGCTGTACATCGAGCATTTCGCGGCCAATGAACGCGCTGGCGCGTTCTACGAGCGCGAAGGGTTCACAGTGGACCGGATCGAACCGAGTTCCAGTGGAGACGTGGTGTGGCGCGTCCGTGATCTTCGCTAGCGGAGGTTCCGGGCGAGGGCCCCGTCGAGCCAGCGGTCGACCTGACGCTGGCCACGCAGGCGGACGATGACGAGGTCCGGATGGCGGTTCTCCTCGATGACCTTGTGTACCCGGGCTCGAATCATCGGGTGATAGCGCCAGGCGAGCCGGATGATGTGCCCGGGATCGGTGAAGAACGTGTACAGCGGACCTTCGACGTTGCCGCCGGCGATCTTCGAGCCGCGCCCGACACGGCGCTTCAGCGTCCGGACCACAGTGCGGGTCATCGTCATGACCCGTGGGTGATCGAGCCAGACCAGCACGTCCAGTCGTTCGGTCATCCGCTCCCGGACCTCTTCGCCCTGCCACTCGATGGCCCACTCGTCGCCGTCGAGGAACTCCAGGACGTCCGCCTGCCAGGTCTCGCGCACCGTCCAACCCGGAGCGTGGAAGAAGGACTCGAACTCGACGAACGGCAGCCCCATGCGCTCGCACAGGGTTCGCGCCAGCGTCGACTTCCCGGATCCGGCGGGACCCGCCACCGCGGCCCGCCGGACGCGCCGTCCGGGAAGGGCGTCGTCCGGCCCGATGATCTCCATGCCGGGAGCATAGGGAAAGGAGGGGCCCGGCCCTACCGGTTTTCGGCGGCCTTCTTGAGATCCTTCAACCAGATTTCGAGGCCTTGGCCGAGCATCGCGGTGGAGCCCGGCACGTCCTTGTCCACCTGCGGGCCGGTATGGCTCTCCTCGGTGCGGACGATGACGCCGCCGCGCACCTTGACGAAGTTCCAGACGTGGACGCCGTCGATGTGCATGCCCCCGGGGCCGTCCAGCGGGCCTGTCCAGCGGAGGCACTTGCCGGGCTGGAGTTGCCGGACGGTGGAAACGATGGTGACGTCGCCGGGCGGGTAGGGCATGCCGGGCGGGACGGGAATCGTCCACTGGAACCGCGAACGCTCGCGCAGCGGGCCGTGGTCCAGGCGTTTCATGGTGACGGGGATGGCGGGGTTCTGCCAGGACGGCCAGGCTTCCACGTCGGTCTGCAGATCCCAGATGGTGCGCAACGGCGCCTTGACGAAGGTCTCGGTCCGGTAGTGCACCTTGGCGGCGCGGTCGATGCCCCTTCCTTGGCAGGTAAGTGAAGTCGGCTTGCTGTCGTGCGCGGGAGTGGCGGCCTGGGCGGGCGCGGTGGAGCCGAGGACGCCCGCGATCGCCAGCGGGACGGTGAGCAGGGCGGTGCGAAGACCGAGCATGGGGGTTCCCCTTGGGTGCGTTAGTGGCTCTCGCTATAGTTATAGGCTATAGCGAGAGCCGGGCGCGCGTCAAGGAGGAGAGGTGCGGCGAGTGGCTGGGACGGTTCTATGGGGGCAAGGAGGCCTTCACGGACTTACGAGCGCCGCGTCTCTGTGGCTGGAGTGGTCGGTCGAGTGGGTCGTGAGTGGTAAGTGTCGTTAGAACGACCCGAAACACTCACGAGACCCGACCCAGGAACGCCAGGAACCGCGTCTGCTGATCGGCGCCCGGTGCCGGTTTCACCTTGGGCCCGAAGGTGCCCGGCGTGCGGCTGATGATCAGCCGGGCCAGGGAGAACGACGGCGCGACGATGTCGGGCTCCATGGGTACGTCCACGCCGACAGCGGAGCCGACGTCCCAGGTGTGGACCAGGGTGTCGAAGGTCAGCAAGGCCAGGTAGTCCGTGACGGTCGCGTCGGGACGGTTGGCCACGTACCACGCCGGGGCAGGCCGGCCGAGGATGTCGTCGGTGACGAGGGCGTCCGTCGCCTCGCGGGTCTCGCGCCACCCGGCCAGCGGGTTCTCACCGGCCAGCTCGCCGGGATTCTCGGAGCCCGCAGGTCCGTTCCGCACCGTGTACTCCTGGCCCGCCAGGTGGTGGCGCAGCACCTCCAGCCCCCAGATGACGTGACCCGCCACGTCGCGCACCGTCCAGTGTTCGCACGCCGACGCCGCGTCCCACTGTTCCGGCGACACGGCGGCGAGCACGGCGTCGAAGGTGTCTTGTGTCCGCTGGTAGCGGTCCACGGTCTCGTTGGTTTCCATGGTTCCCTACGTCAACGTCGCTTCGATGGCGTCCGTCAGCTGTCCGGCTCCCGGCACCAGGGCCGTGTCGAGCGCGAGCGCATACGGGATGACGGTCCCGTCCGGACGGCAAACCCGCTTCGGCGGCGCCACCAGGTCGAACTCTTCGGCCGCCGTCGCGACGATCTCCGCCCCCAGCCCGCACATGCGGTTCGAGTCGTCGATCACGACCAGGCGCCCGGTCTTGTGCACCGATTTGCGGAGGCAGTCCCAATCGAAGGGGTAGACCGTTCTCGGGTCGATGACCTCGATGTCCGCCCGGTCGCTGAAACTCTCGGCGACCTCGAGCGCCGTGCCGACGTGCTGGCCCACCGCCACCACCGTCAGGTCGCCGCCCTCGCGGACGACCTTCGCCTCTCCCAACGGCACGATCTCGTCTTCGCCCCCGTAGGCCGGATCCGTCGCCCCCAGCAACGCGGAAGGGGCGAACACGGCGACCGGGTCGGGATCCTGGATCGCCGACCGCAGCAGCCCGTACGCGTCCGACGGCAGTCCGGGGACGACCGTCTTGATCCCGGCGTGGGCGAGCAGGCTGTAGGGGTTGTCCGAATGCTGACCCGCCCAGCCGAACCTCGACCCCGATCCCGAAACGAGATACGTGACAGGGATCCGCACCTGCCCGCCGGTCATCAAGGAGAACTTGTGGGCCTGGTTCACGATCTGCTCGAACACCAGGTAGATCAGCGAAGAGATCTGGAACTCGATCACGGGCTTCTTGCCCGCCATCGCCGCGCCGGTCCCGAAACTGGTGAAGGCCTGTTCCGAAAGGGGTGTGTCCAGCACTCGCTCCGGGCCGAACCGGGGCAGCAGCCCCGAGGTCACCCCGCTCGCGCCGACACCGACGTCCTCGCCGAGCAGGAACACGTCCTCGTCGGCCGCCATTTCGGCGTGCAGGGCGAGGTTCATCGCGTGCATGTAGCCGAAGTTCTCCGGAGAAGGCAGCTCGCTCACAGGATCACGCCCGGCCGGACAGCGGCAGTTCCCGCGTAGAGGTACATCAGTGCGTCCTTCGGGTCGGGCGACGGGGCGTTCTTCGCGAACTCGACGGCCTCGTCGATCTGGTTTTTGACGGCTTCATCGATCTCGGCGACGACGTCGTCGCCCAACTTCCCGCCCAGCAAGGGAATCGGGTCCCGTTCCCGCCATTGGGCCACTTCGTCGCGGTCGCGGAATTCGACGCCCAAGAGTTCGAGGACGGAATGGTGGCCGAAGAACCGGTAAGTCCGGCATTCCAGGAACGCCGGGCCCCGGCCCGCGCGGCATCCTTCGACCAGTTCCGCCGCGACATCCGCCACCGCTTCGACGTCCATGCCGTCGACAGTGCGCGAGACCATCCCGAAGCCTTCGGCACGACGCGCCGCGCTGCCCGCGAGCCCCGTTTCGAGCTTGAGGCTCGTCGCGTACCCGTTGTTCTCGCAGACGAACAAGACCGGCAGCGACCAGATCGAGGCCAGGTTGAAGGCCTCCAGCAGAACACCCTGGCTCATCGCGCCGTCGCCGAAGAAGCTGACGACGACTTCCGAGTTCCCCCGGGCCTTGGCCGCCCAGGCGGCGCCCGAGGCGATCGCCCCGCCGGCACCGACGATCCCGTTGGCGCCCAGGATGCCCAGCTTCATGTCCGCGGCGTGCATCGATCCGCCGCGTCCCTTGTTGAACCCTTCGAGGGTGCCGAGGAGTTCGGCGAGCAGGCGGCGCGGATCCGCGCCCTTCGCCAGCACGTGCCCGTGCCCCCGGTGCGTGCTGGTGATGAAGTCCTGATCCGTCAGGTTCGCGCTGATGCCCACGGCCACGGCTTCCTGCCCGATGTACGGGTGGATCCCGCCGTTGATCTCACCGGCGATCGCCATCGCCAGGCAGCGTTCTTCGAACTCCCGGATCAGTTTCATGGACCGGTAAAGGGCCCTCTGACGTTCACGAGTCATTTCCGCGGCAGCCCTTCGTGTTCGGTGGTGGGACGGGACCGGACGAGCATCCTGTCGATGTACCGGAGCAACGCGCCGTCGTCGGGGCTCGGCACGACGATCGAGGTGAAGTCACCGCTCGGCCTGCCCTCACCGCCGGTGTCCGAAGTGGACTCGAAGAGCGGCTTCAGGATGGCGTGTTCTTCGGGGGAGCGGGCTTCGAGCAGCGAGAGCCAGTCGGCCACCGGCAGCGTGCCGATCTCCGTTCCGGCGCTCCGCACGAGATCCACCAGGTACGTGAGCCGGACAGGCCGCCTGCTCGCCAGCACGAACCGGCTGCCGTCCCGAGGCTGCTCGATGCCGAGCCGGGCGAGCGCGCCCGCGGTCTCGTCCACCGCGATCCAGGGTTCCTCGATCTCGGTGTCGGGCGCGGAGCCGAGTTCGAGAATGACCCGCAGGACGCGCAGCATGATGTCCCGCGTGTTCCCCTGTCCGGTGCGCGAATCCCCGACGATCCGGGGCAGCCGGTAGATCGCTGCCGGCAGTCCGCGTTCGTACGCGGTGGTGATCAGCTGTTCCGCGTGCGACTTGGTCTCCGCGTACCCGCTGCGGGAACCGTTCTCCCCGCCGGCGGAAATGGTCGACACGAACTGCACCTGCTTGAGCCGGGTGGTGGCCGCCAGCCGGATCAGCTCGCGGGTGCCGCCCACGTTGGCGTCCACCAGCTGGTCGTAGCCGGCCAGCGCGTCGACCCAGGCGCCGTTGTGGCAGACCAGGTCGATCTCGTCCGCGAGCCGCTCGAAGGCCGCGCCGGTGAGGCCGAGGCCGGGCGCCGCGAGATCGCCGGGAACGACCGTGATCCGCTCGTGGTCGATTTCGGGGGAAAGGCCGTAGCGGTCGAGATTTTCGCGCAGCCGCCGCCATCCCGCGCTTTCGTCCGCCGCCCGGACGAGACAGTGCACGCGCACGTTCTTCCGCGTCAGCAGCTCGCGGACCAGGTACGCCCCGACGAAGCCGGTCGCTCCGGTGAGCAGGATGTCCGAGATCTCGCCGGGCCCACGGGGCGGCAGCCGGTCGGGGAGGACGCCGCGCAGCATGGCCACGGGATCGAAGGCGCGGGCACCGGTCGTCCGTCGCCCGCCGTTGATCTCTTCGGCCAGCTTCGCGATCGTGGGCCGCTCGAACAGCGTCCGCAACGGCAGCTCGATCCGAAGCGTCTCCCCGATCCGGACGGCGAGTTGCGCGGCCTTCAGGGAGTGCCCGCCGACGTCGAAGAAGCTCTCGTCCCGGCCGACGGTTTCGCGGTCGAGGACCTGGGCCCAGATCGCCGCCAGGGTCTCCTCGGTCGGGTTCCGCGGCGGAGCGAACGGCGTGGCCTTGTCCGGTCCGGTGCCGACGGGCTCCGGAAGGGCCTTGGTGTCCAGCTTTCCGTTGATGGTCAACGGAAGTTCGGGAAGCGCCACGAAGGCCGCCGGCACCATGTAGTCCGGCAGTACGCCGCGCAGTCGGGTGCGCAGAGCGGTCTCGTCGAAAACGCCCGAGACCTTCAGATAGGCGACAAGACTCTTCTGCCCGGACGAGTCCGCACGCACTACGACGGCGGCCTGCGCGATGTCCTCATGGGACAGAAGTGCCGCTTCGACCTCCCGGGGTTCGATGCGGAACCCCCGGATCTTGACCTGGTCGTCGACGCGTCCGAGGTACTCGATGTCGCCGTCGGCGTTGTGGCGGACGATGTCCCCGGTCCGGTAGAGCCGGTCGCTGGTGGTGTCGAAGCGATTGGGGACGAACTGCTCTTCGGTGAGGTCCGGCTGTCCGCGATACCCGCGCGCGACACCGGGTCCGGCCACGTGGAGCTCTCCCGGCACTCCCGTCGGCGCGAGCCGGCCGTGTTCGTCGAGGACGTACACGCGGGTGTTGCCGAGCGGGCGGCCGATGGGGATGCCGGTGAGCCCGGCGGGAACCGGCGCCGTGATGGGGTGGCAGGTGGCGAACGTGGTGCATTCGGTGGGGCCGTAGCCGTTGAAGAACCGCGTGCCGGGCAGTGCGGCGGCGGCGCGCCGGACATGGGTGACGGACAACGCTTCGCCACCGACGAGCAGCTGACGGAGCCCGGTGAGCGCCGCGGTGTTCTCGTCGACGATGTGGTCGAACAACGACGAGGTCAGCCAGGCCGTGCTGATCCGGTGCCGGGTGATCGCGTCGGCGAGCGGCCGGGCGGTGAGAACCCGTTCGGTGGAGATGACGCAGGTGGCGCCGGACAGGAGCGCGCCCCAGATCTCGAAAGTGGCGGCGTCGAAGGAGATCGCCGACGCGTGCAGTACCACTTCGTCCGGGCCGAGGATGCCTTCCGGCAGTCCGGTGACGAGACGGATGATCGACCGGTGCTCGATTTCGACGCCTTTGGGGCGTCCGGTCGAGCCGGAGGTGTAGATGACGTAGGCCAGGTCTCGCGGTCCCACGCCGGATTCGAGCGCTGTCGACGGTTCCTCGGCGAGCGTCGGATCGCCGGTCGGGTCGGTGGTGACGACCAGTTCGGCACCGCCGTCGGAGAGCAGGAGCCGTTGGCGTTCCTCGGGATACGCGGGGTCGATCGGCAGGTACGCGGCGCCGGTCTTGAGGATCGCGAGCAGGGCGGTGATCAGCCCGATGGAGCGGGGCAGGCAGACACCGATGACGGTGCCGGGTCCGGCGCCCAGCGTCCGCAACCGGTGCGCGAACCGGTTGGACCGGACGTCGAGCTCGGCGTAGGTCAGGAAGTCTTCGCCGCAGATCAGGGCTGTCGCTTGTGGACGCTGCCGGACCTGCTCGTCGAACACCGCGGGCACGGTCGTCAGGACGGGCGACGTCGTGGCCGTGTCGTTCCAGTCCTCCGTCAGCCGGCGGATTTCCGGATCGCTCATCATCGGCAAGGCGGACAGCGGCCGCTCCGCGTCGGCGACGACGGACGCGAGCAGCTGCCGGAAGTGCTCGCTGAAGCGCTCGATCGTGACCCTGTCGAACAGGTCGGCGTTGTAGTCGATCCGCGCTTCCAGCACACCGTTCCGGTCGGACACCTGGCATACGAGATCGAACGGTTCCGGCAACGGCCCGTCCACCGGCCGGAAGGCGACCTGGGCGAGCGGGTTGCGGCTGAAGTCCCGCCGGGGCACCAGTTCCTCGACAAGACGTTCGAAGGGGACGCCCGGGTTCGCTTCCGCGCCGAGCGTGGTCTCCCGCACCCGGGCCAGCAGTTCCGGGAAGGTGGGATCGCCGGACAGGTCGGTGCGCAGCACCAGCGTCCCGGCGTCGGCCGCGGGGGTTCCGACCAGCACGTCGGTGGTGCGGGCGTAGCGGGACAGGACGACGTCGAAGGTCGCCAGGAGCGTCGTGAACAGGGAGACGTCGTGGCGGCCGCTCAAGCCTCGGAGCCCCTCGGCGACACCGGGGTCAACGGTGAAGGAGAGCGAGTCACCACGGTAGGCCGCCACCGGCGGGCGGGCGCGATCCGTCGGCAGTTCCAGCACCGTGGGCGCGCCGTCGAGCTGTTTCCGCCAGTAGTCGAGTTGTCCGCGCAGCGCCCCGAAAAGCGGCTCGTCGGGGTTCCGCAACGCGTGTTCGACGAGCCGGACGAGCCGGTCGACGAGCCGCGTGGCGGTGGAGCGTTCGAAAAGGCTGGACCGGAACACCAGCGATCCGTGCAGCTTGCCGTCCTGCAGGTGGGTGACCAGCTCCAGATCGAACCGGGTCGCCACGCCCGCCCACGGCACGCTGGAGATCTCGTCTTCGCCGGACAGGGGGATCTCCCCGTTGTGCACGACCACGACGTCGAAGATCGCGTTGCGCCCCGCGTCGCGTTCGGGCCGGACCTCCGCGACCACCTGGTCGAACGGCGCCTGCTGATGAGCGTAGGCGTCGACCATCTTGGTACGGGCCACCTTGAGCAGCTCGCGGAACGTCATCGAGGGGGTGAGGTGGGTCCGCAGCACCACGGTGTTCACGAAGAAGCCGAGGACGTCGGCGAACCGGCGGTCGTCGCGACCGGCCAGCACCGTTCCGATGGTGATGTCCTCCTGTCCGGAATGGAGGGACAACAGCGCCTGGAACACGGCGGCCATGGCGCTGGAGAGCGCGCACCGATTCCGCAGGGCGAAAGCGGAAAAGGCCTTGGTGAGCTCGGCGGGAAGCTCGAAATCGACGTGGTCGCCGGCGAATCCGGGGTTACCCGTACGCGGCCTGTCCGTCGGCAGCCGCAGCGGCTGGAACCCGTCGAGCTCCCGCCGCCAGTAGTCGAGGTGGTCCGCCACCGAGCCGGTGCCGGCGCGCTGCGCCGCGACGAACTCCTCGTAGGTCACTTCGAGCGGGGCGGGGGTCTCCGACCGATAGAGGGCGACGAGATCCTCGGTCACGATCTGGATGGACCGGCCGTCGGTGATCATGTGGTGCATCACCACGCACACCATGGCCGAGCCGTCGGCGCATTCGACGACCATCACCCGCACCGGCGGTGCCGCCGTGAGGTCGAACGGTTCGGAGACCAGGTCGGCCGTATGCGCCTGCCAGGCGTTCTCGCCGGCCCCGGCGGTCCGCCGCGCCACCGGGATGCGGAAGCCCGGCATCGGGCTGGCGACCGGCGTCCCCGATCCGTCCACGACGAAGGCCCAGCGGAGCACCGGATGACGCTCGACGAGCGCGCCGAGCGCCCTGTCGAGGGCCTCGAAATCGACGCCGTCACGGAACCGCAGGACGATCGGGATGTTGTACGCGGCGCTGGTGTGGTCGAGTTGCTGCACCAGCCACAGCCGCTCCTGCCCGAGCGACAACCTCATCGATTCCTCCTTCGTCCGGGTGTCAGGGCTGTCGAGCGACGAGGACATCGCGGTCTCCACTTCTCGCGGATACCGGCGGCATCGCGGATTCGATCAGTGCTTTTTCGTCGACTTTCCCGTTGCGGGTCAACGGGAACTCGTCGACCACGGCCCACAGTGCGGGCAGCGCGTAGCTCTGGAGCTGGGTGGACAGGAACGTGCGCAGCGAAGCGGGATCCGCGTCGGCACCGGGGTGCACGACGACGGCCGCCACGAGCCGGTGGCTTCGGCCCGGTTGCCGGTCGACGACGATCACGGCGTCGCGGACACCGGGGTGCCGAACGAGAAGGGCGCCGATCTCGTCGGTCTCGATGCGATGGCCGTCGAGTTTGAGCTGCTTGTCCGCGCGGCCGAGGAAGAGCACGTCGCCGTTCGGATCGAGCCGGACGAGATCGCCCGTGCGGTACAGGCGTTCCCCGGTATCCGGCGAGAAGAAGCCGAACCGCTTGTCCGTCTCGGTCTCGTCGCCGAGATAACCGTCGGCCAGCCCCGATCCGGCCGTGTACAGCTCGCCCACCCCGCCGGGCGGGACGAGCCGGGCGTTCCGGTCGAGGACGAAGACCCGGGTACCGGCGATCGGCCTGCCGATGGGGAGAGGGCCGGTGATCTCCGCGCTCGTCCGCACGGTGTGCGTGGTGGTGAACGTGGTGTTCTCGGTGGGCCCGTAACCGTTCGTGAGCACCATTCCGGGGTATGAGTCGAGCACCTGCGCCGCCGCGTCGTGCGGCACGACCTCGCCTCCGCTCAGGAGCCAGCGGAGTCCGGCGAGCGCCTGCGGCCGGGACTTGACGACCAGCCGGAACAGGCTGGCGGTCAGCCAGGCGACCGACACTTCCCGCTCGATGAAGAACTTTTCGAGCCCCCTCGCCGACGGAAGCCGCCCGGCGAAGACCTCCAGTGTCGCGCCGTTGAGCAAGGTCACCCAGATCTCGTACGTCGACGCGTCGAACGCCAGTGGCGCCATCCGCAGCACGTGGTCACCGGGGCGGGTCCGGAGCCCGGTCGTCCGCGCGAGCCGCGTGACCGCGCGATGCGGGACGACGACGCCTTTCGGTTCGCCGGTGGATCCCGAGGTGAACGCGATGTACGCCGTCCTTTGTGGATCATCGTTCCCGGGAGCGGGCGGCTCGGGGTCCGCGTCGACTTCCTGTCCAGGGAGCCAGGAATCGACGCGGGTGAGACCACGCAGGACGGGGTGACCGGCCGCGGCGGCGTCGACCACCGCGGCCGAGGGCGCCAGTTTGCCGATGATCCTCGCCAACCGGGCTTCCGGCGCGTCGTCGTCGAATCCCGCGTAGGCGGCGCCGACCCGGATGATCGCGAGCAGCGCCACGATCTCGCCGATGGACCTCCTGGTCGCGACGAGCACCGTGTCCCCGGGCCGGACCCCGGCACGCCGCAAGACACCGGCGTACCGATCGGCCGCCCACGCGAGCTGCCCGTAGGTCAGCTCGGTGTTCGCGCGCCGGACCGCGATCTCCTCCGGCCGGAGCCGGACCTGTTCCAGGAACAGGGTTTCGATGCCGGACGGCGGAGTTTCCTCGCCGGCCAGCGCGTCGAGGAGACGGCGGCGTTCCGGCGCGATGCAGCGCACGTCCTCAAGGCGGCCGTCGAAGGAGGCCAGCTCGTACAGCGCGGTGGCGACGTCGGCGACGAACCCGTGCGTGGCGTCCGGCACCTCGGTGACGAAGCGGATCTCGCCGGACCGCAGATCCTTGTGCAGGGAGGCGATCACGAGATCCACGGGTCCGTCTTCGACGACTCCGATCGGCTGGACCGACTCCAGGAAGCCACCGACGAGCGCCTGGTCGTCGACCCGGACCCGGATCACCCGCCCCGCGACCGAGAGCGCGGCCTCGCTCACCGCCGTCCACCGGCAGAAGGTCACCGCGAACGCGGCCAGCACCAGCTTCGCGCGGTGGTACTCGGACGCCTCGACCGCGAGCTCGGCCGTCAGATCGTAGGGAGCGGCGAGCACATCAGGCATCGGCCTCGCTGCTTCCCGCGCGTTTGCGCTCCAGCCGGACGTGGAGGTGGTCGGGCCGCCGGAAGATGTGGCCCCGCTCCCGCAGCCGCCAGAAACCCTGACGGATGCCGTCGAGCGAACCGCCGAGCCGGACGCCGCCGAACCGGTGCGACAACCGCTCGAACAGCGTGTCGAACTCCGCCAAGGCCAGCTGGATGCCCAGACAGGTGTGCGGGCCCGCCGAAAACGCCAGCAGCCGCTGGTCCGTGCGGTCCGGGCGCCAGCTGTCCGGGTCCTCGAACGCGTTCTCGTCGCGGCTGGCGCTGCCCAGCGACAGCAGCAGCGCGGACCGGCGCGGGATGTCCACCCCGTGGAGGTTCAGATCCCTGGTCGCGTACCTGAGGATGGTGTGGCTCGGCGGTTCCCACCGCAGCGTCTCGCGGACCACCTGGGTCCGGTACTCCTGATCCGCCAAGGTCGACAAGTCGACATCGTGTGCCAGGACGGCGTACATGATCTTGCCGATGGTGGCGACACTCGTCTCGGTCCCGGCCAGCAGGAACAGCGTGGCCGTGCCCAGCATGGACTCGTCGACAGGTTCGCCCGGCGGGAAGACGAGGTCCAGGAACGGCATCCGGCCGTCGTCGGCGCGAGCGGCGAGCTTGTCCTTCAGGTACTCGATCAGCTCCGCCTTGGCCGTGAGCGCCGAGTCCAGCGAGGTCGCCGGGAACTCGATCGCGCCCGCCAGCGGCAGCACCCGGGGCCGCAGCCAGGCCGCGTCCTCCGGCGGCAACCCGAACAGCCGGGTGACCATCGCGTAGGGCACCCCGACCGCGACCCGTTCCATGAACTCGACGTCGACCTCGTCCTTGGTCCCCATTTCGGCCTCGATCGAGTCGAGGACCTGATCCACCGCGGGAACGAGGATCTCGGTGCGCAGCCGTTTCACCGAGCCGCCCGCGAACAGCGGCATGAACAGCTTGCGCAGATCGCGATGCCGCGGCCCGTCGGTGTCCAGCAGTGTGCGGCCGAACAGACGGCGGCTGCTGCGCATCGGGAACCCGCTGCCGACCTGCCGGTCCGACAGCAGTTCCTGCACGTCCTCGAACCGGGTGACCAGGAAGGCGTTGAAGGCCGCCGACCAGTGCACCGGATCCGATCGCCGGAGTTCCTTGTAGATGTTCCAGGGGTCGGCGAGGAATTCGTCCGAACCGAAGTCGAGACTTACCTTCGTGGGACTCATTTGTCGCCTCCGTTTCCGACCAGTTCGGTGCGGGACTTGAGCTGGCGCGCGGCCTCTTCCGAAGTGAGCCGGATGGACTCCGAGGTGCCCTCGTACCCGCCGACGAGGGTGGGCACGATCTCGTGCGCGATCGCCGTCAGCTGATCGAGCGTCGCCTGGTGCGAAACCCACCGGGGGACGAAGAAGTTCAGCGACACCGGGTCGCCGATCCGGTCGATCAGATCGCGGATCCGCTCGGCGCAGGTCGCGGCGTCGCCGACGATGAACCCGCCCGTGTCGACGAGGTTCTGCAACGTCTTGCGGTGCGCGACGGGGGAGTCCGGGATGGGCATGCCCAGGGTGTTCCGGTACAAACCGCGGCGAAGGGCGGAAAATCCTTCGAGCAGCTCCTCGATCCCGGCGGCGGGGGAGTCGGCGACGTGGACGAAGACGTTGCACCGGATCCGGGTGCTGCCCGCGGACTTGTTCCGGTAGGACTCGACTCGCTCGATCAGCGCGCCGACCGGATCCGGGTCCATGCCGGGCCGGATGGAGCCCCAGGGCGGTGCCACGTGCACGGTCGGGGTCGTCGCGGTGTCGGTCAGGAGCTCGATCCCGGCCGGGCTCAGCGAAGACGCGACGACGGTCTCGATGGCGCCGGGACCCCGCAGCGGCTGGAGCTGAAGTACCGCCTTCTTCACGGTGAACCACGGTGTCGTGGTGTTGACCGTCTCGCCGTTGATGAGCGCCTGCACCGTCCCCAGCGCGGCCCGGAAGTGATCGCGGACGGAGGCCGGGTCCACCCCGATCATTTCCATGTCGTGGACGTAGGTCCCGGTTCCGACGCCCAGGATCGCCCGGCCCGCGGTGAGGTGATCGAGCAGCACGATCCGTTCCGCGACGTGCAGCGGATGGTGATAGGGAAGCGGGATCACGCCGGTGGCGAACCGGATGCGGCGCGTCTCACGGGCCAGCGCCGCCATCAGCATTTCCGGGGAGCTGAGGGTGCTCCAGCCGCTGGAGTGGTGCTCGCCGAGCCAGAGCTCGTCGAAACCCAGGTCGTCGGCGAGGCCGCACAGTTCGATATCGCGCCGCAGCGACGCGTGGGGGCTGACCGCGGGGTCGTGGAACGGGGGCAGGAAACAGCCGAATGCCTTGGTGCTCATGATGCCGGAAACCCCTTAATCTTTTGTCTGTGGAGGTGATCGCGGTTCGGCCTCAGGCCGTCGGAACCTGTTCCAGCAGGTAGTCGCAGAACTTGTCCACAGTGGTCAGATCTTCGTTCTCTTCGAGGTCGATGAACACGTCGAGCTTCGTTTCGATCTTCTCGATGAGCGCCAGGTATTCGATGGAGCTCATCCCGGTCTCGGGAAACTCGGTGTCCGCCTCGATGGTCTGGTTTTCCAGAACGCCACCCGCGACTTCGGTCAGGAGGGAGAAGATCTGCTGGCGCAGTTCAGCCCGCGCGTCTACCGCGTTCATGTGTCCCCTTTTGCTTGACCTGCACGGACGGTCGCGTGCAGACGAGTTCGGAATGGTGTCTTCGCTTTGAATGTGGCGGTCGGAAAAGTGGATCAGCGGTTTCGGATGATCCACGCCGACCGAGCCCCAGGTGCCCGTCAGTGCGGGCGAGTTCGCACTATTCTCACCCGATCCGTCGGCGGTCCGCAACAGTGCGCGTCGCCGGTTTTCTTGATTCTTTCGTCGTCACAGGAAGAGAACTCGTTGCACAGCAAGGAAAAAAGGGGCTTCCCCCGCGTCACGCGCGAGGAAAGCCCCTTCGGTTCAGGCCCGCCGCTTCCGTACGACGTCACCTGGTGGTTCAGCGTTTGCGCTTCTGCAGCAGTTCCACGAACTGCCGCCAGTCTTCCGCGCGCGCCCTGGCGAGCTCGGAGATCAGTTCCAGCCGATGCTCGGGGATGTTCCTGGCGACCTGATCCCATTGGTCCCGGTCGTTCAGATGCCCGTCCAGCAAGCGGACCAGGGTCCGCCCGGACTCGGTGTACCGGATGGTGGGATCCGAGCGGAGCCGCTCCACCGCCGCCTGGTTGTCGGCGACCTGCGCGGTGCCGAGGTCGCCCGCGTCGGCCTGCCGAGCGCGTTGTCTCGTCGAGGTGCGCGCCTGGCTCCCGCTCCGTGCCCTCGCGGGTGACGGCGCCTCGCTGTGGCGGTGCCGATGACGCACATCGTGCGCGGTCGCGACGGAAACGCCCGCATTGCGCGCGATTTCGCGAATCGAGGCGGTGGGGTTGCTCGTGATCAGCTCGTGCGCGCGACGGCGGCCCTGGGCCGGATCCACTGCGCGGACGCGGCCGTCCCGGCCGACGTGGGCGTTCGTCTGGGGAACTTCCCCAGTCGAACACCGGCGCACCTTGCCGACAGTCTTGTGGGAAAGGCCCGTGACCGCCGCGATGGCGCGATCGGACCACTGCGGGCGGACTTCGAGAATCCGGCGGGCGGCGGTCTTGCGGTCGGCCAGTGAGAGGGGCAGCCCGTGCGCGATGTTCGACTTCACGGCGAGAATAAAGGCGCTCTGCTCGTCCCCGTCGAAGAACCGCGCGGTGATCGCGGTGGCTTTCCTGATCTTGGCCGCCTGCAGCCGGTGTAGCCCGTCTATCACCCGCATCGTGGGGCGGTGCACGAGAATGGGTGGCAGTGGGGCGTCTGTTTCGGCGAGTATCAGGACATAGGCGGGATCGACGCCCGCCACCCTCGGCGATTCTTCCGCGGACAGCGCGTCGAGTGCCACCTCGACGACCTCGCCGAGCGGTGGATCCGAGCCGGCCGCGGACCAGTCGCTTTCCCGTCTGGCCACGGGGATCTGGGCGCTCTCCGCCTGTTTTTCCTTGTGCCAGTTCAACATCTTCTAGCCCCCAGAGCACTTGGTTCATGTCAAACCTTTTCCAATATTCGATCTAGTGTGTGAACTTGTCAAGGGCCGTGAGTCGTAATCGGGTGTTCCCGCTCGCTGGGGTGTTCGACCGCCGACTCGATGAACTCGAATGCCTCTCCTGCTCGGTCACGGCGGTGTCCAAGGGCTCTTCTTGACGGGAGTGCGCCTTCCGGGCAGCCTGGTCGAAGAGGTGCCGCACACAAGGGATCGCAGGCTGGGGGACGAATCGTGCAACGGATCGGCCGGTGAACGACGAAATGTCCATCCTCGGTAAAAGAGTGGTAAAAGAGCGTCGAGTGAAAGTGGCGTAAAGTCACGATCGGAACCGGCGGTTATTCGACATCGCGGCACGCGATAATTCGCACTCGAAAAGAGTTGACAAAAGTCGCCGCCGCGACGCCCTTCCTTCGCATCCTCCCGCCCGCGCGACAGGCGACGTGAGCGCCGTCACCACCCTGGGAAGCGGTGGTGTCGGTCAAAGTGGTCGCACAGGCAAGTGTGGTTGTGCGAATGGGCAAGCCCGGAGCAACCCTTGTAGCTGACTGTCACCGTCGCGATACCTTCGATTCAGCTGTCCGTGTGCTCGGTCAGCTGTGTCGAAGGGGGATCCGGTGAGTAATCCGCTGGTCGCGCCAGTGAAGGATTCGACGACGGCGGTGTCGGGTGTGCCGTTGCTGGAGGGTGCTCTCGACCTGAAGTCGGCAATCGAGAGCGGCGACTGGGCGTCGGTCGCGATGGGCGCGGTGGGGACCGCGCTGGACGCCCTGACAGCGGTGATGGACCCGTTCGGGACGGTGTTCGCGGCCGGCGTCGGCTGGTTGATCGAGCATGTCGGTCCGCTGAAGGAGGCCCTCAACGCTCTCACCGGCAACGCGGACGAGATCGCGGCGCAGGCGGAGACCTGGACGAACATCGCCAAGGAACTCGGGGAAGTCTCGGTCGAGCTGGTGGACCTCGTCGAGAAGGACCTCGGTAGCTGGACAGGCGACGCGGCCGACGCGTACCGGAAGCAGGCGAAGAACACCTCGACACTGATCCAGAGCGCGCAGAAGGGCAGCGAAGGCGCGGGCAGCGGGGTGAAGACCGCGGGGGAGGTCGTCGCCGCTGTCCGGACGCTGGTCCGGGACATCATCGCCGAACTCATCGGGCACCTGATCTCCTGGGCGTTGCAGGTGGTGTTCACGCTCGGGATCGGGCTGACGTGGGTGGTACCGCAGGTCGTGGCGGCGGTGGCCAAGACCGCGTCGAAGATCGCCGGTCTGACCACGAAGCTGGTGAAGGCGCTCAAGGCGCTGATGCCGTTGCTGAAGAAGGTGGACAACCTGTTCGGCGACGCCTCGAAGGCGTTGAAGAACCTCAAGGGCGGGACGGTCAAACCCTCCGGCAAGCCCAAGGACATCGACACCAAACCGAGGGGTGGCGACCACACCAGGGGCAATCCGGAAGGCGACGGCTCCACCCACAGCTCCGGCGCCGGTAACGACCACCGCGGCGGTGGCGGCGGGGGCAACAACCACTCCTCCGGCGACAACAACCATCGTGGCGGCGATGGCAACCAGGGCGGCGAAGGCAGTCCAGGCGGCGGCGGATCCCGGGGCGGCAGGGGCCCCGACGAAGGCACCTCGTCCTCGTCGTCGAACAAGCCGGACAATCCCCGTGATCGTTCGGCAGGCCCGGAAAACCGGAACTACCGATCCGATCCGGTGGACGTCGCGACCGGTGAAGTGGTGCTGACCCAGGTCGACCTGGAACTGCCGGGTCCGCTGAAACTGCTGTTCGAACGGACGCACGTCTCCTCGTATCGCGCGGGGCGCCGGTTCGGCCGGACCTGGTCGTCCTTTGTGGACCAACGCCTCGAAGTGGACGACGAACATGTCTGCTACTTCTCGCCGGACGGCAGGATCCTGGTCTATCCGCTGCCCGCCGACGCCCGCCCGGTGCTGCCGGTGGAGGGGCCGCGGTGGCCGCTGTCGCTCGGTCCGGACGGCACCGCCACGGTGACCGATCATCGCCGGGGGCAGATCCTGCGGTTCGCCGCCCGGCGCGGGGCAGTGCTGCCACTGCGCGCGATCGAAGGCGACGGCCACCGCGTCGACGTCGAGTACGACGAATCCGGTTCTCCCACCGTTTTCCGGCATTCCGCGGGGGTGACGGTCGGGCTGCGCACCGAACGCGGCCGGGTCACCGAACTGCGTGTCCTCGGCGACCGGGCGGACGCCGACGTCGTGGTGATGAGCTACCGGTACAACGCGTCCGGGCACCTGACCGGAATCGTCGACTCGTCGGGCATCCCCCTCCTGCTCGACTACGACACCGAAGGGCGCCTCGCCGGCTGGCAGGACCGCAACGGGGTCTGGTACCGCCACGTCTACGACCGGCACGGTCGCTGCGTGCGCGCCGTCGGCACGGACGGTTTTCTCGACGGCACCTTCGACTACGACCGCACCCGCTTGGTCACCACGCATACGGATTCCTTGGGGCACCGCACCGTCTTCCAGCTCAACGAGGCGAATCAGACGGTGGCGGAGACCGACCCGCTCGGGCACACCACGACCTTCGAGTGGAACCGGTACGACCGCCTTCTTTCCCGCACCGACGCACTCGGCCACACCACCCGCTACGACTACGACGACGAGGGCAGGGTCACGAGCGTGACCCGTCCGGACGGCAGCGTCGCGCTGCTCGAACACGACGGCGAAGTGCTGTATTCGGTCACGGTGCACGAGGGCGACAGGTCTTTCCGCCGGTTCTACGACGAGTCGGCGCCGGACCCGCTGCGGGAACCCGTCGGCGTCGCCACCCCGATCCGGCTCGACCCGGGCGCGGAACCCGGCGCGACGCGGGACTCCGACGATCGGGATCAGTTCGGCCGTCCGCGTTCGGTCCCCGACGGCACCGGCACGCGGACCCAGCTCGGCTGGACGGTGAGCGGCCTGCCCGCTCTGCGGATCCGCGCCGGGCGAGACCGCGCGACCTGGCGCTATGACGGTGAAGGCAACGAGGTCGAGCACGTCGACGAGCTCGGCCGGGCGGTCCGGAGCGAATACGGGCCGTTCGACCGGCTGACCGCCACGATCGATCCCGCGGGCGGGCGCACGACTTACCGCTACGACACCGAACTGCGGCCGGTGTCGGTCACCAATCCGAACGGGCTGACCTGGACCTATCGTTACGACCCGAGGGGCCTGCTGATCGAGCAGACCGACTTCGACGGCCGGACCGGCCGCTACGACTACGACGCGGCAGGCCGGTTGGTGCACTCGGTGGATCTTCACGGCCGGAGCACCGAATACCGCTACGACGTCCTCGGCAACCTGATCGAGGTGCACGCTCCCGCCGGGAGCACGTGGTACGCCTACGACCCGGTCGGCGAAGCGGTGCGCGTCGCCTCGGCGGATTCGGTCGTGGAATTCGAGCGGGACGCCTACGGCCGTGTCGTCCGCGAGACGATCGACGGCCGCACGGTCGCCTTCGGCTACGACGCCGAGCGCAACTCGCTGCGGCGCCGGACCCCTTCCGGCGCCGAGAGCGAATGGTTCTTCGACGTCGAAGACCGGCCGATCTCCCTGCTCGGTGCCGGGCACACCGTGCGGTACGCCTACGACGACGCCGGGAGACCGGACGGCCGGACGATCGACGACGCGTACCTGTTCCAGGAGACCTTCGGGCCTGATGACCGGCTCGCCACGCAGACGCTCTTCACGAACGACGGACCTGGCCGGGCCCGCGCGTTCGACTACACCCCGGACGGCCGCCTCGCCGCCACCTCGGACCCGATCGCCGGCCGGACGACCTTCGGCCGTGACGCGCTGGGCCGTCTCACCACGGTGGCCTCCAACGGATTCCGGGAGGATTTCGGCTACGACGCGGCGAGCAACCTGACGGTCGGGACGGTCACCGGTGCCTGGCCTGCCGGCGCGGAGGCAGGACCTCGGTTCTACGAACGCAATACGCTCAAGGCGGCCGGCGCGGTCACCTACGAACACGATCCGCTGGGCCGCCGGGTGCTGCGCCGGGAAGCACACCCGTCCGGCGAACGGATCTGGCACTACGTCTGGGACGCGGCTGACAGGCTGATCGGTGTCGCGACCCCCGACGGCGGCCGCTGGCGATACCGCTACGACCCGCTCGGCCGCCGGATCGCCAAACACCGGCTCGGGCCGGACGGCGGCGTCGTCGAGTCGGTGGAGTTCGCCTGGGACGGCGACATCCTGATCGAGCAGGTGCGCACCGACCCCGACGGCACCCGCCACGTCATCACATGGGATCGCCATCCGGACAGCGGTGAACCGGTGACCCAGCGGGAACGCGGGCCAGGCGGGGAAAGTTTCCATTCGGTGGTGAACGACGCCGTCGGCACCCCGCTCGAACTGCTCGACGCCGACGGGGAAATGGCGTGGTACGGGCGAAGGACCGTGTGGGGCAGGCATCTGCCGTCCGCGGGCGAGAAGACGCGCACCCCGCTCCGGTTCCCCGGGCAGTACGCCGACGACGAGACCGGCCTGCACTACAACGTGCACCGCTACTACGACCCGGCGACCGCGCGGTACCTCAGCCAGGATCCGCCCGGCCTGGAAGCGGGGCCGAACCCGGTCGCCTACCCGGGAGATCCCTACGCGACGTCGGATCCGCTCGGGCTGATGGACTGCGGCGGCACCGGCTCGGGCGGGACACCGGGAAAGCCCGGCGGTGGCCACAACGCGGGCAACACCGGAGGGAGTGCGAAAAAGCCGAAGCCCCCGGTGCCGGACCGCACCAAGAAGCCGAACTACCAGCCGCAGCCGAAACCCGAGCCGAAGCCGAAGCCCCCGGTCCCGGACCGCACCAAGAAGCCGAACTACCAGCCGCAGCCGAAGCCGCAGCCGAACAACAAGGTGCCGACCAAGGACGATTTCGTCGCGCCGCCGACACCGCAGAAGTACAACCGGATGACCGTGCAGGGCACCTACACGTTCACCCCGAACCCGCAGAAGCTGCCGGGAAGCGGGTACAACGACATCGTCCCGATGCAGAACAAGATCAGCACGTCGATCGTCAACGACAAGATCAACGGGTGGAAGGCCAACGGCGAAATGAACACGCCGGTCAAGATTCCCGTCTACTACCCACCGAACAATCCGAACCAGTTGTCGCTCATGGGCGACAAACACCACACGTTCGTCGGCGCCATGCAAAGCGGACGTCCCATCGAACTGACTCTCGTCAAACCACCGGGCGGGGTCGGCATGGCCAACATGCGCAAGAACTGGAACGACACCGTCTGGGACAACTTCCAGCAGGGCGAAGCCTGGCGGCTGTGAGCCGCCCGCCCGCCCCGCTGTAACGGCTCGGGCACCACCGTCGACTTGTCACCAGGATCGACGGTGGTGGGGAGGGCGTATGGCCGGTAGGAAACCCGCGAGACGTCGTAAGAAGACATCGAAGTCGCGGCAACCCGGCCGCCTGGGCAAGGCCATGAAAAGCCCGCTGGCCGCCGTCACGAGTTTGGCGGTCGCCGGCGCGAGTCTGGCCGTGGCGGTGACCGGGCCGGCTCCGGAGCTCTTCAAGAGCGAGACCAAACCCGCCAGCCTCACCATGGAGCCGATCAACAAACGCGGCGTCACCGAGTACGTTCTTCCGCTGGACGCGCGCCTCGAGGAGATGCCGGCGGGTGTCAACGGGTACTGCTCCGAGGCGGTGACCGAGTGGCTTCGCAAGACCGGCGAGGAAGTTCCCCCGTATCAGCGGGTGTCCCTCCGGAACACCGCGCAGGACGGTGCGATGCTCGCGGTCAGCAACGTGCGAGCCGCGGACCTGCGCCGGTACGATCCCCAGCCGGCCATCCGATTCGTATGTCCCGACGGCGGCAACGCGGATACGGCGGTTCTCCACCTGAAGCTCGATCAAGATCCTCAGGCTCAACAGGTCGAAAACGAGTCCCACAGCACGAAGCCGTTCGCCTTCAATCTGGCGCCGGGCGAACAAGGGAACATCGAGCTGCATCTGCTCGGCGACCCAGGGCACAGCTACTCGGGCCGGATCGTCGCCGATGTCGCCACCGGCGACCAGGTCGAGACCGTTTCCTTGCCCCTCAACGGAAACCGCGACGGGTTCGACCGGGTGAGCGCCGGGAAATTCGCGCGCCTCGCGGTTTCGCCGAGCATGCGGCAGGGGACCTTTTCGTGCTCGACATCGCCTCCGGGCACGGTGATCGACGAATCGTCCGGCAACTCCGGAACCAGCGAATGCGCTCCCGGCGACATCCGGGCGCTGATCGCGGAAATCGCGAGAACACCATGAACGTCCGAGCTTTGTGGATCGTCGCGATCGTGGTCCTGCTCGCGGCGGCCGGGATCTTCGTGTTCAGATCGCTGAGCGGCGAGGAACCGCAGGTCACCGGGGCGCGAACCTCCGCGCCACTCACGACCCCTGTGCCCTTGACGACCTCTGTACCGGCCAGCTCCTCCGGCGCGAATTTCGTCGACCCGCAACCACGAACTCCGACGACGGTCGTGAAGGTCGTGGCCGTGACCGGCTCCGGCGATCCCGCGCCAGGCTACACGGTGACAGAAGTTTCCGATGCCATCGAGATTTCCGGCTGCTTCGCCTCGCGTGCTTCCGTTTCTCCGGGCGTGATCCGCTGCGGCTCGACAGCCGCGAGCGCGGATGTCTGCTGGACTACAGTCAACAGCCCCACACTGCTCTGCGGGATCACGCCTTGGGAAAAGTCGCTCAGACGGCTGAAGACCTCGGACAAGGTCGACACCATCGCCGCGGAGCCGGAACCCTTGCCGTGGGGGCTGGAGCTGGCCAACGGTGCACGGTGTCAGCTGCGCAACGGCGGATCGTGGCCGGGACGCGCCGACGACTACGTCGGCTACTACGACTGCGGCGGCGACTCGCTCTACGTTGTGGGCAAACAGGATGACGGGCCCGTCCAGCGGTCGGCCCCCGTGTGGACCGCGCTGGTCGGAGGCCTCAGCGCGGACAACGCCGAGTTCCCTCCGCCGACCAAGGTCAGGGTCGTCACCGCGTACTTCGCCGCGCGGGCTTGACGACAGCTGACCCGCCCGGCAGTCCTCGCCGATCCGCTGGGCCTCCCGGTTGACGTCCCCTTCGAGTGAAGACCTGACCGACCCGGGTGGAGAAAATCTCCACCCGGGCGGTACTGGCTACGGTGTGCCGGTGATCCTCCCCGATGAGTTCCGTGAGTTCGCGGTCGCCGCGGCAGGCACCAGCGGCGCCTTGATAGGTCTGCTGTTCGTCGCGCTTTCGGTGTTCCCGGAACGCATCTGGAAAGCGGCGACGCACGTGGAATACCACGCCCGCGCGTCGGCCGCGTTGATACGCTGCTGTTGTCGCTGGCGCTGTTGATCCCGGGGGTGTCCGCCGGGTGGTGGGCCCTCGCGGTGGCCGTGACGATGACGGCTTTCGCGGCGGCGATCGCCCGCTCGATCATCACCGCCGCCCGCCGGGGCACCGGGAAGTGGAGCTCCCTGACCCTGGTCCTGGTGCTGCTCGTCATCGCGGGCTTCGAAGTCCGAGCCGGCGTCGAGCTGGTCCGGCACAGCGACGTCACGGACGGGCTCCAGACACTGTGCTACCTGATGGTGGCCAATCTCGGTGTCGGCATCGCCCGCGCCTGGCAGCTGATGAACATGCGCTCGATCGGCCTCCTGTCGTCCTTGTTCTCCCTCGCGCATGCGGACAAGGGGGCCGAAGAGGAGACGCACTCGCCGCGAAAGTGACCGAGCGGGGCGCTTTCGGGCCGATGCCGACGGAGTGGTTGTCGCCGCCAAGTTCTTGTCTCGGCTAGTACTCCAGACGGACTTCGTGATGTCGCTGGTGGGCTGCCCGCAGACAGGTGCGGCCACCAGTTGATCATGGTCGGTTGTGTGGACTAACCCTGATCGGC
>NZ_JBHRWK010000085.1:0-33701 GCF_042647925.1 Amycolatopsis speibonae
ACAGACCTCACCAACCACGCCATCAACACCGGCATCACCCCACCAACGAAGATCAAACCAGCGAGTTGATTATCGGCGCGCCCTCAACGTCCGAAATCTTCCCCCGTCACACCCTTCCATCCACCACGAAGACGCCAGATCCCAGCGGGTAGGCAAATACGGGTCCATTAGAACTGTATTCACCACTCACGAGACTCGACCGACTCGGTGACGTCGCCCATTTGAAGTCCGTGAAGGCCTCCTTGAGGGACCCTGGGTCCCTCAAGGAGGTTGTGTATCGCCACATCTGCCCCACGCGCACCAGTAGTCACAGCGGTTGCGCGTGAAGGCCCCCTTCCCTCGGCTCAGCCGAGGAAACTCGACCTTCACCCCTTCCCCAAGTATGCAAAGGGGCCCGGAACCAAGGAGCGTAGTTGCGACTATTTCGCCTGTCTGCTCGCCAGGAGGATGAACTGACTAGTTGCTGGAATTGTGGGTTCGTTCCATTCGTTCGGCCAAGCGGGAAGGCATGACCAAATGGTCGTTCGAATAGTTGTGCGGAATCCGGTCGTAGGATTCTTCGCTTCCGGCGGAGGCGAACAGCATCAAATTGCAGATTCTGGCGCCCGGATGCAAGAGAACGGCATGGCGAAGATGATTGACGATTTCCAGGGTCAGGACAGCGCCGTTGCCGCTGCCGAAGCCGGGACTGACCTGGCCGCAGAGAACCACGCTGACGCCGAGGCGAGCGTAATCGCTGGTGCCGTCGACGAGCCCGGCCAGCCGGTTCGAGAGCCCGATGCGTTCCAGGGTCGGGGCGAGGACGACCTCGCCGGGTTCCACCCGTAACCGGCCTTGGTCATCCAGTTCCTTCGGCACGAGGTCCGGGTACGTGGCCTGGTCGGCGATGTCGACGGGGCCGGTGGACACCAGGCTGTAGGCCTTGTCGCCCAGCCGCAGGCTGATCGCGGCAGGACGGATCAGCGTACCGTCGAACGGCAGGACGGATAGATCGCCGTCGTTCCGGGCCTTCCTGATCTCCCAGTCGGTGAGGACACCGCGTTCGATTCGCCGATCTCCGAAATCGAGCTCCGAGAGCGGGTTCGCCGGGACGGGCTGGAGCGTGGTCATGACGAAACCCGCTTGCCGAACGCGGCGACGACGGACTTGACGAGAACGCGGAAGTCCTCTTCGGTCAATTCACCATTGGGCTGGTCGTCGGTTTGACCGGGCAGGCAATAGACGACGGTTTTCGCCGAGAGGTGAGGCCCTTGCACGACGAGGGTCGCGGTGAGGCTCGCGTCGATCGGCCGGACGGTGTGCACGACCTCGGTATCGCAAGAGTAGACCTGCCCGCGTCGGACGCGCGGTGCTCGCAACCTCTCGAGGTGAGCTTGCCCGTCGCGCCGCAGCGCCGCGGGGTCGGCCGGATCGACCCCGTACCAGTACCTGGTATGAAGCTCTCCGCCTTCGCTGGTCTCGCCGTACTCGACCATGTCCATGCCTTCGCCCGCGATGATGGTCGAAGCGAATTCCCAGCGATGGCTGTGCGGATTGGACTCGCCGCAGGACGGTTCGACGGCTTCCGGCCAGACATGAAGCCGGATCCGGAATTCGGCCGACGAGTGCAGCACCATTTTGGCGAACCCGTTGGGGTGCCAATAGGAGCGCTTCGCCGCTCCACGCACGGATTCCTCGTTCTGGAGGATGTCTTCCAGCCAGGAAAGGAAGGTGCCGGGGTCGTCTTGGACCCGGTGTGCCGCGCTTCGGAGCCACGGCAGGTCCACGACGCCGTCACCGGGCCGCGAATCCGTGATGCCACGGAGAAACGCGTGCGTGCCTGAGGAATCGGCGGGAGTGGACGAGAAGGGGGTGTTGGTCATGGAGCCGTTCCTGGAGGGCTGAGCGGGGGCGCGGCCACGGCGAGCGCGGCCGTTCGGAGGGCTGTGACGGCGTCCAGCGTCTGCCAGATGGGTAGGTCGCCACTTCCCCAGGCCCACAGCCCCTGATCGGCGTCGTAGCGCTCCCAAAGGGTTCCGAGCGCCCGGTTGAGCCGGGGGAGTGGCAGGAAGGGGGCGACGGCCAGCGCTTGGACGACCCAGGCGGAGGTGAAGTGCCGGATGATGATCCGGGCGGTTCCGTCACCGTCGGGGCGAGGCCTCTCGAGGTCCTCGGCCACGGCGTCGTCCGGATGAGACCGGTCGATGAGCCATTGTGTGGCTTCGTCGGCCGCCTCCAGGACGTCGTTGCGATCATCGCGGTTTCGCAGCACGTCGCGGAGCACGACCACTGCCCGGGCGGTGTGCGCCACGGATGGCTCCGGTGCCACGAGTCCCGCTTCGTTCTTCTCCGGCCACAGCCGGTCGCCGTCGAAGTCGAGCCTGGTGGCCAGCAGATAGTCGATGAGTCTGTCGGTCAGCTCGGCGTCGGGCCGCATGCGCACCGCTGTCTGCAGAGTCGTCGCCAGCAGATAAGGGCGAGTCCTGCTGAACGGGTCCAGCGAATGTTCCAGCAGTTCCAAACCGTCGTCGACCGAGAGCGTGGTGTCCGCGCGGAACAACGCGTCCAGGACGGCGGCGGTGGTCTCCGGCCATTTGCCTTCCGGACGGCCTCGCCAGCCGTAGTCGGAGCGCCGCTGGTGCAGGCCTTCGATCAGGGGATGTAGGTCGATGTAGGGCTCGCCTACCAACTGCATCGTGCTGATCCCGTACGCGGTGCTCAGCACCGTCGGAGCGGTCTTCCGCTGCAGGTTCTGCCGCCAGCCGAGCGGTTTGCCGTGCTCGTCGCGGATCAGGAGTTCGGCGAGCCTGGCACCGACGGTGTGGAAGACCTGCAGCAGGGAACGGGAAGTGTCGATGACGCCCGCGTCGCCGGCGGCCGGCGGGGAGTGGTCATGGGGTGATCGGGCGGTCTCCGTCAGCGTGAACAGCGCGTTCACGGCGCGGAAATGGTCGTCGAGCTGGCGGGCGTTGTGCGCCGACGGGAGGTATTTGCCGGTCTCCCACTGGGTCAGGTTCGCCCTGGTGACACCGATGATCCGGGCGGTTTCCGCCTGCGTTTCGCCCGCGGCCTTGCGCAGCCGCCGCAGCTCACGCCCGACATCCGACGCGGTAACGGTTTCCGCATCGGGGCTTACCGGCCGGTCCCCGGCCGATGTAGGCTTGATGTAGGCACTAGACACGGGCTTACCTACCTCGGGTAGGCAATGTAGGGCGGTGACTGAACGTGCACACAACGGCGAGAGTACAGCAATCGAATCGGACCGCGCTGGCACCTCGGTCAACGTCGTGTCACAACGTGGGAAAGGCCGCGACCGGCCCTGTTCTACCAGGTCCCGGGGTGCGTGACCCACCCGGCGACCAGGGCCGGTGCGACCCGGGCGCGACCGGAAAGCGGATGCTGACAGCCATCTGAATGTGACGCTGCGCATCCGATCCGGTTCGAGTCGTCTGCGGGCCACACGAATGCCGGAGTAGGCGTCGTGTGTGCCGACCCGAGTCCGCGTTTCGCAGTATCGGGGGTGAACCTCATGTCCCACCACGAGAACCACACGGCAGCACCCCGATCTTGGTTCGATCGGCTTCTCGAACGTTTCCACGAATGGCTTTTCGCGTCCGACGAAGACGCCAGAGCCACCGCACGCGGCTGGCAGGTGACCCGCGTCCCGGGGAGCAGGCGCCACGTCTACCGCGATCCTCGCTGGGACACCGTGCACGCGTGCGAACCGTGCGGAGGCACGGGGTGGTGGCCCTACGAGGACGCCGTTTGCCCGGACTGCGCCGGTGCCGGTGTCGTCCGCTCTCTTCCCGCGGCGGCCGTGGCCGCCGAGCACACCGCCGGACGGACAGGAGGAAGGTCATGAGCCGTTGGCAGGAACCCCAGGCGATCGCCGAGCTGGCCAGGGAGGTCACGGTGGTCAGACGGCCCAACCCGTTCACCGGCCTCTATCACTGGCGGTACGAGATCGGCGCGCTGCTCGTCCTCCCGTACGCGTTGTTCACCCTTTTCCAGGCGGTCGGCCCGATCTGGGCCGCGGTCGTGCTGTTCTGCGTCGCGAACTGGCTGTTCTACTGGAAAGCGGCGCGGCGCTTTCTCCGTGACCGGCTCCGCTCGGTCGTCGTGCAGCACCGGCTTCGGACCGGGTTCGCCCGGGCCAGGGTGTGCACGCTCGACGGCAAGCTGCCGGTGATCCTGTGGACCAAGCCGCGTGGTGACGAAATCGAGGTCACGGTGTTCTGCCCGGCGGGGGTCGGCTACGACCGCATCGAGCAGCGGCGGGCCCTGCTCGCCGCGGCGTGCTTCGCCACCGACGTCCACGTGTACCGCCATCACAAACGCGCCGACGTGGTGCACCTTTCGGTCTGCACCGCGCGCTTGCGCAAGGACGCGGACGAGGACGAGGCCGCCGTTCCCATCCCCGGGTACGTCGGAGGGATTCCTCGCGTCGCGCGGGGATGAACCCGTCACCGCGCATGCTCCCGGGCATGCGCGGTGTTCGCGGTTCAGGACGCGATCCGCAGCGCTTCTGCCTCTTTCGTGACGGGAACGGCCATCCGGGACGGGATCAGCAGCGATGCCAGCGCGATCAGCCCGGTCAGTGCCATCGCGCGTTCGACCAGTCCCAGCGGGATCGCCTGCCACCACGGCCTGCCGCCGTTCATCGAGACCACGATCGCCCCGAGGATCACGCCGAACCAGGCCAGTGCCGACACCGCGAGCACCCGGGTCACCGCGCGGCGCGCGGGAGAGGACGGGAAGACGGCTTTCGCGGCGAACCACACGGCCAGCGGCAGGCAGACGAAGGCCACGACGCTCGCGATCCGGTGCACCGTCCCGCCGGCGCTGGGCCCGATGGCCCAGTTGTTCTTGGGGAACGCCACGATCACCACCAGACTCACCGTCCAGAGCGCGCAGAAGACCGACGCCGCGGACAGCGCGGGAAGGTGCTTGCGGCGGATCAGCGCGCCGAACCCGATCGCCGAGCCGAACGCGACCAGCAGGACCGCGACGTCGAAGATCCACTTGTTCTCACTCAGCGCGTATTCGCTGATGGTGCGGCGGACCGGGCTGATACCGCTGGTGGCGGGGAGCACCTGCAGCAGCAGGATCAGCAGCGCTCCGCCGGCGACCGAGACCACGGCGGCCAGCGGTGCCAGCGGGGACCTGGCGGTGACCTGGGGCGTCGTCATGGTTGAAAGGTAACCACCCAACCTGAAGGTTTTCTTAGGACTTCCTGTCGGAATCGACAGGAAAGTCCCATTCTACGGTGTCCATGGGCAGTGATCGTTCCGGCACGGTCGGTGAGATCGTTGGGCCGAAAGAAGTGCAGGCGACTTGTGGCGGGTCCCTCGGGTGGGGTCTCGGGTCTAGGGTCTCGCTACCGGTGACCTCACCCGGTCACCGGACTGTCCAAGGAGGTCAGTCTGTGGGGTATTCACCAAACCGGCGAAGAGCGGGATGGACGGCGGCGACCCTGGTGCTCGCCGGCACCTTCGTGGCACTTCCGTCGGCCACGACGGCGGGGGCCGCGGACAACGTGGTGCGCGCCAATCAGGCCGTGGCTCGGTCCTGTTTCGCCGCGTTGCAGAAGCCGGGCACGTCCGGCACCGATCGCCGCGAGTTCACGTCCACAGTAGACGGTCTACTGCAGGCGCGGATCGCGCCTCGTGGCGGCGGTGAGGGCGACTGGGACCTCGCGGTCTTCGACAAGGCGACCGGCGCCGTGGTCGCCGCATCCGCCGCGTTGCGCAGTCACGAACTCGCCGAAGGCTTTGTGAAGAAGGACCAGAAACTGGTCGTGCAGACCTGCCGCTACGACGGGCAGACGCGCGACGCGCTCCTGGGGGTCGACTTCCTCGCGCTCACGCCGCAGGGGACACCGACCGGCGCCGCGCCCGCGCCGCAGCGCGCCGAACTGGTCCGGGTCGAGACCCCGGCCAAACAGGACAAGGACAAACTCCTCCGGCTCGGCCTGGACGTCACCGAGAAGGCTGACGCCACCGGCGTCGAGGTCGTCCTCGCCAACGACGCCGACCGCAAGACGCTGGCGGACAACGGCTTCAAGTCGAAGGTGGTCGAGGCCGACCTTTCGGCGAAGTCGATCCAGAACGCCAAGACCGACCGCGAGTACGCCGCGAAGACGCAGGGCTCCACCCTGCCGTCCGGGCGCACGAGCTACCGGCACCTCTACGACTACCAGTTCGAGGTCAAGGAACTGGCCCGCAAGAACCCCAAGCTCGTCACGGCGTTCACGTTGCCGCAGCCGACCTGGGAAGGCCGTGACGTCGTCGGTCTCGAGATCGCGACCGACGTCAAGAACATCACGGACGGCAAACCCGTCAACTTCACCATGGGCGTGCACCACGCCCGGGAGTGGCCGGCGGGCGAGCACGCCATGGAATGGGCCCACGAACTGGTCAAGGGCTACACCGGCAACAACCCCGACGTCCGCGGCCTGGTCGGCCGGACGCGCAACATCATCGTGCCGATCGTCAACGCCGATGGCTTCGAAATCTCCCGTGAAGCCGAGCCCAAGGGCGACTTTTCGCGCTTTGACTACGAGATGAAGCGCAAGAACTGCAACGTCAACGACTCACCCAAGGAGTTCGCGACCGGCGTCTGCAAGGCCAACCCCGGCGGCCGTGAACGCGGCACCGACCCGAACCGCAACTACGCGGGCTTCTGGGGCGGCGCCGGCGCGTCGACCCTGTGGCGCAGCGACACCTTCCGCGGTTCCGGCCCGTTCTCCGAGCCCGAGACGCAGAACATTCGCTCGATCGTGTCCAACCGCCAGGTGACCAACCTGATCACGCTGCACACCTTCTCGAACCTGGTGCTGCGTGTCCCGGGTGTCGCCGCCGTCCGCCCGCCGCTCGACGAGCCGGCGTACAAGGCGCTCGGTGACAAGATGGCCTCGCGCAACGGATACACCAGCCAGCCGTCGTGGGCGCTCTACGACACGACAGGCTCGACCGAGGACTGGTCGTACTGGGCCACCGGTGGCTGGGGCTTCACGTTCGAGATCGGCGACACCGAGTTCCACCCGCCGTTCCAGGCCGGTGTCGTCGCCGAGTACACCGGCGTCGCTCCCGCCGCCGGTGCGGGCAAGGGCGGTAACCGTGCGGCCTTCATCGACATGCTGGCCAACGCGGCCGACCCGGCGGCGCACTCGACGCTGATCGGCACGGCGCCGAAGGGCTACCAGCTGAAGCTGCACAAGACCTTCCAGACGCCGACCGCCCCGGTGGTGCAGCCGGACGGCTCGACGAAGCCGCCGATCTACGTGACCGACAACCTGAACTCGTCGCTGTCCTCGACCGGCGGCCGGTTCGCGTGGTCGATCAACCCGTCGACCCGCCCCTACGTCGCGGGCCGCTACGGCCGCGAGCCGCAGGGTCCGGCGCAGGCGGGCATCGCGGTGACCAACCCGGCGGGCGTGCCCGCGGTCAACACGAACTACCCGACCGACCCGGCTTCGGAGAGCTTCACGTTCCACGTCGACGGGCTGCCGAAGGTGGACAACGGGAAGTTCAGCGTCGACGTCAAGTGGGCCAGCCAGGACAGTGACTGGGACCTGTACGTCTTCGACGCCGCGGGCAACATGGTGTCGTCGTCGGCGAACGGTTCGACCACCGAAGAGCACGCGATCCTGTACGACCCGCCCGCCGGGGACTACCGGGCCGTGCTGGTCAACTACGCCCAGGCGAATCCGTCCACTGTGGACGACTGGACCGGCGGTGTGTCGTTCCAGTCGCCGATCCCGCCGACCTACGGCCCGAAGGAGGCGTACCAGCTGACCTGCTCGTCGCCGAAGGGCAAGCTCGTCGGCCTGGCGGACGTCTACGTCGACCGCGGCCAGACGGTCGACGTCGGTGAGGTCTGCACCCGGTCCGCGCGTGAGAAGAAGGAGCGCTCGGTCCGGTAGTCGCTTTGCCACGTGAAGGCCCCCTTCCCTCAGCTGAATCGAGGGAAGGGGGCCTTCACTCGTGTCGGGGGTCTGGTCTGCGGTTCTGTAAAAGGTCCTTTCCCGCGATGCCTGTTTGTTTTGTTCGGAAGCGGCTTGTTACTTACGGGTTTCCCTCGAGCCTCTCCACTGTGGGTGACCGATCCGCTACGGTGATCGGTGCGGCTGATCGGCCTAGCGGATCAGGGGCTGATCGGTCGCGACGAAGTGTTGAGGGCCATGCGCGAGGGGACACGAGCAGCCGTGACACATCCAGAAAGACGGGTCGACCCTTGGTTGTCGGGGGTTGATTTCGCGATCGCGGAGCCGGGTCGCGAGTACGAGAGGGCCGTCGAGTACGAGCAGGCTTCATGGGAAGCAGGGTCCTATGGGGGCAGCGGGGGCTACAGTCTGGCCCCGACTGAAGCGAATGGCATGCTCGGTCAAGCCAGGGAGGCTCTGAAAGCCCTCGAGGCCCTACGGCGGCAAACGGAAAGCCTTCGTGCGGTGCGGCCGCCGGCAAGGGATCCCGCGAGTGTCGCGTACAACGCCCGGTTGGTGAGCGGGGCGGGCGCCTTCGGTCAGGGAATCGCTCACATCGACGTGGAAATCGCGTACCTGAAAGAATTGATCGGCAAGATCGAAGAAGCGTTCAAGAAGATCACTGGCCGTGACGCGGCCGCTGCCGACGATATGACCAAGGTGGGCGAGCGGTCGCCTGCGACGGAATCCAGCACAGGGGGAGTAATCGGATGACGCGCCGTCTTGTCGTGTCCTTGGGATTTTTCGCGGCCGGGGCGATAGTGATGTCCGGCTGTGCGGGGAAGGGCCCTGAGGACGGAAAGATGCCCTCGTCGGAAAACCCTCCTGGTTCATCCGCCGCCCCCGGGCTGCCGTATGCGGGAGCGCCCAAGGTGACCGCTCCGCTTCCGGCGACCGTGTTGTCCGGCAAGCCCTGTTCTGACGCGCTTACGGCGGACCAGGTGAAGACCCTTCTTGGTTCTCCGGTGGATACCGAGCCCGGCGAGACGCCTAATTTCGGCCCTGACTGCGGATGGACGAATCCTGAACGGGGCTCTCAAGTCGGAGTCGCCTACGCCACGATCCCTCGCTTCGGCTTGAGCGGTGTCTACCAGAACACCAAACCCAAGGCCGCGGTCTGGAAACCACTCGCCGATATCCAGGGGTTTCCCGCTGTCGGCCATGCCGGCCAAACCGGCCAAACGCCACCGGCGGACTTCTGCGCCGTGACGGTCGGCATCGCCGACGACCTCGCCGTCGATGTGTCGGTTTCCCTGGGACGCGCCAAGATCGGTGCCATCGAGCCGTGTGACGCCGCTGTTCAGGCCGCGAATGCCGTCGTGACCACCTTGAAGGCCAAGGCGGGTGCTTGACGATGTTTCCGTTCGATCAGCTGGGAAACGCCGCCAAGGCCCTGGTGCATGAGGCGGAGAAGGTCGGCACCGCGATCGTGAAGACCGCTCGGGACGCGATCGAGTGGGCCGGGGACGTGGTCCAGGGTAACGTCGGTGTGCAGGCGGTGCCGATTCCCGAAGTCGTCGTCGAGATGATGCGCGGGAACAGTTCAAGCTGGGACGACAGCGGCGACACCGCCCATCTCGCGTCGAACAAGCACAGTCAGGTAGCCGCGAGCCTGTCGAAGATGCTGAACAACTTGGAGCCCGCGTGGACAGGAAAGGCCGCGGAGGGTGCGCGAGAACGCACCAAGATTTTCGCCGATGCGATCGATTCGGCGGGGGAGTTGTTCAACGACAACGGAACCAATGTTTCCGATTCCGCGAACGGGTTCAATCAGGCCAAAGGGTCGATGCGGCCGATGGGCGACCGGCCTGACAAGAGTTTCTTCGATGTGGCCATGCCGTGGGATACGGACACCGAGAAAGCGATCGAGCGCTACAACAAAACAGCGGAAGCCAACAAAGCCATCTATGATCGATACGCGGCACATCTGGAGGGCCAGGGCAGCGGACTCAAGACCGACTATGGGCAGATATCCCCGGAGTTCGGCTCGTCATCGTCAGGCGACCCGACCCCTGTGCGTGGCTTCGGTGAGCGCAGCGACAACGGCGATGGTCACCCGGCGCGGTCAAGTGGGGCTCCGGTGACACCGATGGTGGGTGGCGCGCCACCTCCGGGTTCGGTCCCCGGCCCCGGGCATACCGGTTCCGGCCCGGCGAGCGGTCCTGCCTCGGTCGACGTGCCTGCCGCGAGCGGTGGCCACGTCGGTGACGGGACGACGGCGGCGGGTTACACCCCACTCGACCCGCGTGCCGGGCTGTCGCTGCCGAATACTCCGGCCACTCATGTTCCCGGCTTGGGCGGTGGCCCGACGACGGGCGGGCTGAACAACCTGATCAACGGTCCGGTCGGACTGGGCGGTGTCGGTGGACTGGGTGGTGTCGGGAAGCCTGGCGATACCGGATCGCCTGGTGGTGGTCGCCAAACCGGCGCACGTGGCCTCGTCGAAGAACCGGGGCGCGGTGGTGCCGGTGCCGGCCGCGGCGCGGGTGGTCGCCCGACGGCTGGCCCTGCGGGGATGGCTCCGGGGATGGGGCGCGGAGCGAAGGAAGAAGACAGGGAACGCCAAAGGAAATTCGTACAGGACGAGAGCTTGTTCCCTGAGGCTGACAAGGAGGACGTGGACCCGACCACGGGACTGCCCCCGGCGCCGCCGACGATCGGCGCGTGACCCCTTGGTCCCCGCCTGATCTGGGTTTGTTCCGTATTCGGTCGGTTCACGTCGGAGTGTGCTTATCGTGGCTGTTCTTGATCGTCCCGTCATCCTGCCCAAGATGATGTTCCTGGCTGCGTGGAACATGATCGATACCGGCGCGGAGCTACCTCCGGCGTTCGGTACGAATCTGCATTACTGGAGCACCGGTGACGCCCGCCGAACGGTGGAAGACCGGGCGCTCGCCGACCTGGAAACCTTGGGATTGGCGCGCAACGGGCGACTGAATCCTCTGTGGCGCACCAGCTTGGCGGCGCTGGGCCACCCCGACAGAGAGTGGTACGCGTTCAGTGTGTTCGAGGACGGGAAGAGCTGTTCGATCCTGATCGCCTCCCAGAGCGGGGACGCGTTGCGGGTGATCATCAGCGACGAAGTGGTCGCGGTCGCGCCGATCGAGGATCGGCGGCACGCCACCGCGTTGGTGGAGACGCTGCCGCGGGTGCCGGGCGCTTCGGTGCGGGCGGTGAGCATGTCGCAGGCGTTTTACGACGATCCTGAACACGACCGGAGTGACCCGTTGGCCGAGCCTGTCGATACCCGAGACCGCGACCACCTCGCCCAGGTGCTCGCCCGGCCTCGGCTGGCGGTGCACCAGCTCTACACCGCGCGCCGTGACAACGGCGAAAGAGTGCGGAGTTCGCCGATCACCGCGATCGACCTCGCCGACGATGGCGGGCGGATCGTGACGTATGCGAGTGGGCACGGTGACGTGGTGATGATGCCGGGTACCGGCAGCGAGCTGGTGGTGACGATCAACAGCACCATGAACGGCCTCGGCGGCTGACCGGGTTTCCGCGGCTCAGAGGCGAGACACCGGCCTCAGCCGGTGCCGACCACCCGGTCCCGCACCACCCGCATCGTCGCCGTGTCCACAGTGGACGGCTCCGCCGCGAGCCAGCCACCGATCTCGTGCAGGAACTGCTCCGGCGTCATCGGCGGCGTGGGGGAGGGATCGTTGAGATCCGTGGTGATCTCACCGGTCCGGCTCGGGTACACGACCATCGCCCCGCGCAACGTGACCCCCGGCAGGATCCGCCGGTATTCGGCGAGGCTTTCGGCCAGCCTGCTCCCGCCGCCGCGGAAGGCGCGGCCGTTGCGCAGCAGGCGGTCGTCGTCGTCGGTTTCGTAGTGTCCCGGCAGCCACAGCTTCGATTCGACGAGCACGAGCCGCTTCCCGCACAGCACCGCGTGGTCGACGTCGGCGAACACGGAGTCCGGCCACGAGAGGCCGTGGAAGATCCGCGCGCCGGGCAGCCGGGTCAGGTAGCGCTCGAGCAGGTCGGCGGTGAGCCGTTCGGCGAGTTCGTCGGTCTCGGTGCCGGGGGTGCCGAACACGCGCTTCCCGCCGAATTCGGCGGCGAACCGGTTCTTGGCGCGGGAGGCGGCGAGGTAGCCGCGTGCGAGCCGTTGCACCAGCAGGGCCGTTCCGGCGGTCAGGATCAGCCAGATGATCAGCGTGGGCGCCGAGAAGCCGACGCCGGTCAGCACCGGTAGCAGCACCAGCACCATGCCGCCGACCGCCGCCACGACCGGGGTGTGCCCGGGGCCGCGCCGCCGTCCGTGGCGCACGCGCCCGTCCTGTGCGGCGAATTCCCACCATTCGAGGTCTTCCGGATCGATCACGACCGGCTCGGGCTCGTAGCCCGGTTCCTCGCCGAAGCGACGTCTCGGCCGAGGCCTGATCGGCACACGCACGGAGCGCCCGTCCGCGTCGTAGCCCGCGCGCCGCATCGGATCGCTGAGCGTGTCGTAGGCCTCGCGGACCAGCTGGAACGTGAGCGCGGAGCCCCCGGTGTCCGGGTGATGTGACTTCGCGAGCCGCCGGTACGCGGTCTTGATCTCGGTGACCGAGGCGGCCTTGCCCACGCCGAGCACTTCGTAGTAGTCGACATCGGGCACGGGCGGTTCACCTCCAATGGGCCGGGCCGCAACACTATTCGGCCGCCGCCGCCCACCCGCAACCACCTCCGCGGCGCGTCGGGGTGACGTCGCGGGCATACTGTTTCGCTTGTGGCGGAACGAGGTCCGCCTCCGGTGCGTCGTGGATATCGTGGAGATCGACAGCGTACGGGGAAGGACAGTGGTGGGAGAACCGGTCACAGGCACGGCAGCGGGGGTACCGTTCACCGTCTTGCCGCCATCGGCCGAGGTCAGCGGCCCCGCACCGGTGGTCGTGGCGTGGCACATGATCGATTCGCCCCGCTCGGACGCGGCGTTCGCGGCCGCGTTGCCGCTGGCGGGAGTGCCGGCGTGGCGGGTGTACCTCGGAATGCCGTTGTGCGGCGCGAGAATGGTCGACGGCACCATGGACGCCGTCGTCGACAGGGCCCGCCGTGACGCGATGCTCGCCTACGTCGACCCGTTCGTCCGGCAGGCGGCGCTGGAATTTCCCGCCGCGCTGGCCGAACTGCGGGAACGCTTCGGCTTCGACACCTCCCGGATGGCCGTCGTCGGCGGTTCGCTGGGCGGTGCCGTGGCCTTGACGATCCTGGCCACGCGCGAGATCCCGGTCCGCGCGGCCGCCCTGGTCAACCCCGCCGTACGGGCGCGTTCGGTGGTCGGACTGGTGGAAGGCCTGCTGGAGCAGCCGTATCCGTGGAACGACGAGTCGGAACAGGCGGCGGATCAGCTCGACTTCGTCGCACGATCGGGTGAAATCTCGGCGCGGGAAAAGCAAGTTCCGCTGGTACTCGTCAGCGGCGAGGAGGATCACCCGTCGCTGCGCGCAGACGCCGACGACCTGGTCGCCGCGTTGCGAGAGCGGTACACCCGTCCGGACGACGTCCGCCTGACCAGGGTGGCCGGACTCGCGCATCCGCTGGCCGAAGAGCCGGGTATCGAGCCCGCGCCGCAACTGCCGATCGCGAAGCAGGTCGACAAGGCGGTCACCGAATGGTTCGGGACTCACCTGGTCTGACGAGCGTCAGCAGCCGGGTGGCGGGACCGATCGGGACGGGCCGAATTCGAGGCGCTGCTTTTCGGTCTTGGGGATCACGAACGCGACGCCGGTCGAGATCCGCCAGTTCGCCGGGAGGAAAACGTACTGCCCGCCGGACTGGAGCAGCAGCTTCAGCCCGGTGTACCGGTACTTGTAGGCGGCTTCGGGATCGGCGCACTTCACCTCCAGGACACCGTTCGCGGTGAGGTTGAGGCTTTCCGCGCTGTACAGCGTCGCGGCCGGTCTCGTCGGGATCACCCCGGCGGCCTCGAAGCCGCGGGTCGTGCCGACGGCTCCCGAGTAGTCGCCGACGGCCCAGAAGAGGCCGATGCTCACCAGGACGTAGCCGGTCACGAGTTCCGCCAGGCTCGCGCGGGCGCTCCCCGTCCTGCGTGAGGTCCAGTGGCGCCAGGAGAACAGCGTCATCAGGACACCGATCGCGAAGCCGAGCCCGGGAACGCCGGGATAGTCGCGAAAGGGTTCCGGGTCGAGCGCGATCGCGGTCGTCGAGACCAGCAGCACCAGGCCGAGGCCGCCGGCGACGGGGGAGCAGATCCGCAGCAGCCGGGTCCACGGGACCTCGCCGAGGCGGATCTTCAGGAACCGGGTCAGCACCAGGAAGAGCAGTATCGCGCCCGCCGCGCCGGTCAGGGGCAGGAGCACCCCGTCGACGCCCCGCCCGAAGATCTCGTCCGGGGTCTGGCCGAGCAGGGTGTAGTGCACGCGGAAGTAGCCGAAGTACGTCTGCGTCTCGACGAGCCCGAAGTAGTAGAGCAACGCGGTGAGCAGGGTCGTGTTGGCCAGCGCGGCGCCGACCAGCCGGAGCGCGTGTGCCGGGCCCGCCGCGGGTTCGGCCACCGGCGGCGCGGCCGCGCGGAGGCCCCGCCGCGTGCTCATCCGCTCGTGGTTTCGCTCGGCTTCCCGCTTTCCGACTTCGAAGGCGACTGGCTTTCCTCCGTGGTCTCGGTCTCGCACAGCCGGGCCTGGATCGTGATCGTCTTGCCGGGGTAGACCGGATTCGGGCCGATGCTGCGGATGCAGTGGCCCTTGCCCGCGGTCACGATCGAAACGCCACACCGGCGGGGGCTCTTGCAGAGGTCTTCGAGGTTCTGCCCGATCGCTTTCTCCGCCGTGTCGGGATCTGTGCCGAGCAGGTCGCTGTTGTACTTGATGGGACTGCCGGGGACGACAGGTGGACGGGGCTCTTCGGTGTGCCCGCCGCGAGCGGTCCCCGGCCTCGGAGTGAGCCCGCCGGGTGAGGACTCCTCGGGGGACGCCGTCGGGGCGATCTCCGTCGTCACCCCGGTGTCCGTGGTCGGATCGGCCGGATCCGTGTCGTGGGGAGTGGACGCTCCGCCGCAAGCCGCCGCGAAGCCGAGAGCGGCGATCGCCATCGCCGCGCTGAACAGCCGTTTCATGGACCTCACCGTCCTCGGGAAGACGTCCTTCTGGGTAAGGACGCGGAACGGCGACCCCCTGATACGTCCCGGCCTGGTCCGTTCGGGCGTATTCCGGGTGATTCCGCCCTTTCGGGCAATTCCGGGGTGACCGGAGTGCGACAACTTTGCGGACCGGCCTTCCGACACGCCGCAAATTATGTTAAGAAACTTTACTAACTAATAGGGAGGCGCGTTTTGAGTTCATCCCCGCGGCCGGGGCTCGAGCGGAAGATCGGGCCGCTGCAGGCGACCGCCATCAACATGACCCAGATGTGCGGGATCGGCCCGTTCGTCACCATCCCGGCGATGGTGGCGACCCTCGGCGGCCCGCAGGCCATGTTCGGCTGGCTCATCGGCGCGCTCATCGCGCTGGCCGACGGCCTGATCTGGGCCGAGCTCGGCGCCGCCCTCCCGGGCGCCGGCGGCACCTACGTGTACCTGCGCGAAGCGTTCGGCTTCCGGACCGGCAGGCTCATGCCGTTCCTGTTCGCCTGGAGCGCGGTGCTGTTCATCCCGCTCATCATGTCCACCGGCATCATCGGCCTCGTCCAGTACCTCGGGTACCTGATCCCCGGGGTCGCCGACGACGGCGGGACGACCGGGCTCGGCAAGGTCATCGGCCTCGGCGTCATCGCGCTGATCGTGCTGGCACTGTTCCGCAAGATCGGCGAGATCGGGAAGCTGACCACCGTCCTGTTCGCGATCATGCTGTTCGCCGTGCTTTCGGTGATCGTCGCGGCCTTCACCCACTTCGACGGCGCGCAGGCGTTCGCCTTCACCCCGGGCGCGTTCTCGTTCGACGGCGGAGCGTTCTGGGCAGGGCTCGGCGCGGGCCTGATCATCGCCATCTACGACTACCTCGGCTACAACACCAGCGCCTACCTCGGCGGCGAGGTGCGTGACCCGGGCCGGACGCTGCCGCGGTCGATCATCCTCTCGATCCTCGGCATCATGAGCCTGTACTTCCTGCTGCAGCTCGGCGTGCTCGGCTCGATCCCGCTGGAGGAGCTGAAGACCGCCACGTCGGTCGCCTCCACCGTGCTGGAACAGGCGTGGGGCACCGGCACGGCCAAGGTCATCACCGTGTTCATCGTGATCGCCGCGATCGGCTCGGTGTTCGCCGGCCTGCTCGGCGGCTCGCGGGTCCCGTTCGAGGCCGCGCGCGACAAGGTGTTCCTGCCGGTGTTCGCCAAGCTGCACCCGAAACTGAACCTGCCGACAGCCGGGGTGCTGACGATGGGCCTCATCGCCGCGATCGGCTCGCTGTTCACGCTGACCGCGGTGATCAACGCGGCGGTGACGGTGCTCGTGCTCGTCCAGTCGCTCGCCCAGGTCGCGGCGATCGTGGTGCTACGGCGACGGCGTCCGGAACTGGACCGGCCGTACCGCCAATGGCTCTACCCGATCCCGACGATCATCGCGCTGCTCGGCTGGGTCTACATCTACTTCTCCGCCACCTGGCTCTCGATCGGGCTCTCGGTGGGGTGGATCGCGATCGGCGTGGCGGCGTTCCTCGCTTACGCGAAGACGGAGCGCGTGTGGCCGTTCGGGCCCAAGGGAATTCAGGAATCGTTCGCGGGGGCGGAAGAGGGGAACGGGAAGTGACGGGGGAAGCGTTGATCCTGGGGATCGACTTCGGCGGGACGAAGGTCGCGATCGGGCTGGCGGACAGAGCCGGGAGCCTGCTGGTCACCCGGCGGCTCGACACCGACGCGCAAGCGGGCGCCGAACAGGTGGTGAGCCGTGCGCTCGCCGCCGCGCGGAAACTGCTCGCCGACGAAGGCGCCGCCGACAACCTTGTCGCGATCGGCGTCGTCAGCCCGGGCATCGTGCTGGAGGACCGCATCCTGCTGGCCCCCAACGTGCCGGGCTGGGAGGAACTGCGGCTACGGGAACTCGTCGCCGACGAGTTCGGCGGGGTTCCGATCGAGGTGGGCACCGACGCCAAGGCGGCGGCGCTCGCGGAATGGCGATGGGGGGCGCTGGCGGACACCGATCCGGCGGTGTTCCTCTCGCTGGGGACCGGGATCGCCGCGGCGGTCCTGGTCGGCGGCCGGCTGCTGGCCGGCGCGAATGGCGCTGCGGGAGAGATCGGGTACAACCTCCTCTCACCGCAGGACACCGACGGGTTCGCCAGCGGAGCGGCGCCGCTGGAGGAAGCCGTCGGTGGGCGTGGGCTGGGCGGCCGGGCGAGTGTGCTGCTCGGCCGCCCGGTAACCGCGGGTGAGCTGTTCGGCCTCGCCAGGGAGAACGCACAGGCCAAGGAACTGGTCGGCGCGGCACTCGACGAACTGTCGATGCACGTCGCGAACCTCGCCATCGCGCTCGACCCGCAGCGCGTCGCCGTCGGCGGGGGACTCGTACGCTCGGCCGACATCCTGCTGCCCGCGCTGCGGGAACGGCTGGCCAGGGCCGTGCCGTTCCCGCCGGAACTGGTGTCGGCGAAGTTCGACCAGGACGCGTCCCTGCTGGGCGCGATCGCGATCGCGCTGGACGCGTAGCGAGATCACCGACCGAAGCCGCCGGATGTTCGCTAGATCCGATCTAGCGAACATCCGGCGGCTTTCTCGCGCCTGGGGGGTGAGGCGAGAGGAGGTCGGTCATGAACGCCAGTCCGCTACGGGTCGCGGTGATCATCGGCAGCACTCGCGAGGGGCGGGTGGGGGACGCCGTCGGCAAGTGGTTCACCGGCCGCGCGGAAGGGCGGGACGACCTCGTCGTCGAAGTCCTCGACCTGACCGACTTCACCCTGCCCGCCTGGTTGCCGGAACAGCCGACGCCCGACATGCGGCGGTTCGCGGGGCTGGTCGACGAGGCGGAGGCGTTCGTCGTCGTCACTCCCGAGTACAACCGCAGTTTCCCGGCGTCGCTCAAGCAGGCGATCGACTGCGCCTACGACGAGTGGCGCGCGAAGCCGGTCGGCTTCGTCTCCTACGGCTACCGGTCACAGGGTCTCTACGCCGTCGAGCAGCTGCGCTCGATCTTCACCGAGCTGCACACGGTGACCATGCGGGACACAGTCGCCTTCAACCTCCTCGACGGCACCTTCGCCCGTGATGGCACCCCTTTCGACATCGACGGCCAAGGACAGGCCGTCACCACCCTGCTCGACGAGCTCGTCTGGTGGGGCCTCGCCCTGCGAGAAGCGCGAGCCGCGCGCCCTTACGTCTGCTGAAAGCTTCTGAAAGGACAAGGAAAATGAGTGAACTGGCCATCGAAGCCTCGGGGCTGGTCAAGGTGTTCGGGGAAAACCGGGCGGTCGACGGGATCGACCTGAAGGTCCCGGCCGGTGCCGTGTACGGCGTCCTCGGGCCGAACGGCGCGGGCAAGACCACCGCGGTGAAGATGCTCGCGACCCTGCTCCGCCCGAACGAGGGCGAAGCGCGCATCTTCGGCAAGGACGTCGTCCGCGAGGCCGACGCTGTCCGGGCCATGGTGAGCCTGACCGGGCAGTACGCCTCAGTGGACGAAGAACTGACCGGGACCGAGAACCTGGTGCTGATCGGCAGGCTGACCGGGCACCGCAAACCGGCCGCCCGTGCGAGGGCGGAGGAGCTGCTGGCGGCGTTCGGCCTGTCCGAGGCCGCGGGGCGTCAGGTGAAGAACTACTCCGGTGGGATGCGGCGGCGGATCGACATCGCCGCGAGCATCCTGAACACCCCGGACGTGCTCTTCCTCGACGAGCCGACGACGGGGCTCGATCCCCGCAGCCGCAACCAGGTCTGGGACATCGTGCGCGCGATCGTGCAGCACGGCACCACCGTCCTGCTGACCACGCAGTACCTCGACGAGGCCGATCAGCTGGCGTCGCGGATCGCCGTCATCGACCACGGCAAGGTGATCGCCGAAGGCACCAAGGGCCAGCTGAAGGCGTCCGTCGGCGCGGGCGCGGTCCACGTCCGGCTGCGCGAGGCGGACCAGCGGCCGGAAGCCGAAGCGCTGCTCGTCCGCAATCTGGAGGCGCAGGTGGTGCTCGAACCGGACCCGCTCTCGCTGACCGCCCGGCTTTCGGGCGAGAGCACCGAACAGGGCGCCGCCGAGCACGCCGCGCGCGCCCTGACCGAACTCGCCCGCGCGGGCATCGTCGTCGACACCTTCTCCCTCGGCCAGCCGAGCCTCGACGAGGTCTTCCTGGCCCTCACCGACCGCACCGCCACGCCTGAGGAGAGTGCAGCTTGAGTACCACGGCAGTCAAAGAAACCGAACCCGTTCTCGCGGCACCGAAGCCCGAGGACCTCGCCGCCGTCCTGATCTCGAAGAACCGTCCTCAGCGACCCAGCGCGCTGTCGGCTTCGATCACCTTCGGGTGGCGCGCGATGCTGAAGATCAAGCACGTGCCCGAGCAGCTGTTCGACGTCACGGCGTTCCCGATCATGATGACGCTGATGTTCACCTACCTGTTCGGCGGCGCGCTGTCCGGCTCGCCGACGGAGTACCTGCAGTTCGTGCTGCCGGGCATCATGGCGAGCAGCATCCTGATGATCACCATGTACACCGGGGTGGCGGTCAACACCGACATCGAGAAGGGGGTCTTCGACCGGTTCCGCACGCTGCCGATCTGGCGGCCGGCGGCGATGGTCGGCTACCTGCTCGGCGACATGCTGCGCTACCTCATCGCGGCGCTGGTGATCCTCGGCGTCGGGCTGATCATGGGCTTCCGGCCCGGCGGCGGCGTCGGCGGCGTGGCCGCCGCGATCCTCCTGCTACTGGCGTTCTCGTTCGCGTTCTCGTGGATCTGGACGATGTTCGGCCTGCTGCTGCGCAGCGAGAAGTCGGTGATGGGCGTCAGCATGATGGTGCTGTTCCCGCTGACCTTCCTCAGCAACATCTACGTCAACCCGGAGACGATGCCGGGCTGGCTGCAGGCCTTCGTCGACGTCAACCCGGTGACCCACGTGGTCGGGGCGGTCCGCTCGATGATGGACGGCAACTGGGACGGCGGCGAGATCACCTGGGTGCTGATCGCCGGCGCGGTCCTCCTCGCGGTCTTCGGCACGCTGACGATGCGGCTCTACAACCGCAAATGAACCCGGGTCCCCTGGCGGCTCACAGCCGCCAGGGGACCTTGTCTTCCGGCGCGTAGCGGCACGAAGACCCGGTGGTGACCGACGCGCGCAGGTGCGCGGCCAGCGCCGGGTGCTGTTCGTCGAGTTTGCGCAGGGTGTCCCGGATCCGGGCGGTCACCGTTTTGCGGGCGCGTTCGGCTTCGTCGCCGAGCCGCCGGGTGCGGCCGCCGAGCCCGGCGGCGGACCGCAGTTCGGCCAGCAGCGCGTCCCGTTCGCGATCCAGTGCCGCGGCACGGGCGTCTTGACCCAGCCCGGTCGCGGTGTCGATCAGTTCGTCGAGCTCGTCCAGCCGTGCGCGATACCGGGCCTTCGCCTCGTCGTCGAGGACAGCGTCCCCGCCGAGGCTCTTCGCGGCGACGACCACCTCGCCGCCTTCGGGATCGAGCAGCCGCACGGACGGTACTTCCGAACCCGGTCTGCCGAGCAGGAGATGCAGGTCCCGCAAGCCTTTCGAATCCGGAAGGTGCGCGGTGACGCCGTCGAAAAGCAGTGTCCAGACGGCTTCGTCGCGGCGGAACTCGGCCACCTGCGCGGCCGGCGCCCGCGCTTCCTGCCGCATCCGCGCCACCCTGGCCGCGACCTGCCGCATGCCGAGTGTGGCGGCATCTCCGTCCACTTCGGACAAGAGGGCTTTCGCGGCGGACGCGTCGCCTTCGAGGTTCCGGCCGAGCAAAGCCTCGGCCAGCCAGGATTCGGCCTCCACCGTCCAGGCCGCGGCCCGCAGCAGCTCGGCCGAACGCGCGGCGCGGCGCAACCTGTCCACGGCGTCGTTCCAGCGTTCCTGCGCGAGGTCGAGCCTGCCCAGCCAGAGATCTGCCGGGCCACCGGTTTCGCACCCATACAGCGAAACCAGCCATTCTCCGCTGTAGGGGACCAGAAGCTGGCGGGCGGTCTCACACCGTTCCGGATCGCGGGAGACAGCCGCGGTCTGCGCCTGGCAGCGCAACCACATCGCCTCCAGATCGCGCGGATAGGGTTTCGCATCAGCCGCCAAGTCGGTGAGCCGCACGGCTTCCCCCGCGTCTCCGGCCTGCGCGGCGGTGATCGCTTCCAGCACGCGGTTGTAGGAATAGCCTTCGCGGGACATCTCCCGGTGCAACCGGGCGAGGTCGTCGAACCGGCCTTCCAGGCACCAGCGGGTCCAGCGCTGCAACTGCCTGACGTCGCAGAAGAACGGGTGGGCGTCGGCCGACTGGCCTTCGATCGCCTGCTGGAGATACGCCTCGGCCTCGTCGAATCGCCCCTGGATGGTGGCGATGATGCACTGATCGATCATGGACGCCAGATGAGAACTCGGCACGCGGCCGGTGTCCGCCATGGCGACGAAGTCGTGGTACTGCCCGAGATAGCGCGGATCGCCTTGTTCCAGCAGTGCCACCCACTTGAACGACGACGCGAAATGTTCCAGTTCCGCGTTCCCCGTGCGGCGCCCGACCGCGATCAGTTCGTCGGTGAGCCGTTCCCGTTCGGCGGCGGTGCCCGGGCCCCAGATCGCGTCGTGCCGGGCCCACAGCCCGAACAACAGCGCGGAGTCGTCCTGATCGTCACGGGCTGTCATCAGGATGTGCGCCGTCAGATCCTGCGTCATCTCCTCGACGGAGCGGGGCCCGCCGGATCCCCCGCCGCAGAGTCGCCGGTGTGCCTCGATGAGCAGGGCGGTGGTCTCCTCGACCCGGAGCCCCTTGTGGTCGGACCGGATCAGGGTCAGCGCGAGTCGCGCGAGCAGGTCGCCTTCGTCGAGTTCACGGATGAGCGCCGACGCCGCGTCGAGGACCTCTCGGCCCTCTTCGGTCTCGTGGTGCCGGGTGAGATGCGCGCCCAGTTCGAGCGCGATGACCGCCCGGGGGCGGGGATCCTCGATGATCTCCATCGCCCGCCGGTAGTGCCCGGCCGCCTCCTCGGTGGCCATCCGGCCGGTGGCGTCCATCGCCGCGGCCAGCAACAGGTCCACGGCCTCGTCCGGATCGACTTCCGGTCCGGCCAGCAGCGCGTGGCGGGCCTTGTCGGCGGGGAAGAGCCGGTCCGGCGACTTCGGTGCCTCTCGCACTACCGCGACCACCGCGGCGTGCTGTTTCCGACGTTCCGCTTCGGACAGGCTCGCGTACAGCGTCTCGCGGACGAGGTCGTGGGCGAAAGCGAACCGGCCCTGGCCGTGCACCACGGCCAGCCGCGCCGCGACGGCCTGGTCGAGCAGCCTGTCCACCTGGGGCACGGGTGCCGACGCCACGCCCGCGAGCAGTCTGCGGTGGAACTCCCGGCCGAGTACGGACGCGGTGGTCAGCAGATCGAGAACTGGTTGGGGGAGCAGGGAAAGCCGCCGCTGCAACGCGTCGGCCACGCCGGGTGCGATGGTCTCGGCGGAGCCGCCGCTGTGCCAGAGCCGCGCGGTCTGCTCGACGAAGAACGGGTTGCCGCCGGTGCGACGGTGGACTTCGGCGACCAGCGCGCCGTCCGGTTCCGCGCCCGCTGTCCTGGCCATGAGCGCGCCGACCTCATCCGGTTCGAGCCCGGTGAGAGTGACCGAAGTGGCCTTCGCGAGCAGAGGCAGCACGAGCGAGCGAAGCGGGTGATCGGTCGTCTCGACCTCGACGTCGCGGTACGTGCCGATCAGCAGCAGCCGTTCGTACCAGGTGTGCTGCGCGGCGAACTCGAGCAACCGCAGCGACGCGGCGTCGGCCCAGTGCAGATCGTCGAGCACCACCACGATCGGCAGATCCTGGGAGGCGGCCACCAACGCGCTCGTCACCGCGTCGTACAGCCGGAACCCGTCCGCCGCGCCGTCGCCGCGGGTCTCGCCGAGCAGGACGTCCAGTTCGCTGTCGGCCATCGCGGCCCAGCGGCCCTGCCCGACCGCGCGCCGCAGCCCACGCACCACCTGCGTCCACGGCCAGTAGCCCGGCGCGCTCGCCGAGTCCCAGCAGGACCCGTTGAGCACCAGGCAGCCGAGGCGCTTCGCCTCCTCGGCGGCGCCTGTGACGAGCGTGGTCTTCCCGATCCCGGCCTCGCCGGTGACCAGCACCAGCCCGCCGTGGCTTTCGGCGGCACGGGCGATCTCCGCGCGGAGCACCCCGGCGGGGTGGTCGCGTCCGATGAGAGCGGCTGACATGTCCGAATCCTCCCAGTAGGGTCCGACACTTTCACGACGCCGGCCCGTTGTCAGGCGTTACCGGCGATCCGTGGTGACCGCCCGTGACCGACGTCTCCCGGTCACTGGGAACCTTCCGTGGCCCGAATCCGACTTCCTGGACGTGACGAATCGAGTGGGACGGCGGGTGAACAGCCGTCGAAGTTCGTGCCCCGTCGGGCGAACAAGGCCTGTTGTGCCAGGTCAGCTGGTCGGTGGCTGGAGTAGGGTGCGGGGTATGGGGAGCATTCGCTCGCGCGTGCTGGCGTGGATCGGCCGCCGCTACCTCGCGCGTCAGCAGAAGAACGGTTTCGACCTGTCCAAGATGTCGATCATCCCGGACAACGTGCTGTTGCCGCTCAAACGCGACGATCTCGACCCGGTGCCCGAACTGGGCCGGATCCGCGCGAAGGAGCCGATCAGCAAGCTGGAGCTGCCGTTCGGGATGAACGGCTGGCTGGTCACCGGCTACGACGAGGCCAAGGCCGTGCTCGGCAAGGTGACCGAGTTCAGCAGCGACTTCACCAACCTGGTCGGGAACGCGGGCGTGACCGAGGATCAGAACCCCGGCGGGCTCGGGTTCGCCGATCCGCCGGTGCACACCAGGCTGCGGCGCCTGCTCACGCCGGAGTTCACCATGCGACGGCTGTCACGGCTGGCGCCTCGGATCGACGAGATCGTCGCCGATCAGCTCGACGCGATGGCGAAGACGGACGGTCCTGTCGACCTGTGGGAGGCCTTCGCCCTGCCGATCCCGTCGCTGACGATCTGCGAGCTGCTGGGTGTCCCGTACGAGGACCGTGACGACTTCCAGCGGCTGAGCACCGCGCGCTTCGATCTTTTCGGTGGCGCCGGGGCGTCACTCGGCGCGATGACGGAGTCACTGTCCTATCTGGACGACATCGTCAAGAAGCAACGCGAGAACCCGGGCGACGGCCTGCTCGGCATGCTCATCAAGGAGCACGGCGACGAGATCGACGACCGCGAACTGGCCGGCCTCGCCGACGGTGTGCTCACCGGCGGGCTGGAGACCACGGCGAGCATGCTCGCGCTCGGCGCGCTCGTGCTGCTGAAGGACCGTTCGCTGTTCGAGACCATCCGTGGTGATGACGACGCCGTCCACAAGTTCGTCGAGGAACTGCTGCGGTACCTGACGGTCGTGCAGATGGCCTTCCCTCGCTTCGCCAAGGAGGACATGGAGATCGCCGGCGTCCGGATCGCGAAGGGCGACATCGTCCTGTGCTCGCTCAACGTCGCGAACCGCGACGGCGTCCTGGGCGAGGACATGGAGGAGTTCGACGCGACCCGTGAGCCGACGTCGCACCTCGCCTTCGGCTGGGGCATCCACCGGTGCATCGGCGCCGAACTGGCCAGGATGGAACTGCGCACCGCGTATCCCGCGCTGGTGCGCCGGTTCCCGGAGATGCGGCTGGCGATCGAACCGGACGAGGTGGGCTTCCGGAAGGTCTCGATCGTCTACGGCGTCGACGCGCTTCCCGTGCTGCTGGACTGAAATCTCAGGCGACTCCTCTCGGGCGGAACTGGACGCTGATCCTCGGCCCGACGGGTTTGGCGGTCTTGGGGACGGCGTGTTCCCAGGTCCGCTGGCAGCTGCCGCCCATGACGATCAGGTCGCCGTGGCCGAGGGCGTGCCGGATGGTTTCACCACCGCCACGCGGGCGCAGCGCCAGCTGCCGGGCGGCGCCGACCGAGACGATCGCGACCATGGTGTCCTCGGTGCGCGAGCGGCCTGTGTCGTCGCCGTGCCAGGCGACGCTGTCACGCCCGTCCCGGTAGAAGCACAGGCCGGAGGTCACGAACGGCTCGCCGAGCTCGTCCGAGTAGTGCGCGGAGAGGCTCTCCCGAGCCTCGGTGAGGATCGGGTGGGGGAGCGGCATTCCGTCGCGGTAGTAGCTCAGCAGCCGGGGGACGGCGACGACGCGGTCGTACATCTGCCGTCGTTCGGCTTGCCAGGGCACGTCTTCGGCGAGCCGGGTGAACAGCTCGTCCGCGCCGGCGAGCCAGCCCGGCAGCACGTCGATCCAGGCACCCCGGGACAGCTCGGTGCGCCGGAGCCCGCCGAGCGAGCCGAGCTCGAGAGCGGCGCACTCGTCGAACAGCGAGGCTTGAAGCGCGGGTGTCATGGCAACCGAACCTACCCCGTTTTCGATCATTTGTCGAACGCGTGTTCGACTGGGATAAATGACCTGCGTCCGGCGACGACGCCGGGCACGATGGTCCCATGATCGACACAGTCAAGTCCGCGGACGGAACGCCGATCGCGTTCGAACGACGTGGCGAGGGGCCGGTGGTGGTGATCGTCGCGGGCGCCGGCAACGACCGGCTCGGCGACGAACCGCTGGTCGCGGAGTTCGTGGCCGAGCACTCCGTGGTGACCTACGACCGCCGCGGCAGGGGCGACAGCGGGGACACCGCGCCGTACGCGGTCGAACGCGAGATCGAAGACCTCGCCGCCGTCGTCGCCGCGATCGGCGAGCCGGTGATCGTGCACGGCATCTCCTCCGGTGGCGCGCTGGCCCTCCTCGCCGCCGCGGCGGGAGTGCCGATGGCGCGGCTCTCGGTCTTCGAGTCGCCGTATCGCGGCGAAACGGAAGACGTCCCCGAGGGTTACGCCGAAGAGATGCGCGACCTGGTCGCGGCCGATCGATGGGACGACGCCGTCGCGCTGTTCACGATGTCCGCCGTCGGCACACCGGCGGAGGCCGTCGCCGAGGCCAAGGCGACGCCGATGTGGGCCGAACTCCGGTCCTACGCGCCCACACTCGTCTATGACGCTTTCGTGATGGGCGATTCGAAAGTGCCCGCCGAGCTGGCGTCGATCGCGACGCCCGTCCTCGTGGTGAACAGCAACGGCAGCACGGAGTGGCTGAAGGCCGCCGCACTCGCCACCGCGAAGGCGATCCCGGGAGCGAGGCAGGTCGCGCTGGACGGCGAATTCCACAGTGTCCCGCCGGAGCGGCTCATGCCGGAACTCAGCGCGTTCTACCGGGATCCTCGGTGAGGCTCAGGTAGGCCGCGCCGCGCGGGGAGATCCGGTAGCCGACTTCGAGGCTGAGCGTCAGGCCGAGATCCTTGAGCTTGCGGATGTCGACCTTCAACGGCTCCTTCTCGCGGCCGAGAAGATCGGCAAGCTCCTGGGCCCGGCGTCCGGGGTTGTCGGCGATGAGCCGCAAGGTCTCGTGGGTCCACGAGCGCTTTCTGTCCATCTTGGACAGTCGCTTGCGGATCGCTTCGGCGTCCTTTGCGGACAGTTCGGCCGCCGCGCTGAGCGCCTGCCGGGGATCGGGGCCGAGATAGCGCAGGCGGACGCGGTACACCGGAGCGTCCGAAGGGCCGCGCAGGGTCCCGCGGACCGCGTTCGCCGAGTCCGCTCCGGAACGGCGGGCGTCGGCATCGGTGATGGTGGCGGGGTCGACGATCTCGACCGAGTCGACCTCGATCACCCCGGCCTCCAGGCGCATGACGTCACCCGGGTGGACGTTCTGCTTCGACCAGCGCCGGAAGGTCAGGTCGATCGTCCCGGCGGCCAGTCCTTCGAGGACCGTCATGGAGAGGATCACCGTCGTTACCCAATCAGCGGGACGCCGGAGCGTCAACATCTTGTCCGATGACGGTTCGTGCTCGTACAGTCGCAGCCTGGTCCTGGTCTGGACCACCGCCGCCCTGAGTGTGCAGGAGGCAGGATGCGGAGACGACTTCGGACCGCCGGGGTGGCCGCGGTGGCCGTCCTCGGCCTGGTGGCGTCGGCGATGCCGGCGAGCGCCCAGGTCGGAACGGGCCCGTGGACGGCGGAGAATCCCTCGTTCAACGTCCAGGAACGCGGGTGCGGCGCGGTCGACGGGCTCAACTTCGAACTGACCTGTTCCACTGGAAGCGGGGATCAGCGGGCGGAACGGCGCTACGTGACCTACACCGGCGGGACCCGGCAGTTCGAGGGTTCGTTCCGGATCGCCAGCATGGCGGGCACCCGGATCAGCCTGAAACAGACCTTCCGCGACGCGCCGACCGCCGGGCCGTATTTCATGCTCGCGGTCGAACGCGGCGGGCGGCTCTACGCGGTCCACGGCGGGGAGACGCTGGGGAGCGGCGCGACCGTCGGGACGTCGGTGCGGGTCAACACCGTGCACCAGGTCGGGAGCACGCACAAGGTGTACATCAACGGTTCGCTGAAGCAGACCGTGAGCAGCAGCGGCGGCAGCTACTACGACAAGTTCGGCGCCTACCGGACGGCCAGTGGCGCCGGCCCGGTCAAGGTGACGTGGAGCGGGATCAAGTTCTGGCGGAAGTGAGCCTGCCGGAGTCCGGTGAGTGGCCGGTGCCGGTGGTCGTGAGTGGCGTGTCGTTCTCACCGTCCTTACCACTCACGAGCCAGGACCTCCTTGGTCAAGGGGTGAAGGTCGAGTTCCCTCGGCTGAGCCGAGGGAAGGAGGCCTTCACGGACTTCAAACGAGCGACGTCACCGAGCCGGTCGAGCGTGGAGGATTCGGGACATTCAACGTCCCGAATCCTCCACGCTCGGTCGTTTGCCACGGGTCGTGACCGGTACCTGATCAAGGTTCGAGACCAGAGTGACTCGCGCGACGATGTAAGAATCTGGCTCAACGTCCCAATTCCTGCATCGTCGACCCCGGCACACTGAATCTCCACCTTCGCGCAGGTCCGCGGTGGGTAGGCAAATACCGGCCCGTCCATCACGGGATGGGGCGTCACGGACCTCGGCGCCACGCGTCGAGGTCCGTCCACGCTTCGAGGGTCCGCCCGCTTTCGAACCGGCGGCGTTCGCCGGTGACCGGATCGGTGAACTCGAGGACCTTCGCCAGCAGTTGCAAGGGTTCGGTGAAGTCGTCGAGCGGGGTTTCGGTCAGGTCCGGGTAGAAGTCGTCGCCGAGGATCGGCAACCCGAGGCCGCTCATGTGCAGCCTGAGCTGATGGGTGCGGCCGGTCGCGGGGAGCAGGCGGTAGCGGCCGAGCCCCTCGCGGTGCTCGATCAACTCGACGCGGGTTTCGGCGTTGGGCGGCCCGTCGACCTCCTGCGCGGCGATGACCCCGCGTTCCTTGACGATGCGGCTGCTGATCTCGCACGGCATCGTGACGCTCGGATCATGGCGCGCGATCGCCTCGTATTCCTTGTGTACCAAGCGATCCCGGAACATCGTCTGGTACTTGCCGCGGACTTCGGGGGTGATCACGAACAGGATGAGTCCCGCGGTGACCCGGTCGAGCCGGTGCGCGGGGATGAGCGCCGGAAGATCGAGTTCGCGGCGGAGGCGGACCAGCGCGGTCTGCAGGATGTGCCGTCCGCGTGGGATCGTCGCGAGGAAATGCGGTTTGTCGGCGATCAGGAAATGTTCGTCGCGGTGCACGACCGAGACCTCGAACGGGACTTCGACCTCGTCGGGCAGATCGCGATGGAACCAGATGAACGAGTCCGGCACGAACGGCGAATCGACGCCCAGCGGCCCGTCCTGTCCGACGACGCGTTCCTCGCGGAGCATCTCCTCGATCCGCTCGGGCGCGACCCGGGGAAGCCGCTCGACGAGATGCTCCCGCAACGTCGTCCAAGGTCCCTCGGCGGGCATTTTGAGCCGCGCGGGATCGAGCCCGTGACGGGGCGGGAGCGGCGGGCGGAGCTTGCGTCTCATCACCGCGCACTCTAGCCGCGGGGGCTCATCCGGCCTGGTCGCGGGCGGCTGACGGCGGCACCGCGAAGGAGTGGGGTCAGGCGCCCGCTTGGTCCCGATACCGAGCGAGGTATCGCTCGGTGATCTCAGCCTCCGCGACCGCGATGGCCTCGGCGCGGGTCCGGCGGCCGGTGCCCGGCGGGAAGCCGTTCTTGGCGAGCCGGTGTTCGATGCTCTCCTCCATGTAGGCCATCGAGTAGAAGTACGCCACGAGCGCGGCCATCAGCACGATCGCCAGCCGCAGGGGGAGCGGGCCGGGCAGGAGCAGCCACACCGCGCAGAGCGGGGCGATCATCACCGTACTGCGGGCGACGTGCCGCCAGCGCCAGCTTTCGGTGGTCGCGTCATGGAGGATCCAGTCGTGGTAGCGCTCGGGCAGCCTGCCGCCGAGTGAGTACCACAGCCAGCGGAACACATCCGGGCGCTTGCGGGGCATCGGACGACTCCCTTCCGTCGATGTCTGCCACAGTACACTAATGATTAGCACGCTAATCATTAGTGTCGTGCACGCCACGGCTAGGATTCGCGGCATGAACTCGGAGGGGCCGGAGATGAAGTCGATCGATCTGGGCGAGGATCCGCTCGCGCTGGAGCGTCAGGTGTGTTTCGCGCTGTCGGTCGCTTCGCGCAGCGTCATCGCCATCTATCGCCCGTTGCTGGAGCCGCACGGGCTCACCCATCCGCAGTACCTGGTCATGCTGGCGCTGTGGGAGCGGGGGCCGCAGGCGGTGAAGGACCTGAGCGTCGCTCTGCGTGCCGAACCCGCGACGCTGTCACCGCTGCTCAAGAGGCTGGAGACGATCGGTTACGTCACTCGCAGGCGCAGTTCCGAGGACGAGCGGCTGCTGACGGTCGAGCTGACGGAATCCGGTCGCGCCTTGCGCGCGGAGGCGGAAAAGATCCCGTACCGCGTCGTGGAGAAGCTCGGAATGGAGGTCTCCGAGCTGGAGGCGCTGCACAAGGTCCTGACGCGGGTCATCGAAGCCACGGCTTGAGCGAACCGCAACCGTGGCGTGACGAAATGGGGGTGTGAAGCCGCGCCAGGGTGGGTAATTCCCGTCACGCCAACTCAATGTGACAGGAAGCTGAGGGACCGTGACCACCTCGACCCCCGCGCCCACGGAAGCAGGTCTGGATCTCATGACCAGGCTGAACGCCTATCTGGAGGACGTGGCAGCGGCACTGGGTATACGGATGGATTCGTGCACGGCGGACCTCACCGGCCCGGTCACCGCCCGGATGAGGCTGAACTGGCGCCTTCCCGGCTTCCCCGAGCGCGACGTCGATCTGATGTGGCACGAAGAGCACGGCTGGTCCGCCGCGGTCGCGACGCACGCGGGCGACGATCACCACGTCGTCGTCGCCTATCTCGGCGGCCGGACGGTGGCGTCGCAGCCGCGGCTCGTGGCCCGGTTCGCCGAAAGCCTGCGTACCGGTGAGCACCAGGACTGCTGGCCCGGCGCGCCGACGCTGCGCACCGCCGGCGGAGCGTCCGCGCTGGCCAAGGAACTGTCCGGCTGGGCCTGATCCTCAGGGGCTGACGGTCAATTTGCCGATGATGCGCGCGGTGACGGCTTCCAGGTTGTCGTCGAGAAAGAAGTGCCCGCCCTCGAACACGTCCATCTCGAAGGTGCCGGTGGTGTGCTCGCGCCAGTTTTCGACGTCCGGCACCTCCAGGACCGGGTCCGCGTCCCCGGCGAGCGCGACGACAGGGCAGGTCACGCCGGGACCGGGCCGGTAGCGGTAGGTCTCGACGGCCTTGTAGTCACCGCGCAGCGCGGGCAACGCGAGCGCGCGGATGTCCGGGTCGTCGAAGATCGACGGGTCGGTGCCGCCGAGCCTGCTGACTTCGGCGAGGAAGGTGTCGTCGTCGGCGAGGTGGTGCGCTTTTTCCTTGAACACTCCCGGGCCGCGGCGGGCCGAGACGAACAGGGCCGCCGGAACGAGGCCGCGCGCTTCGAGCCGCCGGGCGACCTCGAAAGCGACGATGGCACCCATGCTGTGACCGAAGAGGGCGAAGGGCTTCGGGAACGCGGCGACGACGTCCACCAGGCGCTCGGAGAGGGCGTGCAGATCGTCGATGACCGGCTCGTCCATGCGGTCCTGGCGTCCCGGGTACTGGGCGGTGTGCACCTCGATGGTGGGCGAGAGGGCCTTCGAAAGCGGCCGGTACGCGCTCGCCGAGCCACCGGCGTGCGGGAAGGCGATGAGCCGCATCCCGGCCGCGGGCGCCGGGTGGAAACACCGCGTCCAGCCGCGGAGAGCCTGCCCTGCCATGGAAAATCCCCCAATCCATGCGGGAACGACCCCCGCGACACTCGAATGTACGGGGAATTCGCGGGGCGAGTCCATGGCTGTGCGGGGTTGTTCACGCCGGGGCGGGATGGGAACACTGGACACCGGCCCATATCCAGGGCCTGGCGGAAGGGAGCGAGTGTGGCGGAGGACCTGAAGATCCGGCTCGGCGCGGGGCTGGGGACCGGGACGGCGCCCGAGGAGTTCGGCCCCGCGGTCGACCTGCTGGAGCAGGCGGGCGTCGATTCGCTCTGGCTGCCCGAGGCGGTGTACTCGCCCAGGATCGACCCGGTCGTCGGAGTGACGCACGCGCTCGCCCGCACCTCGAAACTCAAGGTCGGCACCGGCGTGATGGTGCTGCCCGGCCGTGACCCGGTGCTCGTCGCCAAACAGCTCGCCTCACTCGCCGCGCTCGCGCCGAAAAGGGTGCTCCCGGTCTTCGGCCTGAAGCCCGCCCGGGAGGCGGAACTGCCGCTTTTCCCGGTGCCGCAAGGCCGTCGCGCCGCGGTGTTCGACGAGTCGTTGCTGCTGATCAAGGCGTTGCTGGAACAGGAAGAGGTGACCTTCGAAGGCGAGTTCTTCCGCGTCGAGGGCGTCGGCTTGGGAATGCGCCCGGTCAAACGGCTCGACCTCTGGCTCGGCGGGAAGGCACCCGGCGCGCTGCGGCGGGTCGGCAGGCTCGCGGACGGCTGGCTGGCCAGTTTCCTCACCCCGGAGGAAGCGCGCGCCGGTCGCGAGGCGATCCAGAAGGCCGCCGCCGAGGCGGATCGTGAGGTCGAGGCCGACCATTTCGGGATCAGTCTCGTCGTCGCCGAGGGCGGGATCCCGGACGCGCTCGCGGATTCGGTCGCGGCACGGTCCGACGCGGACCCCTCCCGGCTGATCGCGGGCAGCTGGAAGGCCGCCCGCGACCTGGTCGCCGAGTACATCGACGCCGGGCTGAGCAAGTTCGTGCTGTACCCGGCCGGACCGGAGCCGATCGAGCGGTTCGTCGAGAACTTCGTCGAGCATGCCGTCCCGATGCAGAACTAGTCGAACTTCAGCTCTTCGGTCCGCCGCGGCATCAGCAGCAGCGCGCCGACGCTGAGCACGGCCACCACCAGCATCGCCAGGAAGACGTGGTGCGTGGCGTCCGCGAGGGCGCCACGCACGAACGTCGTCGTCGGGGTTTCCGGGCCGTTGCCACCCAAGACGACACTGGTCGCGTCGACGCCGGACGGCAGGCCGGAGACCCCGGCGGGTGGGTTGGCGAAGCGGTTCGCCAGGGTGGCGTTCGCGATCGCGCCGAACATCGCCACGCCGACGGCGCTGCCCAGCGAGCGGCTGAACATGTTGGTCGCGGTGACGACGCCGCGGCGTTCCCAGCCGATGGTGGACTGCACGGCGATCAGCGTCGGGCTCGACGTCAGGCCCAGCCCCAGCCCGAGGACGAACGCGGCCGCGGCCGCCAGCCAGATCGACGACCCCGCCGCCAGGAACACGGTCAGCCCCGCGCCCGCGATGACGGCCCCGCTGCCGATCAGCGCGGTGTCCCGGAAGCCGATCCGCATGTAGATCCGGCCAGCCAGCGACGCCGAGATCGGCCAGCCGACGGTCAGCGCGGCGAGGGCGAATCCGGCGACGAGCGCGCCGGTGCCGAGTACGCCTTGGGAGAAGGTCGGCAGATACGAGGTGAGGCCCATCAGCAGCATGCCGACGACGACGGCGACCAGGTTCCCGCCGATCAGTGTCCGTTTGGTGAAGATCCACAGCGGCAGCACCGGCTCCTCGGCCCGGCGTTCCACGAACACGAACGCCACCAGCAGCGACACCGCGCCGGCGAAGATCGCCAGGCTCGGCGCGGACGCCCAGCCCCAGGCGACCCCGCCCTCCAGCAGGCCGAGGATCAGCAGCGAACAGCCGAGGGTGAGCAGCGTGGCGCCGAGGTAGTCGATGCGGTGCGAGCGGCGTTCGACGCGCTCGCGGAAGTTCCGGAACAGCATCCACGCCGCCAGCGCCCCGAGCGGCAGGTTGATGAAGAAGATCCAGCGCCAGTCGAGGTACTCGGCGAAGACACCGCCCAGTGTCGGACCGACCACCGACGAAATGGCCCAGACGCTGGCGAGATAGCCCTGCACCCTGGCGCGTTCCTCGACGGTGTACATGTCGCCGACCATGGTCAGCGCGATCGGCTGGATGGCGCCCGCGCCGATGCCCTGCACCGCGCGGGCGGCGATCAGCACCGGCATGCTCCAGGCCGCGCCGCACAGCACCGAACCCAGCAGGAACGCGGCGATCCCGAAGAACATCACCGGCCGCCTGCCGAGCACGTCGGCGAACTTGCCGTACAGCGGGACGGTGACCGCCTGGGTCAGCAGATAGATCGAGAACAGCCACGGGAACTGCGAGAACCCGCCCAGGTCGGCGACCACCGAGGGCACCGCCGTCGCGATGATGGTCGAGTCGAGGGCGATCAGGCCGGAAC
>NZ_JBHRWK010000086.1:0-69641 GCF_042647925.1 Amycolatopsis speibonae
GGCACACACATCCGCACCCTTACAGACCTCACCAACCACGCCATCAACACCGGCATCACCCCACCAACGAAGATCAAACCAGCGAGTTGATTATCGGCGCGCCCATAGGGCCGGAATTCCGTTCCGCTCTCGTGCGGTTCCGATACCCGCCGAAGGCGTAGTGACCGTACTCACTACGGAAATAAACGTGACACGCACCGACCCGCACAGGCAGACTGAACGCTGAATCAGCTTCGCCTTCGCTGTCACCGTTGCCGACGCCGAAGGCGGCCCACGCGGAACCGCGCCCCTCCAGGAGCACCACACAGATGACCGAGACCATGCCCGAAACCACCCACGACCAGGAACGGGCACCGGCGCGCGCCGGGCTCCTGATCGGGGTCCTGGTCCTCTCCGCGTTCGTGATGATCCTCAACGAGACCATCCTGAGCGTCGCACTGCGTGACCTGACCGTCGACCTCAAGGTCCCGACCACCACCGTGCAGTGGCTGACCAGCGGCTTCCTGCTCACCATGGCGGTCGTCATCCCGATCACCGGGTTCCTGCTCGAACGGTTCACCCCGCGCCAGGTCTTCCTCGCCTCGCTGACCCTGTTCAGCACCGGCACCCTGGTCAGCGCGCTCGCCCCGGGCTTCGCGCTCCTGCTGACCGGCCGGGTCATCCAGGCCTGCGGTACCGCGGTGATGCTGCCGCTGCTGATGACGACGGTGATGCGCCTGGTCCCGGTCGAGAAGCGCGGCGCCACGATGGGCACGATCACCATCGTCATCGCGGTCGCCCCCGCCATCGGCCCGACCATCGGCGGCGCGGTGCTCTCCTCGCTCGGCTGGCGCTGGATGTTCTGGATCGTGCTGCCGCTCTCGATCGCCGCCCTGGTGGTCGGCGTGCTGCGGTTGCGGCTGGACAGTGACACCCGCAAGGTGCCGCTGGACGTGTTGTCGGTGATCCTGTCCGCCCTCGGTTTCGGCGGCGTGCTGTACGGCCTCTCGACGTTCGGCGAGTCGGCGGGCGGGCACCAGCCGGTGCCGCCGTGGGTGCCGATCGTCGTCGGTGTCCTGGCGCTCGCGGTGTTCACCTGGCGCCAGTTGCGCCTGCAGAAGGAAGACCGCGCGCTGCTGGACCTGCGCCCGTTCACCCATCGCAGCTTCGTCGTCTCACTGGTGCTGACGGCACTGCTGTTCATGTGCCTGCTCGGCGCCGCGGCGATCCTGCTTCCGCTTTACCTGCAGACAGTCCTGCACACCACCACGTTCGTCAGCGGGCTCGCGGTACTTCCCGGCGGTCTGGTCCTCGGGCTGCTCGGCCGCCCGGTCGGCGCGCTGTACGACCGCTTCGGCCCCCGGCCCCTGGTCATCCCCGGCGCCGGCGCGATGGCGGTCTCGCTGTGGCTGTTCGCCCTGCTCGGCGCGGATTCACCGCTGGTCGCGGTGATCGCCATCCACGTCCTCCTGATGGGCGGACTCGGCCTGATGATGACGCCGCTGATGACCGAGTCCCTCGGTTCGCTGCCCGAACACCTCTATTCACACGGCAGCGCGATCCTCGCCACCCTGCAGCAGCTCGCCGGCGCGCTCGGCACCGCCGTGTTCATCGCGGTCGCCACGGCGAGCACGGTCACGGCCGGGGCCGCCAGCCCCGACGCGGCGGGGATCCGCACCACGTTCATGGTCGCCGGCTGCGTCGGTGTGGCCGCGTTCGTCGGTTCGCTGTTCGTCAAGAAGAGCACCGGCACCGCCGCGGTGTCCGCGCACCACTGATCCACCTCGCGCCCGCCGTGACCTCCACCTGACGTCCGGCGGGCGTTCGAGCACCTTCCGGCCGTAGGCGATGGCCGGTCGCTCGACCCACCGGCGCAGCGCGCAGGCGAACAGCAGAGCGACGCCGGTGGTCGCCGCGGCCTTGGCGAACCCGCTGGGCAGCAGCCAGCCCGTGACTCCGGCCGCGGCGGTCTGGGCGAGGTAGAGCGCGTACGAACGGTCGCCGACGAAGGTCATCGGCCTGCTCGAAAGCAGGTTCCGGACCGGGCCGGGCGAAACGACGGCCACGAGCAGCAACGCCGAGCCTGCCGCGTACACCGGGACCACGAACTGCCAGTGCCCGCCGAGTGCCTTCGCCAGCGGGCCGACGGAGAACTGCAGCACGACGAACCCACAGCCGATCGCCGTGGCGATGGCAGGCCTGGTCAGTGGCCGGACCAGGGCGAACCCGCGCGGATGATGGAGCACCATCGCCAGCAGGCAGCCGATCACCAGCGAGCAGTAATGCACCGAAAGGCTCGCCCAGGTATGCGACGGCGCCAGCGGCAGCGCGAACAGCACCACCCCGAGGACGGCCGCTGAGCCCAGCAGCAGGCGTAGCGCTGTCTTCCCGCTTCGTGCGAAGGACGTGAGCACCAGCAGCGCGGGCCAGACGAGGTAGAACTTCTCCTCCACCCCCAGCGACCACGAAGTCGGATAGGGCGTGTTGTAGTTGACGAGTTCGTTGCCGAAGAGGAGGTAGTACGGCATGGCGTCGGCGAGCCTGCTGCTCTGATACGTGCCGCCGAGCAGCACCGCGAGCGTGGTCAGCGCCAGGAGCAGGAAGTACACCGGCATGATCCGGAAGACCCGGCGAAGGTAGAAGCCGCGCAGCGAGATCCGGCCGGTGCGGCCCTCTTCGCGCAGGGACAGGGTGGTGATCAGGAACCCGGACAGCACGAAGAACAGCTGCACGGCGATCCAGCCCTGCAGGCGGTCCATGGCGGTACCGCCGTAGTGGAAGAACACGACGGCCACGGCGGCGAGCGCGCGCACGCCGGTGAGACCGGGGAACCACGAAGAGGCCAGGTAGTCGGCGTGGCCGAGTGGCTGCCACCAAGAGCGGCGCGAAGGGACGGACATGGCCCGTAGGTTCGGGCCCGGACGCTGAACCGAAGCTTAAGGAAGCTGAAGACGTCTTAAGCTTCCGCCGACGGCAGGCGGACGACGAAGCGAGCACCGCCGTCGTGATCGGCGATCTCGACGGTGCCGCCGTGGGCCTGGGCGATCTCGGCGACAATCGCCAGCCCGAGGCCCGCTCCGCCGTCGTCGCGTGCACGTCCGTCGTCCAGCCGCACGAAGCGGTCGAACACCCGCTCGCGATCCGCGGCGGGGATCCCGGGCCCGTCGTCGGTCACCGTCAGCACACCGAATCCGTCCACTGTGGACACAGCCACGCCGACGCCGGTGCGGGTGTGGCGTTGCGCGTTGTCCACCAGGTTGCGCAGCAGCCGTTCCAGCCTGCCCCGGTTGCCGAGGACCGTCGGGTCTCCCGCGATCTCCGCGCGGACACCCTGCCGCCCGGAGAGACAGGATTCGACCACTTCGGACAGTCGCACCGGCGCGAGCCGTTCCGGTCCGGCGTTGTCCAGCTTGCCGAGCAGGACGAGATCGCCGACGAGGTCCTGCAGCCGGGTGACGTCGAGGAGGGCGTTCCGGCAGGCTTCGCGCCAGTCCAGCCTGTCCGGATGCGCGAGCAGCACCTCCAGCTGGGTGCGCAGGGAAGCCAGCGGGGTGCGCAGTTCGTGCGACGCGTCCGAGGTGAAGCGGCTCTGCCGGGTGACCGCGGTGTCCAGGCGGCCGAGCATCGTGTTCATCGTTTCGGCCAGCTTCGCGATCTCGTCGGCGCTGTCCGGCGCCGGGACCCGGCGGGAGAGGTCGTGCGCGCCGATCTCCGCGACTTCGGACCGGATCACCTCGACCGGGCGCAGCGACCGGCGTACCGCGAACCACGCGATCGCCCCGATCAGCAGCGCGATCACCGGGACACCCGCCAGCAGCGTCGTGCGCACCGCGTCGAGCGCCGCCTGCCCCGACTCGTCGACGATGGCGGCGCCGTAGACCCGGTACTTGCTGTCGCCGCTCACAGTGGCCGCCACGTGCAGCCGGAGTCCGTTCCTCTCCGGGTCTTCCCCGAGCGCGCTCCCGCAGCCGACGGACTCCTGCCTGGCGAGGTCGACGGCGCCAGGCTTGAGGTTCTGGACACTGTCGCCGTACCCGAAGTCCCCGTCCGGGATGATCGTCCCGAAACGCAGGCCGGGACAAGACGCGACCCGCTCGCCGGTCTGGGTGGTCACCTCGTAGATCGAAGCCTGCACGAGGAGCCGCAGATCGGCCGGAGCGGCGCCGGTGTTCAGCACCTGGACGACCGCGGTCGCCCGCTCCCTCGCCACCTGCGCGGCGCCGCTGCCCAGCCGGTTCTGGGCATCGAGCACCAGCCACGCCGAAACGACCGTCAGAGCGATGATCGACGCCAGGAAAGCGGTCAGCGCGACCCGGAACCGGGTGGTCCGCCAGAACCTACGCACCGGAACCCACCACGTGATAGCCGGCGCCGCGGACCGTCCGGATCGTCTCCGCCCCGAACGGCAGGTCGATCTTGCGCCGCAGAGCGCTCATGTGGACCTCCACCAGGTTCGCGGTCGCCGACGCCGCGAAGTCCCAGAGGTTCTCCAGCAGCTCGGCCTTGGTGACCACTTCGCCCTGCCGTTTCATGAGGTACGCCAGCAGTGCGAACTCCTTGGTGGTCAACGGGATCTCGGCCGTGCCGCGACGGCAGGTGTGACTCGCCTGGTCGAGTTCGAGGTCGCCGAGCCGCAGCGTGCCCGGCCGGATCGCTCCCCCGCGCCGGATCAGCGCCCGCAGCCGGGAGAGCAGGACACCGTAGGAGAACGGCTTCGGCAGGAAGTCGTCGGCGCCGGTGTCCAGCGCCTCGATCTCGTCGTCCTCGCCGTCTTTCGCGGTCAGCATGAGGATCGGGGTGCTGTCGCCGCGTTCGCGCAGCTTCCGGCAGACGCGGTAGCCGTTGAGCCCGGGCAGCATGATGTCGAGGATCATCGCGGAATACGGATGTTCGGCGGCGTACCAAAGCGCGTCGCGGCCGTTGTGCGCGACGTCCACGGCATAGCCCTCGGCGCTCAGCCCCGCCCGCAGCGACTCGGCCAGCCGTCGCTCGTCCTCGACGAGCAAGATCCTCATCCGCTCACGATCCCATACGGCCCGGCCGCACTTGGTCACCGCGCCGGGCACAATTGCCCTCATGAGCGGGTGACGCCGTTGCCACCATCGCCTCATGCCCGCCAACCGCCGCCGCGCGGCGCTCGTCCTGGCGCTCGCCGCCGTCCTCGTCGCCGGATGTTCCGCCGAACCCGAGCCGCCGCCCGCGTACCGGCTCGGCGGCGACGACGCGTGCGGGGCGGTGAACCCGGCGGATTTCGAAGCACTCACCCACGCCACGGCGTCGAAAACGCCGAGCAAACTCGTCGCCGGACTCGACGGCGGCAACTGCAAGATGGAATTCGACGGTTCCAGCGGCTACGCCACGCTGACGACGTTCATCGCGATTCACCCGTCGGGTGAGCCCGCCGCGAAGGCCATGTACGACGACTTCCGGAAGAGCGACGGCGAACGCTCGGGCGCCGGTACCGACATCACCGTGTCCGACGTCGAGGGCCTCGGCACCGCCGCGTACCTCTACCGGCAGCACGACGACAAGAAGCCCTGGACCGCGGACGAACTCTGGCTCTACAAGTTCGACATCCGGCACGGTTCGCTGGTGCTCACGGTCTCCGGAAGCGGCTACGCGCGCGAAGTCGCCGGCTGGCCCACCACGGAAGAGGACATGAAGGCCAAGGTCAGGAAAAGCGCCGAAGAGACCCTGAAAGCGCTCAAGCCCTGACCGCGGCCCTACCTCGTGAGTGGTGAGGACGGTTATTGGCGGGCAGGGGCGAACGTGTCGTGTCTGAACCCACGCTGAGCGAAGACGTAACTCGCGTGATCAGGAACGGATCTCGCGTGATCAGACGGCGAACACGGTGAACGGCGTCCGATCACGCGAGTTACGGCTCTGATCACGCGAGATCCGGCTCTGGTCACGAATGATCGCCCAACTCACCCGAACACGACATCTTTGACCTTCTTCTCAAGAGAACCCTCCTGGACCACTCACGAGGGGTCAGGCCTCTCCTTGCGCCGCACCGGTGATGTTGCGGACCATGCCGCCGAAAACGACACCGTGGAACGGCGCGATCCCCTTCCAGTACGCGTGCCCGGCCAGGCCGTGCGGCTCGAAAACCGCCCGCTGCCGGTAGACCGTCCCACCGTCCTCATCGGACTCGACGCTGAGTTCGAGCCACGCGCGCCCCGGCAGCTTCATTTCCGCCCGCAGCCGCAACAGACGCGGCCGGTCGAGGTATTCGACGCGCCACCAATCCAGCGCCTCACCGAGATGCAGCCGCCGCGGATCCCGCCGCCCGCGCCGCAGCCCGACGCCACCCACCAGCCTGTCGGCCCAGCCGCGGACCGACCACGCCAGCGGGAACGAGTACCAGCCGTGTTCCCCGCCGATGGACTCGATGACGTCCCACAGCGCTTCCGGTGAGGCGTCGGTCCGCTGCTCGCGTTTGTCCTCGTAGACGGTCCCGCCCGCCCAGTCCGGGTCGCTCGGCAGCGGATCCGAGGGCGCCGTCGACGCGTCCGACCAGCGGGTCGGCACGTCGGCGTTGCGGGTCCGGGTCAGCGCCAGTTCGACGGCGTGTTCGTAGTGGGTCAGCCCCGCTTCCGGATCCGGGATGTGGTCGACGATCGTGTGGTCGTGACAGATCACCTCGTGCACGAGCGATTCGATCAGCGGTACGGCGATCGACTTCGGCACCGGCGTGACCAGGTTGACCCACTGCGCGGACAGCCACGGGGTCAGCACCGGCACGGGCACGACCGCGCGCCTCGGCAGGCCGGAGACCACGGCGTAGCGGCGCATCATGTCCACATAGGTCAGGACGTCGGGGCCGCCGATGTCGAAGGCGCCGTTCACGTCGGACGGCAGGTCGGCGGCGTGCACGAGGTAATGCAGCACGTCCCGGATCGCGATCGGCTGGATGCGGTTGCGCACCCAGCGCGGGGTGATCATCGCCGGGAGCCGCTCGGTGAGGTAGCGCAGCATCTCGAAGCTCGCCGAGCCCGAACCGATGATCACCGCGGCCTGCAGGACGAGGGCGGGCACCCCGGAGTCCAGCAGGACCCGGCCCACTTCGGCACGCGAAGCCAGATGCGGCGACAACTCCTCGTCATCCGGCACGATGCCGCCCAGGTACACCAGCCGCCGCGCGCCCGCCGTCTTCGCGGCCTCGGCGACCGTCCGCGCCGCCTCCCGGTCGACCTCGACGAAGTCCTTGCGCGCCAAGGAATGCACGAGGTAGTAGACGACCTCGCAGTCGGTCAGCGCCGTCTCGATCGAGGCGGGCTCGGTGACGTCACCGCGTTCGACCTCGACGCGGTCACGCCACGGCTCCTCGGCGACCTTCTCCGGGGAGCGCGCCACCACGCGGACCTCGTGGCCCGCGTCGAGCAGCTGCGGCACCAGCCGTCCGCCTACATAACCCGTCGCCCCGAGCACCACGCATCGCATTCCCCGAGTGTTCCCGGCGAAGACGCGTCGCGCAGTCCGAGTGACCCCGTCAGGGGGCCAGCCGACCGCGGACCTCCACGGTCGCGGCGATGCTGCCGCGGAGGAACCGGGCGACCGTCCTCCGCTCGTCCTCCCCCATGTCCCGCCACGCCGCGGCATAGCGCTCGCCGAGGGGAAGGAAGAACTCGGCGCCGATCTGCCGCGCCTGGTCGTGCATCCGCAACTCGACCTTCCGCCGGTCGGTGGCGCTCCGGTCCCGGTACAGGTGCCCGGCCCGCTCCAGCCGGTCCAGCACCGACGTCGTCGCCGACGCGCTCAGGTGCAGGGCGCTCGCGAGCCTGCTCGGGCTCATCGGGGTCCCCATCCTGGCCGCGTCCATGATCACCGCGAGCGCGTTGAGGTCGGTCCGGTGCAGGCCGTGCGCCTCGCCGAACATCTCGGCGAACCGATCCGACTCGACGGTCAGCTGGCGCAGCAGGAGAACGAGCACGTCGTCCGTGACGTGTTCGACCTCGTCAGCACCCTCAGCCATGTCCGAAACCTCCCCTCCTGTTGCCCCGTCCGGGTGACCACTCTACTATTTCGATGGTCGAACTATTCACTCGTCGAAGCAGCAATGCCACAGGAGCCATCCGTCCATGATCTCGGAAGTCGAACGCCCCGCCCGCACGCGGTCACGTCTGCGGTGGCTGCTCCCCGCCCTCGTCGCGGTCGCCTGGCTGATCTTCGGCGGGTTCAGCGGCCCCTTCGCCGGCAAGCTGAGCCAGGTCACGGAGAACGACAGCAGCAGTTTCCTGCCCGCGTCGGCCGAAGCGACCGAGGTCGGCGAGCTGCAGAAGCAGTTCTCCAGCGCCGCCGTCATCCCGGCGATCGTCGTCGCGGAACGGCCGTCGGGCCTGACCGAGGGCGACAAACGGTTCCTCGCCGACCGGACCTCGAACGCACGGCTCATCCCCGCGCCGGAGAGCAACGCGGGCGCGCAGGTCGTCGTGCTCATGGACGCCACGAACGATCCCGGGGACAGCGTCGAAGCCCTGCGGGACTCGCTCGCCCGTGACACGCCCGACGGGTTGAAAGTGCTCGTGACCGGCCCCGCCGCCCAGGTCGCCGACCTCAAGGAGGCGTTCGGCGGGATCGACGGGCTGTTGCTCCTGGTCGCGGGCGCGGTGGTCGCGCTCATCCTGATCATCGTCTACCGAAGCCCGCTTCTCCCCTTGCTCGTCCTGCTGTCGGCGGTGTTCGCGCTGGGGACCGCGAGTCTCGCGGTGTACCTGCTCGCGGATCACGACGTGCTGGCCTTGAACGGGCAGAGTCAGGGAATCCTGTTCATCCTCGTCTTCGGCGCCGCCACCGACTACGCGCTCCTGATGATTTCGCGCTATCGCGAAGAACTCAAGACGACCGACGATGCCCGCTCGGCGCTCCGCACGGCCTGGCGCTCGACCATCGAACCGATCGCGGCCTCGGCCGGGACCGTGATCCTCGGCGTCCTCTGTCTCCTGTTCAGCGACCTGAACTCCAACAAGGGACTCGGCCCGGTCGCGGCCATCGGCATCGGCGCCGCGTTCCTCACGACCATCACGTTCCTGCCCGCCGTCCTGGCCTTGTGCGGACGCAACGCTTTCTGGCCCTTCCGCCCGGCTGTGGCGCCACCGAAGGAGGACACCGGCGGACTCTGGGGCCGTGTCGCGGGCTGGATCTCCCGCGCGCCGCGCACGGTCTGGATCGTCACGACCGTCGTCCTGCTCGCGGGCGGCGCGTTCCTGCCGCAGCTCAAGGCTTCCGGCACCGCGCAGTCCGACGTCTTCCTCACACCGGTCGATTCCGTGGCGGGACAGGAAGTCCTCTCTCGCTATTTCCCCGGCGGCTCCGGCTCCCCGACGGTGATCATCGCCCCGGCCGGCCAGGCCCAAGCGGTCACCGTGCTGGCGCGCGTCCCCGGTGTTTCCGATGTCCGTCAAAGTGGCGAAGCGGGCGGGCTCGCGAAGATCGACGCGGTACTGGCCGATCCCCCGGACTCCGACGCCGCCGTCGCGACGATCGAACGGATCCGCGAAGCCGTGCATCCTGTCGACGGCACCAAAGTCGGCGGGCCGACGGCGACCCTGCTCGACACCAGGGACACCTCCGAACACGACCGCATGATCATCATCCCGATCGTCCTGGTGGTGATCTTCCTCGTGCTCGCCCTGCTGCTGCGCTCACTGCTCGCTCCGCTGCTGCTGATCGGCACGGTGGTGCTGTCCTTCGCCGCCACGATGGGCGTCTCGGCGCTGGTGTTCAACCACGTCTTCGACTTCCCCGGCGCCGACCCGGTCGTCCCGCTGTTCGGCTTCGTCTTCCTTGTGGCGCTGGGGATCGACTACAACATCTTCCTGATGACCCGGGTCCGGGAGGAGGCGGGCAGAATCGGTACGCGCGACGGGACACTGCGCGGGCTGCGCGTCACCGGCGGGGTGATCACCTCCGCGGGCGTGGTTCTCGCAGCGACCTTCGCCGCGCTGGCCGTCCTGCCCATCCTCTTCCTGGCTCAGCTGGCTTTCATCGTCGCGTTCGGCGTTCTGCTCGATACGCTTCTGGTGCGGTCGCTGCTGGTACCGGCGCTGACGGTGGACGTCGGGCGGAAGATCTGGTGGCCGTCGAAGCTGGCGAAGACCGGCCTGGAATGAACGCGGCGATCGCCAGCGCGATGAGCGCGGTCGCCGAACCGAGTCCCATGATCAACCGGAAGCCGCCTTGGGACGGCACCTGAACCGGGCCGAAGGAGACGGTCAGCTGCGCGAGGATCACGCCCGCGACCGCGCTGGAGATCGAAGTACCGATCGCGCGCATCAGGGTGTTGAGACTGTTCGCGGCCGCCGTCTCCGAAACCGGGACCGCGCCCATGATCAGCGCGGGCATCGCACCGTACGCGAGCCCGATGCCCGCGCCGATCGTGGCGGACACCAGCACGAGATGCCACACACTCGCCATCAGGACGGTGCCGAGGCCGTAGCCCGCGGCGACCACGAGCGCGCCGAGCATCAGCGTCACCTTGGGGCCGCGCGCTTTCGTGATCCGCGCGGACAGCGGGGCGGTCAGCATCATCACGACCCCGGACGGCACCATCACCAGGCCGGTGACCAGCATGGTCTGCCCCAGTCCGTAGCCGGTCGCCGACGGCAGCTGCAGGATCTGCGGCAGCACCAGCGACTGCGCGAACATGGCGAACGCGAACACGATCGACGACAGGTTCGTCAGCAGGACCTGACGCCGGACGGTCGTCCGCAGATCCACCAGCGGCCGGGCCGTCCGCAGTTCCCAACCGCCCCACAGCAGCAGGACGAGCGCGGCGGCCCCGAACAGGCCAAGGGTCCGCCCGCTCGCCCAGCCCCACTGCGCGCCCTTCGAAATCGCCAGCAGCAGGCAGACCAGCGCGGTGGAGAGTCCCGCCGCACCGACGAGATCGAACCGGCCGCCGCTGCGCACGCTCGATTCGGGGACGAAAGCCAGCACGAGCGCGGTCACGACCGCACCGAGCCCGGCCGCGGTCCAGAACAGCAGATGCCAGTCGGCGGTCTCGGCGAGCAACGCCGACGCGGGCAGGCCGAGGGCACCGCCGACGCCGAGTGACGCGCTCATGGTCGCGGTCGCCGAAGCGAGCCTTTCGGCCGGGAGTTCGTCGCGCATGATGCTGATCCCGAGCGGGATCACCCCGGCCGCGAAGCCTTGCAGCACCCGGCCGGCGACCATCGGGACCAGCGTGTCGCTGAGCCCGGCGACGACCGAACCGGCGATCAGCATGCCGAGGCTGACCAGCAGCATCCGCCGCTTCCCGTACATGTCGCCGAGCCTGCCGACGACCGGCGTCGCGACCGCGCTCGCGAGCAAGGTGGCCGTGATGACCCAGGTCGCGTCGGCGGGCGACGTGTCCAGGAGTTCCGGCAGCTTCGGGATCAGCGGGATGACCAGAGTCTGCATCAGCGAGACCACGATCCCGCCCAGCGCCAGCACCACCACGACCACTTGAGGGCGTGGCACGGGCTGAGTCATACGGGGCCTCCGGGGAGATCGGGAACGAACTTCTCCAACTTAAGTCAGTTGATTGACTTATGCCAACAGTCCGGGCACTGTGTGCATCACGCGCCCACCACGCTGAAGGAGCCCTCGATGACGCTGCCGAGCTTCCCGTTCCCGACCGAGGCGGCCTTGGCGCCGCCCGCGGAATGGGCCGAGTTCCGCTCGAAGTGCCCGGTCGCCAAAGTCACCCTCGCCAGCGGCGACGAAGCGGCGCTGATCACGCGCTACGCGGACGTCAAACGCGTCTTGTCCGACCCGCGGTTCACCAGGCCGACCCCCGAGGACAAGGCGGCGAGGGTCGCGGACACCGAGTCGGGCGGGGTCTTCAACAGCGAGATGGCGGGCGTGATCCCCCAGCACGGCGAAGCGCACCTGAAATGGCGCCGGATGCTCGGGAAGTGGTTCACCGCCAAGCGGATGAACGCGCTGCGGCCGCGTATGGAGGCGATGGCCGTCCAGCTGATCGACGAGATGGTCGCGAAGGGCGGACCCGCGGATCTCAAGGCGGGCGTGGCCTTTCCGCTGCCCGTGTGGGTCATCTGCGACATGCTCGGCGTCCCGGACACCGACCGGGAACGGTTCGCCCACTGGTCCGACGTGATGCTCAGCATGACGCGCTACACGCAGGCGGAGTTCGACGTCGCGCAGGCGGAATTCGGCCGGTACATGGGCGGGCACATCGCGGCCAAGCGGGCGGAGCCCGGCGAAGACATCCTGAGCGCGCTCATCACCGACACCGACGCCGACGGCGAGCGCTGGTCCGACGCGCTGCTCGTCGCCACCGGGATCGGCCTGCTGATCGCCGGGCACGAGACCACCGCGAACATGATCGCGAAGATGGTGGCGATGCTGCTGGAGGACCGCGGCCGCTGGGAAGCGCTGCTCGCGGACCGGTCGCTGATCCGCACCGCCGTCGAGGAATCCCTTCGCATGGACGCCAACGCGGGTATCGGCATGTCGCGTTTCCTCACCGAGGATTTCGAGGTCGGCGGGACCACCTTGCCGTCGGGCACCACCGCGATGTGCAGCATGGCTTCGGCCAACCGGGACGAAGACGCGTTCGACGGCGCGGCCGACATGACGCTCGACCGCAGCCCGAACGCGCATCTGGCGTTCGGCGCCGGCGCGCACGCGTGCCTCGGGCAGCCGCTCGCCCGTACCGAACTCCAGGTCGTCCTCGGGGTCCTGCTGGAGAAACTGCCCACGCTGGAACTCGCCGTCGCGGCGGCGGACCTGCGCAAGGTCGAAGGGCTCGCCGTCGGCGGACTGCGGGAACTGCCCGTGCGATGGTGATGCCCATGACGAGTGAGATCACCGGTGCCCGCGCCGAACGGGCGCACGCGACGCGGGAACTGATCCTGACCGCGGCGGAGCGGCTGTTCGCCGAACACGGCGTGTTCGCGGTGTCCAACCGCCAGGTCAGCGAGGCGGCGGGACAGGGCAACAACACCGCCGTCGGCTACCACTTCGGCACCAAGGCCGATCTGGTCCGCGCGATCGCGCGGCGGCATTCGGGGCAGATCGAGGAGATCCGCCGCCGGATGCTGGCGGGCATCGGCGAAAGCACGGACCTGCGCGACTGGATCGGCTGCCTGGTCACCCCGGTGGCCGAGCATCTGGCCACGCTCGGGAGCCCCACCTGGTTCGCGCGGTTCGGCGCACAGGTGATGACCGATCCCGCGCTCCGCCCGATCATGGTCGAGGAATCGCTGACCTCGCCGTCACTGGTGCGGATCGTCGAGGGGCTGCACCGCTGCCTGCCCGAACTGCCCGCCGACGTCCGCGCCGAACGCGGCGACATGGCCCGCCAGCTGCTGGTCCACATGGTCGCCGAACGCGAACGCGCTCTCGCCGAGGGCACCCCCACTCCCCGGTCCACCTGGCACGACGCCGCGACCGGGCTCATCGACGCACTCGCCGGGATCTGGCTCGCACCGGTCACTCCCGGCCCGGACGAAGGAAAGCGACCATGAAGATCACCGTCGACCAGGACAAGTGCTGCGGCGCCGGAACCTGCGTGCTGCTCGCCCCCGACGTGTTCGACCAGCGGGAGGAGGACGGCATCGTGCTCCTCCTCGACGAGACGCCCGGCACCGGCCTGCACGACATCGTCCGCGAGGCCGCCGATGTCTGCCCCGGCGCGGCCATCACGGTGAGCGAATGACCCTGCTCGTCGTCGGCGCCTCAGCCGCCGGCCTCGGCACGGTGGAAGCCCTGCGCCGCAAGGGGTACTCGGAGCGGATCACGGTACTGGGCGCCGAGCCGCATCTCCCCTACGACCGGCCTCCACTGTCCAAACAGGTCCTTTCCGGCCAGTGGGAGCCCTCGCGGACCCAGCTGCGCACGGCGGAACGATTGTCCACATTGGACGCCGAGTTCCTGCTCGGCGACCCGGCCGTTTCGCTGGACGTCCGGGAACGCACTGTCCACACCGAATCGGGGCGGGCGCTGACCGCGGACGGGATCGTGATCGCCACCGGTCTGCGGCCGAGGGCCTTCCCCGGCCAGGACGGTCTCGACGGTGTTCACGTCCTCCGCACTCTCGACGACGCGCTGGCCCTGCGGGCGGATCTGCTCTCCTGTTCCCAGACGGTGGTCGTCGGCGACGGTGTCCTCGGCACCGAGATCGCCGCGAGCGCCGCCGGGATGGGAGTGCGGGTCACCCTCGCGGGACCGCAGCCGGCGCCGCTGGCGGACCGGTTCGGCCCGGTGGTCTCGGACTTGCTGGCGGATCTGCACACCTCTCACGGCGTGACCCTTCGGCTCGGTGCGGCGGTCGCAGGACTGGATTCGCGCGACGGACGCGTCATCGGCGTCCGGCTGGAGACCGGCGAGGTACTCCCCGCGGACGTCGTCGTGGTGGCGTTCGGCGCCGCACCGGCGACGGAGTGGCTCGAAGGCAGCGGACTCGCGCTGGCGAACGGCGTCGTCTGCGACTCCCGATGCCGCGCCGCGGAGGGCGTCCACGCCGTCGGCGATGTCGCGCGCTGGCATCACGAAACGCTCGATGTGGCTCTGCGGCTGGAGAACCGGACCAACGCCACCGAGCAGGCGGGCCACGTCGCCGGGGTCATCCTGGGCGACGACCGGCCCTACACCCCGGTCCCCTACTTCTGGACCGACCAGTTCGACGCCAAGATCCACGTGCACGGAACCCTTTTCGCGGACGCCGAAGTGTCTATTGTGGAGGGTTCTCTTGCCGAACGCCGCTTCGTCGCGCAGTACCGGCGCAACGGCGTGGTGACCGGCGTCCTCGGCTGGAACATGCCCAAACAAGCCCGCCTGCGCCGCCCGGAACTCGTCGGCGTTCTCGTTGGAGGAAAGCCTTGACCACCACACCGTCCTTTCCCGCCGCCAGGGCTCCGGGCTGCCCGTTCGACCCGCCGCCCGCCATCCGGTCGTTGCAGGAGGAGACCCCGCTCGCGCGGGTCCGGTTGTGGGACGACAGCACCCCCTGGCTCGCGACCCGCTACGCCGACCAGCGGAAACTGCTTTCGGATCCTCGTGTCAGCGCCGACATAAGCCGGCCCGGGTACCCGAGCCCGACACCGCTGCGCAGCGGATCCATCAGTTTCATCCTGATGGACGACCCCGAGCACGCCCGGCTGCGGCGGATGGTGACCGCGCCGTTCACCATCAAACGGGTGGAGGCCATGCGGCCCGACGTCCAGAAGATCGTGGACGACCTGATCGACGAACTGCTGGCCGGACCGAACCCCGCCGACCTCGTCACGGCGTTCGCGCTTCCGGTGCCCTCACTGGTGATCTGCCAGTTGCTGGGTGTCCCCTACGCCGATCACGATTTCTTCCAGGACAACAGCAACGTCCTGATCAACCGCGAGACCACCCCGGAAGCGAAGGCCGCCGCGGGCGCCGCGCTGGGCGAGTACCTCGAAAAGCTGATCGGCGAGAAACTCGAAAAGCCCGGCGAAGATCTCCTGTCCGGTCTCACCGAGCGGATCCACGCCGGTGAGCTGACCCGCCAGGAGGCGGCCCGGATGGGCGTCCTCATGCTGATCGCCGGGCACGAGACCACCGCCAACATGATCGCGCTGGGCACCCTCGCGCTGCTCGAACACCCGGACCAGCTCACCCTGCTCCGCGAGACGGACGACCCGAAACTGGTCGCTTCCGCCGTCGAAGAACTGTTGCGCTACCTGCACATCACGCACAACGGACGTCGGCGGGTCGCGCTCGAGGACATCGAGATCGCCGGTCAGGTCATCCGGGCGGGTGAAGGCATCATCCTGGCCAACGACGTCGGCAACCGCGATCCCGAGGTCTTCCCCGATCCCGACCGGCTGGACCTGCGCCGCGATTCCCGCCGTCACGTGGCTTTCGGCTTCGGCGTGCACCAGTGCCTCGGCCAGCCGCTGGCGCGGATGGAACTGCAGGTCGTCTACAGCACGCTGTACCGGCGGATCCCGTCGCTCCGGCTCGCCACGGACCTGTCGGAGGTCAAGTTCAAGCACGACGGTTCGGTCTACGGGGTGTACGAACTGCCCGTAGCCTGGTGACATGAGCGAAGACCAGGACGCCATCGACGAGCGGATCCAGGACGCCGGTGAGCGCGGCGACCTGGCCGAACTCCGGCGGCTGGCCGACGGCGGCAGCAGTGACGCGGCCGACCAGCTGATCGAAACGGCGACCGAACTGGGCGCGCTGGACGAGCTGCGCCGGTTGGCCGAGCGAGGTAACCAGGACGCCGCGGACCAGCTGGCCGAGCTCACCGAGGAGTAGCTTCCCGCATCGCCGGGATCAGCACGGGAAGCGCGACCAGGAGCGCGAGGCCGCGCACGACACCCGCGACAGGGTAGGGAACGCGTAGCCCCAACCTGTGCGCGAGCAGGCCGCCGGTCAGCGCGCCGAGCGGCATCAGCCCCCAGCCGAGCAGCCGGTAGACGCTGTTGACGCGGCCGAGCAAGGACGACGGCACCTGCCGCTGCCGGACGCTGACGGTGACGACGTTCCAGATCGTCGTCACGAACCCGCTCACCGCCCAGAGCCCGCCGAGCACGGCCACGTTCGGGCTGAACCCCATACCGACGAAGACGACGGCGTTCACGGCGAGCGAGACAAGGAGCGCGCGAAGGTCGCCGAGCCGGGCGACCAGCCGCCTGATCACCAGCCCGCCCGCGACGCCGCCGAGCGCCGCCCCGGCGAGCAGCAGACCGAACACTCCCGCGCCGAGATGCAGCACGTCGGTCACGAACAGGACGAGAGTCGCGTTCCCGAGCTGGCCACAAAAGGTGTTGATGCCGAGCAGCAAGGCGAGGGCTCGCAACAGACGGTGTTTCCTCAGCCAGTGAAGGCCATCGAGGACCTTCACTGGTTCCGAGTGCGTGTGTCGTCGCTTGGGCAGCCTGGCCAGAAGCATGGCCGCGAAGACGAACGACACGGCGTCGACGGCGAAGGGCAGCGTCCAGGCGAGGGCGAAGAAGAGGCTCCCGAGCGGCGGGCCCAGGAACTGCCTGCCGACGATCATCGCCACCTGCTGACTGCCGTTCGCTTGGTGCAGTCGGCTTTTTCCGACGAGATCCGGAAGCGCCGTTTGCGCCGCGTTGTCGTAGAAGACATCGCACGACCCCAGCGCGAACGCGAGCACGACGAGTATGGGCACGGTGACGACCTCGGCCGCGACGAGCGCGGTGAGCACGCCGACGATCAGGGCTTGGAGCGTCTGCGTTCGCCACATGAGGGTGGTTCGGTCGCCCCTGTCGACGACGGAGCCGGCGGTGAGCGACAGCAGAAGCCACGGCAGGTACGTCGCGGCGGAGACCAGGGCGATGTCCCTCGCGTCGCGGCTCACCGTGACGGCCAGCAGCGGCAACGCCGCGGTGAAGACGCCGTTTCCGAGGCTGTCGATCCCGGTGGCCCACCACAGTCGTCGGTAGGCGCGGGGCAGGTCGGTCATGATCGGATCGTGGCGACGTCCGGCGTTCCGGAGACACCATTTAGCGCTGGGCTACATACTCGGGCGATGCCGATGACCATCGAACTCGGTGTCGCCGAATTGGCCGCGACCCGGTTCGCGATCTCGCCACTGTCCGAGACCGTGGCCGGTCTGCAGCAGCTCGCCGGGATCGACCGGAACGCGGTCAACCTGCCCTGGCTTCGGTGGGCGCGCGAGGAACTCGACAGCGAGCCGCTCGACCTTTCGCGAACTTGGCCGTTGCTCGTGACCGGCAGGCTCGGCTGGCCGGAGTTCCTCGTCCCGGCCCCGCGGGACTCAGGGGATTCCCTCGAAAACGACCTCGTCGCGCTGCGGCGAACCCCTGAAGACCGGGTGAGGGCGAGCCTCGACCGGGTCTTCGGCGACAAACTTCCGCGCGCGGTCGCGGCCCTCGCCGAGGACCCCGCGTCCGGTCTGCGGGAGGTCGCCAAGGAACTGCGTGAGGCCCACGACCGCCTTGTCGCACCGCATTGGCCGCGGATCCGGGCGGTCCTGGACGCCGATGTCGGGTACCGCGCCCGCGCGCTGACCGCGGGCGGTGCCGAGCGGTTGTTCGCCGACCTGCACGCGGATCTGCGCTGGCGGACCGACCGGGTGATCCTGGCGGGCGAGCGGTGGCGCGATCAGCATCGTGTCATCACGCGAGGGCCGGGTGGTCTCGTGCTGATGCCTGTCGTCCTCGGGTCGCCGTATGTCCTGGTCAAGGAGAACACCTCGACCCAGACCACGATCCGCTATCCGGCGCGGGGAACCGGCGCGCTGTGGGCGGCCGGAACCCGAGCACCCGGGTCCAGCGCGGTACGGCTGCTGGGGCGGACGCGGGCCGACCTCCTGACGGCGCTGTCCTCCCCCGCGACCACGACCGACCTGGCCAAGGCTCTCGGCGTGACACCGAGCGCCGTCTCCCAGCACCTCAAGGTCCTGCGGGACAGCGGTCTGGTCGCGCGGGAACGCTCCGGCCGCAACGTCCTCTACCTGACGACCCCACTCGGTCAGCGCCTGCTCTGACGGTCAGAGGTCGACCAGCTCGACGGTCACCTTCGCTACATCACCTTCCTCGATTCCTTCGGCCTTGCGGACAGCCTTCTTGACCGGCAACACGTACACGCCGCGTTTCGAGTCCGGGAAGATCGAAGTCGTCCATTCGCTTCCGCCGATACCGACCTGGACGCGGACCGCCCCGAACCCGCGTCGCGGCCCGTCGGTGATCTCACGGATCTCCTCGGAAACGTCCTGAGGCAGGCTCACGAAGGTCCAGGTCTCCCCACGGCGGGCGTCCCAGACCCAGAGTTCGGCATCGAACACAACGATCATCGGTGGAGCTTCGCATACGGGACCGACAGTTCCGCCCGCGTCACTTGGCAGGGTGCGAGGGCCTGCCCGCACGCGTGTCGTGCCGCCCATCACGCGTGTCGTCCATCGGATCACGCGTGCCGTCCACCCGGTCGGGGCGACGAGGGCGGCGAGGCCACCTCACCGGGTTCAAGCTGTTCCACAACCACATGGCCGTCGAGCCGGTGCTCGGCATCTTCCCGTTCGGCTCGCCGCCGTCCGGCAGACTCGTCAACGAATTCCGCCGCCGGGTCATCGAAGAGGCGGCCGACGCGGACCTGCCGGGGCTCGTCTACACGAACGTCTGGGGTCACCTGCGCGTCGACAACACCCACCTGAGCCCGGCGGAGACAGCGGGCCTAATCCCGCGATGGATGCCGCAGTGAGCGGCTCGTGCTCGCGCCGAGCACCCGCGAAGCCATCCACGCCAGCGCGTCGGCCGTGCGCGCCGGGGTGTCCGACGGTTGCATGATGTGGCTCAGCACCGTCCGGACCACGACGTCGATGGCGACGTCGAGTTGCTCGCCGTCCAACGGCGGACCGTAGACGCGGACACGGCCGCGCAGCATGATCGTCGCTTCGCCCAGGAGGCTGCCCGCCCGGACCGTCAGCAGTGGCAGCAGTTCGGTGTCGGCGCCGTGGGTGGCCGAGACGATGCTGCGCAGCAGAAGGTTGTCGTCGGCGAGTTCGAGAACGCCTCGGACGGCGTCGTGGATCGCCTCGACGAGGTCTTCGGGATGCCGTTCGAAAGCGTCACGGACGACCGAGAGGAACCGGGCGAGCTCGTGCGAGATCATCGCTTCGGCCAGCTGGGTCTTCGAGCCGAGTTCGTTGTAGACGGTCTGGCGGCTGACGCCGACGATCTCCGCGAGTTTGCTCATCGTCACCGAGGACCAGCCCGAACGCACGGTCAGCTCGATCGCCGACGCGACGATCGGCTGCCGGTACGGGCCACCCGTGGCCGCGGCTGAGGGTGCCTCGCTCATGATCGTCATTCTAGGCAGCCGACGCCTCGGCGAACGCCAGCGCCTCGGGCCACGGCGCCCGCCCCGCGATGTGGCGGCGGTACTTCATGATCTCGCGCGGCCGGTCGATGGTGAGCGCGCCGACGATCCGGTCCCCGCGCCGGTACAGCGCCGTGAAGCCGCCGGAAGCCGGGACCGCGGTCACCACCTCGTCCGCGTGCGGGGTGCCGACGAACTGGATCCGGTGGTCGTACCAGTCCGACCAGAAGTACGGCACCGGCGCCAGCGCACGAGCCGCCTGCGGTGCCAGGGCGTGACGAGCGGCAGCGGCACCCTGCTCCGCGGCGTTCGTCCAGTGCTCCAGCCGCATCAGTTCGCCGTCGAACAGCGGGTTCTCGGCGTGGGCGACATCCCCGGCGGCGTACACGCCGGGCACTCCGGTCGCGAGCGTCGCGTCGCACACCACGCCGCCGTCGCGTTCGTGCAGCGGGACCCCGCTCCCGGCCAGCCAGCCGGTGGCCGGGACGACGCCGATACCGGCGACGACCAGGTCCGCGGGCAGCACCTCGCCGGACGAAAGCCGGACACCGGTCACCACGCCGCCTTCGGATTCCAGGCCGGTGACCGTCGTGGACAACCGCAGCTCCGTGCCCGCCTCCCGGTGCAGCGAAGCGCACACCGCGCCGGCCTCGGCCCCGACGGATCGGGTGAGCGGCACGTCGAGAGCCTCGACGATCGTCGACGGAAGCCCGCGCTTCCGGGCCGCGGCGGCGACCTCCGAGCCGATGAAACCCGCCCCGATCACGACAGTCCGCGCCCCGCTGTCGAGCGCGGCCCGGACGGCCAGGGCGTCCTCCGCGGTCCTCAGCGTGTGGACCCCGGCGAGCCCCTCGCTTCCGGGCAGCCGTCGCGCGGTCGCGCCTGTCGCGATCACCAGTGCCTCATACGGAACGGCCGTCCCCGCCACCGATACCTCGCGGGCGGCGGCGTCGAGCCCGTCCGCGGGCGCGCCGAGCATCAGTTCGACGCCGAGTTCGTCGCGCAACGCGGCCGCACCGTGGAACGGTTCGATCCGCCCCGGACCTTCCGCGTCGAGGAACGCTTTCGACAGCGGAAGCCGGTCGTAGGGCGGATGCTCCTCGGCTCCGATCAGCACCATCCGCCCTCGGTACCCGTCCCGGCGCGCGGCCTCCACCGCACGCAATCCGGCCAGTGACGCGCCCACGACGACCAGCGTCATGGTCAGTCCCGCAGCTTCAGGGCGAGGACGGGGCAAGCGTCGACGGCGGCCGACAGGTCCTGCCGGTATTCCTCGCCGGGCAGTTCGTCGAGCACCACGACCGTGCCGTCGTCACCGACCTCGAAGAAGTCGGGCGCCATCGCTTCGCACATACCCAGCCCGTCGCATTTCGCGCGGTCCGCCTCGATCTTCATCATGCTCCGACCCTTCCCGGTGCCACGAAATCGACCTTCTCCCGCACGCCGCAATCCGGACAGCACCACGAATCCGGGATCGCCGACCACGGCGTTCCGGCGGCGAAACCCTCCCGCGGGTCGCCGAGTTTCTCGTCGTAGACGTAGCCGCAGCCCGGGCACATCCCGCCCTCGGTCGCGTCGCCGTGCGTGTCGTCGGTGACCTCGGACGTCGCCGTGACACGGGTTCCGTAGCGTGCCAGGACTTTGCCCCGCTTCGACGGCTGGATGTTGGCGCGGGAGAGGTCGCCGTCGAAGTGCGCGAGCACCCGCGGGTCCATCACGCGGCGCCAGACCGGCGGGAACAGCGCCAGCACGATCATCCCGGCGTACCCCGTCGGCAGGGCCGGCGATTCCGCGAAATCGCGCAGCGTCTGGTAGCGGCGGGTCGGGTTGGCGTGGTGATCACTGTGCCGCTGCAGGTGGTACAGCAGGACGTTGGTGGCGATGTTGTTGGAGTTCCAGCTGTGGCTGGGATCCACCCGTTCGTACCGGCGCCGGTTCGGCGGGCCGACTTTCTGCCGCCGCATGCCGTAGTGCTCCATGTAGTTCACGACCTCCAGCAGCGAGAACCCGATCACGGCCTGGATCACCAGGTACGGCAGGATTCCCGGGCCCAGCCACACGGTCATCGCCGCCCACAGCACCGCCGACATCAGCCAGGCGTTGAGCACGTCGTTGCCGATCCGGAACGGATGCCTGTCGCGCCGGGCGTACCGCTTGCGCTCCAGGGCCCACGCGGACTTCAGCGAACCGAACACCGTGCGCGGCCAGAATCGGTAGAAGCTCTCCCCCACCCGGCTGCTGGCCGGGTCTTCCGGGGTCGCCACCCGGACGTGGTGGCCGCGGTTGTGCTCGATGTAGAAGTGGCCGTAGAAGCTCTGCGCCAGCGCGATCTTCGACAGCCAGCGTTCGTGACTCTCCTTCTTGTGCCCGAGTTCGTGCGCGGTGTTGATGCCGATGCCGCCGATGCAGCCGATCGAGATCGCCAGGCCGATCTTGTCCACAACGGACAGTTCACCGCGGGAGATCAGCCAGAACGCGGCCACGAAACCCGCGTACTGGATGGGCAGGAACGCGAAGGTGATCCACCGGTAGTAGCGATCCTTCTCCAGCCGTTCGATGACGTCGTCCGGCGGGTTGTCCCGGTCCAGCCCGGCGACCAGGTCGATCAGCGGCACGACCACCAGGATCACGATCGGCCCGATCCAGAACCACACACCCCAGCCGGTGGCCGCGTGCAGCCCGATGGCCAGGAACGCGAGCGAGGGCACCACCAGGCCGATCAGCCAGAGATATCGCTTGCGATCGGTCCACCGGTCGGTCGAGCCCGCCGGGATCGTGCCCGTCAACTCGCTCATCGCACCCTCCTCCGTTGGCTGGGTTTACAAAACTGTAGGCGATGTACACCCGGTTTGACAAGTGGACACCATTTGTAAACCCGCCGTTGCTTCACTTCGTGAGAACTTGGCGATATCTTGTATTTGTAAGGAAACTTACTTAACTTGTGACGACCGCCGCGATCCACTTCGTCCGCCCCGAAGGAGCGCGAATGCCCCGATCACCTCGCCGGATCCGCCCCGCAGCCGTGGCCACCGTCGCCGCGGCCCTGCTGGTCCTGCCCGCGACGACAGCCACCGCGAGCACCACGGCCAACGAGCCCTGGCCAGGCGGTTCAGCCGTGTCGAACGCCGACGACTCGAACGTCCTCGGCGGCAACATGAGCGGTCTGTCCTTCGAAGGCGCCAACGTCCTGTGGGCAGTGAAGAACGGACCCGGCACGCTCTACCGCCTCGTGCGCAACGGCACGAAGTGGAAGCCGGACACGGCCAACGGCTGGTCGTCCGGCAAGGCGCTGCGCTACCGAAGCGGCAAGGGCGACCCGGACGCCGAAGCCGTCGTGGCCACTCCGGACGGCGTGGTCGCGGCCACCGAACGCGACGGCGACAACGACAAGAAGAGCGCGCTCAAGGTGCTCCGGTACGACGTCTCCGGTTCGGCCAAGACCCTCACCGCCAAGGCCGAGTGGGATCTGACGGCGGACCTGCCGAAGGTCTCGGCCAACGACGGGCTCGAAGCCGTCTCGTGGATCCCGGACAGCGCCCTCACCGCGAAGGGGTTCGTGGACGAGCGCACGAAGGCTCCGTACAACCCGAGCACCTACCCCGGCCACGGCACCGGCCTCTACCTCGTCGGCCTCGAGAGCAACGGGATGATCTACGCCTACGCCCTCGACCAGGCGGGTGGGAAGTACACGCGCGTCGCGAGTTTCGCGAGTGGACTCGACTCGATCATGGAGCTCGAGTACGAGGCTTCGACCAGCAAGCTGTGGGCGGTCTGTGACGACAACTGCAGCGGCAACCTGACGACGCTCGCCGTCAACGCGCAGGGCAAGTTCGCCGCGACCGCCACCTACAACCGTCCGAGCGCGATGCCGGACTACAACAACGAAGGTTTCGCCATCTCGCCCACCTGCGCCTCCGGGAGCAAGCAAGTGGTCTGGGCGGACGACGGGAACGAGGGCGACCACGCGCTCCGCGCCGGCAGCCTTTCCTGCGGCTGACCTGGCGCACGGTGCAGTTGGTCGTGAGTGGTAAGTGTCGTTAGAACGGCACTTACCACTCACGACCAACGCGACTTCCCCGGGCAGTAGGCTCCGGATCGCCACCAGCAACGACCCGGAGGACCAGTGATCAGCGAAGACCTGCGCGAGCGCCGCCACAAGATCATCGAAGAGCACATGGACACGGAGGTGACCCAGGAATTCGACCGCACGCTGGGCACCTTCAACGGCCACCCGCACTACGAGATCATGGCGACGGGGCAGATCTTCGACGGCGACGAGGAGGTCATGGGCTACTACCGCATGACCCGCACGGCCTTCCCGGATCAGCGGCACGACAACGTCCGCTACCACTTCGCCGACGAGTCGGTCATCGTCGAGTTCGACCTGCTCGGCACCAACCTCGGCGAGTTCTACGGCCGCCCGCCCACCGGCAAGGCGTTCCGCGTGCCGATCATCGCGGTGTTCTTCTTCGACGGGGACAGGATCACCAACGAGCGCGTCTACTTCGACGCGGCCAGCCTGATCACGCAGGCCGGGCACGCCGAACTGCTGAATCTTCTGGCGTCGGGCGAGGTCTGAACCAACGGCCGATCGGCCGATGTGGACGGACGGGGCGCGCGGCGAGGCCGACGAAGCCCCGCCGTCGAGCCTTGGAGAAACCGCCCATGCCGGACGGCCGGAAGATCGACATCGCGCTCTCGCGGCAGAAAGCGACCGATCCCGCCCGGAGAAAGGGCGTCGTACTGCTGAATCCCGGCGGCCCCGGCCAATCCGGGATCCATGAGCCACGGTGGATCACCGACAGCAAGGCCGCCGGGATCGGCGTGGATCACGATCTGATCGGCTTCGATCCACGCGGCGTCGACTACAGCGCGAACGTCGCTTGCCCATCGCTTCCCGGTGACGACGCCGAACCTCTGGCTTCCTTGCCGGACAAGGAAAAGGCCCGGTTCGTGTTCGAACGGGACGCGAAGGTGAACCAGCGCTGCGTCGCCGCCCACCCCGAGTTCGTCCGCAACCTGACCACCGAGAACGTCGCTCGCGACATGGACCGGATCCGGGAAGCGCTGAGCGAGGAGAAGATCGGCTTCTACGGGGTCTTCTGGGGCACCGCGCTCGGCGCCGCCTACCGCACCGCGTTCGACTCCCGGGTGGACCGCATGCTGCTGGACTCGGTCATGGCGCCGATCTTCGACGTCGGCGCGATGGACGACGCGACGAACACGGCGAGACGGTGACGAACTACCTGTCCGGTCCGCGCCGCGAGTGGGCGAACGCCGCCAACGCACTCGCGACCCTGCGGGACCTTCGCTTCGAAACCCGCGGCAGGGCAGGGTCGCGGCTTCGGCTGGGACGTGGACCCGAACGGGTACAACACCTTCCAGCAGACGGCGATCCTCTGCACGCCTCCGAAGGCCCTCGCGATTTCGAGACGATCTGGCAGCGCAGGCTCGACCGAGTCCGCGCGGGCCGGCCGTTGCCGGTCCAGCCGTGGACCTTCACGCCGGGGACCAGTCCGCTGCAACTGGTCGGGCACACCTGCGAACCGGTGACCCCGATCGACTGGGCGGTGGCCAGGCACGAGCGGATCGGCGGCTCCCTGCTCACCGTCGAGGACGACCACCACGGTTCGCTGTCCTCGCTCCTCTGCGCGAGCAAGGCCGTCGAGTTCTTCTCGACCGGCAAAGCCGGCGACGGGTCCTGCGCCGGAGCGCCGATCCCGCCGCCGACCGGCCGGTGATCAGCGAGTCACTTGGCTTCGGCCAGGGGTGGCACGACGCAGCAAGCGCCGGTGAAGCATCTGAAAGCGTCCACGCGCGCCTTGTTGGTCCAGTTGTCGAAGCGGTCGATCACGAGGTCGACCTCGCCGCCCGCCCTCGCGGTGTCGATCCCGAGGCCGGAGAAGAGCAGACGGAGGTTTTCGGTGGTTTCGTTCTTCATGCGACTCGCTCCCAGGCGTTCGGTGGTACGTCGGCAGCGAAATCGTCCGTCAGCGGGGCCTTCACATCCAGTGCTATCCATCATTCCGGGCTTGTGCTTTTCGACTACGCCGAACGTGTGACGCCGTGAAAGCAGGCCGGGCCGGCCGCGAAGTGCGGCCGGCCCGGTGTCAAGCCGAGGTTCAGGCTCGGATCACGCCACGTCGTACCGGTCGAGGTTCATGACCTTGTCCCACGCCGCCACGAAGTCGCGGACGAACTTCTCCTTGGCGTCGTCGCTGGCGTAGACCTCCGCCACCGCGCGAAGCTCGGAGTTGGACCCGAACACGAGGTCGGCCCGGGTACCGGTCCACTTGACCTCGCCGGACGCGGAGTCGCGGCCTTCGAAGGTCTCCCCGTCGCCGTTCGCCGCGGTCCACCGCACGCCCATGTCGAGCAGGTTCGCGAAGAAGTCGTTGGTCAGCGACCCCGGCTTCTCGGTGAGGACGCCGTGCTTCGAGTCCTGGACGTTGGCGCCGAGGACACGCAGGCCGCCGACGAGGACGGTCAGCTCGGGCGCGCTCAGGTCCAGCAGGTTCGCGCGGTCGATGAGCAGGTACTCCGTCGGGAGACGGTGGCCCTTGCCGCGGTAGTTGCGGAAACCGTCGATGGCCGGCTCCAGCGGGGCGAACGACTCGACGTCGGTCTGTTCCTGCGTCGCGTCGGTGCGGCCCGGGGTGAACGGCACGGTCACGTCGTGACCGCCGTCCTTGGCGGCCTTCTCGACGGCCGCGACGCCGCCCAGGACGATCAGGTCGGCCAGCGAGACCTTCTTGCCGCCGGTCTGGGCGCCGTTGAAGGACTCCTGGACACCTTCCAGGGTCTGCAGCACCTGAGCGAGCGTCTGCGGGTCGTTGACCTCCCAGTCGCGCTGCGGCTCGAGGCGGATGCGGGCACCGTTGGCGCCACCACGCTTGTCGCTGGCGCGGAAGGTCGAGGCCGACGCCCACGCGGTGGAGACCAGCTGCGAGACCGACAGGCCCGAAGCGAGCAGCTTCTCCTTGAGGGAGGCGATGTCCGCGTCGTCGATCAGCTCGTGGTCGACGGCAGGCACCGGGTCCTGCCAGATCAGCGTCTCCTGCGGCACCTGCGGGCCGAGGTAACGCTGGATCGGGCCCATGTCGCGGTGGGTCAGCTTGAACCAGGCGCGGGCGAAGGCGTCCGCGAACTCGTCCGGGTTGTCCAGGAACCGGCGCGAGATCGGCTCGTAGATCGGGTCGAACCGCAGCGCCAGGTCGGTGGTGAGCATCGTCGGCGGGCGCTTGAGTTCACCGGACTCGGGGTCGGGCACGGTGTTCGCGCCCGCGCCGTCCTTCGGCTGCCACTGGTGGGCGCCGGCGGGGCTCTTGGTCAGCTCCCACTCGTAGCCGAACAGGTTCTGGAAGAAGCCGTGGCTCCACTGGGTCGGTGTGGAGGTCCAGGTGGTCTCGAGACCACTGGTGATGGCGTCGCGGCCCTTGCCGCTGCCGAAGGAGTTCTTCCAGCCGAGGCCCTGCTCCTCGATCGAAGCGCCCTCGGGCTCGGCACCGACGTGCTCGTCGGGGTTCGCCGCGCCGTGCGCCTTGCCGAAGGTGTGGCCGCCGGCGATCAGCGCGACGGTCTCCTCGTCGTTCATCGCCATGCGGCGGAAGGTCTCGCGGATGTCGCGGGCCGCGGCCAGCGGGTCCGGGTTGCCGTTCGGGCCTTCCGGGTTCACGTAGATGAGGCCCATCTGCACGGCGGCCAGCGGGCCCTCGAGCTGACGGTCACCGCTGTAGCGCTCGTCGCCGAGCCACGTGCGCTCGGGACCCCAGTACACGTCCTCGTCCGGCTCCCAGACGTCCGCGCGGCCACCGGCGAAGCCGAAGGTCTTGAAGCCCATCGTCTCCAGGGCGCGGTTGCCGGTGAAGATCATCAGGTCGGCCCACGAGATCTTGCGGCCGTACTTCTTCTTGACCGGCCAGAGCAGACGGCGGGCCTTGTCCAGGTTGCCGTTGTCCGGCCAGCTGTTGAGCGGGGCGAAGCGCTGCATGCCGGCGCCGGCGCCACCGCGGCCGTCCTCGATGCGGTACGTGCCCGCGCTGTGCCACGCCATACGGATCATGAGGCCGCCGTAGTGGCCGAAGTCCGCGGGCCACCACTCCTGCGAAGTGGTGAGGACGGCGTCGACGTCCTTGGCGAGTTCGCCGAGGTCGACGGTCTTGAACTCGGCGGCGTAGTCGAACCCGGCGTCCATCGGGTCGGAAGCGGCGGTGTGCTTCCGGAGGATCTTCAGGTTGAGCTGGTTCGGCCACCAGTCGCGGTTGCCCGCGCCTTCGGTGGGGTGGTTGCGTCGCCCCGCCGAGACGGGGCAGCCGCCCGCGCTCTCTTCGTTCATTTCGCCGACGACGGCGTCCGGGCTGTCAGACACGGGAATCCTTCCGAGGATCAGGGCTTGCAGGGCTCAGGAACGGGGTTCGGTAGCGCGGGTTTCGATAGCACAGTCGGGACAAAGGCCCCAGTAGATGACCTCGGCCTCTTCGATCACGAAGCCGTGGTCGTCCGACGCGCTCAAACAGGGTGCGGGACCGACAGCGCAGTCGACGTCGGCGATGACACCACATGATCGGCAGACGACGTGGTGGTGGTTGTCCCCGACCCGGGACTCATAGCGTGCCACGGACCCCGACGGCTGGATCCGCCGGACGAGACGCGCGGCGGTCAGTGCCCGCAACACGTCGTAGATGGCCTGGTGAGAGACCTCGCCGAGCTCCGAACGCACCGCACCGATGATCGAGTCGGTGTCGGCGTGCGGGTGGTCGCGTACCGCGGTCAGCACGGCCACCCTGGGACGCGTCACGCGCAGGGAGGCCCCGCGCAGCATCCGCTCGAAGTCCGGGGTCGTGGGCACGGCCGCAGTCTGGCCCATTTTCTGGAATGAATCAAGTTGATGGGATCCCGGGCGTGTCTCCGCCGCACGTCTCCCCGCCTTCCGCGCCGAGACGTGCTCACGAGGGGCCACCGGCGCGATGTGGGCCACATAAGTCGCAAAGACTCCACATTTGTTACAGCCGTGCGGATTTTCCACCTGCTTGCAACATTCGCGAAATCAACAACGACACAAGGAGACGTACGCCACCAATGGTTACGTCGGCGACACGATAGTGCGATACCTCGACCCGCTCTTGCCCGTGCGCACATCGGCGTCGACCGTCGTGACCGCCGCACCACTCTTTTCGTTGCCCGGAAAGAGTTCGACTACGCTTCAGCCATAAGGGAAGCCCCGATACGCCCGTACGAGTGACTGGATCTGGCGGAGCGTCGCCAAACGGCCGCCTCCACCTCCACCACAGGGAGGAACAATCCCTGACACAGCAACATATCCGGAGTTTTCGCAGCTCCGGGGCGGTACCGAGCACGATGCCACGACACGGCGTCCCACTGCTAGCATTTGCGCCCTGCCCACTTCCCGTTTTCCACAGATTGCCTACCCCACAAGGAAAGAAGCATGTCTGGACCACTTTTCGGCACGGTCGTCGCAGTGGACGGGCCCGCTGCCGCAGGCAAGACCACCACTTGCCTGGCACTGGCCAAGACCTTCGGCCTGCGTTATCTCGAAAGCGGTCGAACCTACCGCATCATCGCCTTCGAGGCGCTGCAACGGGAAATCCCGGTGGACAACGCCCCCGAAATCACCGGTCTCTGCGACGAGTTGATCGAAGAGAGCCGTTCCACCAGCCTCCTGACGTCCGAACGTTATGCTTCCGCCGCACTGAGGAGGACTCCTGTCAACGTCGCCGTTTCCGCGGTCGCCAGGATCGCGGACGTCCGGCAGCGGGTGACCAGCCTCATCAGGCTTTGGGCCACCACGCACGACCACTGTGTCATCGAAGGCCGCGACATCGGCACGACTGTCTTTCCGAGGGCCGCGGTCAAGTTCTACCTGACCGCGACACCCGAAGTGAGGGCGATGCGTCGACTCACCCAGGAACGGGCAGAGTCCTACGAAAACGTGCTCCGGGACGTGACTCGCCGAGATGACGCGGATATGTCCCGCAAGACATCGCCACTGCTCCCCGCCGCCGATGCCCTCACGATCGACACCTCCGATCTCACCGTCGAGCAGGTACTCGATCGCATGTCCTCGACATGCCGGAGCCGTGGCTTAGAGCTCAACCATTAGTGCGAGTAAGCTTCTGCTTCGTCTGCGACGAGGCTAAGTTGTCCTGATTATGACTTCAAGTGATCGATCAATGACAAGGAGTATCAATGATGGAGTCGGCACTGGCGGCGAATACCGAAGCCGAGCCGGTCTCCGGCAAATGCCTCTTTTGTCAGATACACGACCCCGAAGTCACCAAGCTGATGCTCGACGGCAAGGAAATCTACGTACGCTGGGACAACTTCCCCGCTGCGGAAGGCCATGTCGAAGTCGTGCCGAAGCGGCACGTCGAATCCTTCTTCGATCTCACTCCCAGCGAGCTCACCGAAGCCTACGAACTGCTGAAAGAAGCCCGTCGGACACTCGACGAGAAATTCCGGCCTGACGGCTACACCATCGGCGTGAACGAAAGACCGGCCGCGGGTCGCACCGTCGACCATCTGCACATCCACCTGATCCCCCGTCATCACGGCGACGTGGCCGATCCCCGCGGTGGCATCCGGCATGTCCTGCCCGGGACGAACCCGGACGAGTGGAATTCCTAGGTCTTCGTCGCCTCCACGACGAACCAGGTACCGCGCCCGCTCGGGAACACGCGGGCGGACGCGAAACCGGCGGTGCCGAGTTCACGGACCACGGCTTCGGGTCTGCGCGGCGAGAACCAACGCGGTGACGACATCCGCGGGTCCCCGATCCAGCCTTCCCCATCACCCTCTTTGAGGCTGATCGCGGCCACGCCGCCTTTGGCGAGCACGCGATGAATCTCGACGAAGGCTGCGAGATGAGCCGACCGCGGCACATGGAGCAGACTCGCGCAGGCCCAGACTCCGTCGAACACACCGCCGGCCAAGGGCATGGCCAACAGATCCAGCTGAACCACGCCGGCCACCGCGCACCGATCGCGGGTGGTCCGCAGCATGACCGCACTGAGGTCGCCCGCGACCACGGTCGCGCCCCGCCGGATCAGGTAGTCCGAGTCACGACCGGAGCCACATCCCAGGTCCAGCACGGAAGCACCGGGCAGTGCATCGAAGAACCGGTCGAGTTCGCGATCCAGACCCGGGAACTTGTCGAGCGTGTCGGTGGTTCTCACGTAGGCCTCGGCACTCTCGTCATAGGTCCGGCGGGTGCTCGACACCACCGCACGCAGGCTCTCGTCGTTCAGGTGCACTCGAAATCCTCACTCCGGATGTCCAAGCCCAGTTTCGTCATCTCGGCGAGCAGCTCACGTTTGTCCAGCGCGCCGTAGCCGCGGCTCGCGTCGACACTGATGCAGCCGACGAAGCGGCCGCGGCTGTTCCTGATGGGCGTGGCGAAGAGCGCGGCCCGATGTTTGAGGTCATTGAACATCTCCCAGGAGAGGTTCATCACCGATTCTGATCCGTTCCGCTTCACGTACTGATCGAACTTCGCCTGGTCCTCAAGTTCCTCCGTCAAGGGCTCGACGTCGAACTGGATCTCGCGATCACGGAGCCAGCAGAGTCCCACCACGCCGACACCACGGGTGGGGGCGAACTTCCGCGTCTCGGGATAGGAAGACATCCGATAAGTCGAAAGTCGTTTCAGCACACCGTGTATCGGATGCCGCCACGTCCGCCTGCGCCGCCACACATGAAGTGCCAGATCTCCCGTATCCAATGGCGGCTCGATCTTCGCGCTCATTTCGAGCAGCTTGCCGAAAGTGGAAAGGACCCTTCGGCGCATCAGCACGTTCCGGTCCACGAACGAACGGCCCTGCCAGCTCTCGAACGGTGTCAACGCGCCGAAAACCCCCGCCACGGCGAGAGTCACCAGCAGCAGGTACTGGCGGTCGTGCAGGACACCGTCCCACAAGGCTTTGGAGGGCACGTTGTACGCCTTGCCCGCCAGGAACAACGTCGCTGACAGCAGAACGGCCTTGTCCGCTGCCCTGGCGGTCACCCGTCTCATGCTCTTCGATCGCCACTCTGATGGCGCCATGCCTTGCCGGGCAGGGTCGTACGACTGCCGTCCGGACGCGCCAAGACCACTCCCCGGTCCGCGGTGACGGCGCCGATCCGATGGAAGTCCACCGACTCGGCGAGTTCGTCTACCCGCGACCGCGGAATCGTGAAGACGAGTTCGAAATCGACCGAATCCCCCATGACCAGACCGAGTGGATCCGCTCCGACGTGTGCACCCACCGCCGCGACCGCTTCAGGGACCGGTACGGCCTTTTCGTCGACGACGATTCCGACACCGCTCAGTTCGGCGATGCTCTCCAGCGTCGCTTTGAGTCCGTCGGACGTGTCCTGACAGCTCGTGACAGCCCCGCTAGCCCCGAGCACGAGGCCTTCGTCCACCCTCGCCATCGGACGCTTCCAGCTCGCGAGCAAGGACGGGAGCACGCTTTCGATGGCCGGATCCGTCGAACCGGCGCGCAGGTAGGCCATCGCGGCCCCGGCGGGACCGGTCGGGGCCGTCAAACACACGACGTCGCCGGGTTTCGCCCCGGAGCGAAGGAGAGCACCGCCCGCCGGGCACACCCCCAGCGCCGACGCCGAGAGGATCAGCCGCTCCGCCCCGCCGATGTCGCCGCCCACGTTCAGACAACCGAACACGGCACAAGCGTCACGAATGCCCTTCATGACGAATCCGAAAAGCGCGTCGTCCATGTCCGGCGGGTACCGGACGACGGAAAGCAGGCCGATCGGCTTCGCACCCATCGCCGCGATATCACTGAGGTTCGCCGCGACCAGGTAGTACCCGAGGTCGTATTCGTCGAGGTGACCCATCTCGTACAACCTGAACTTGGGGCCCCGGACGTAGTCGCTGCCCACCACGAGATCGTGACTTCCGACCAGCCGGAACACGGCACAGTCGTCCTGAGCGTCGGCCCCCGCTGTCAGCTCCACCCGGTCGCCGTTCGAAGAGGACACCGGGACGAACTCGCCGGCCTGATGGTCGAACAGCGGCACTATCGTCTCGGCCAGCCGCTTAGGCTCGTCCGAGAATTTCTCACTCACCACAGGACAGCCTCCTTCGCCAAGAATCGACCATGCGCATCGTTTGACGAAGTGAGTCCTTGCGCATCACGACCGCGTAGTCCCATTCTGGGTCCTCGATCGACAACACCGCTCCGACGACCGAGCGCAGATACTGTCTTTTCTGCCGCCCGGTCGGCAGGTACACCCGGTTCTTACCCTTGTAAGTACGGAGAAAATACGCGGAACCCGGCCACGGAGGCAGCGCAAGTTCACCGAATGCTCCGAGCTCCCGGTAGGGCAGGTCGTCCTCGATCAAGAGTTTGTCCACGATTTCGCCGTCGACGGGAAGAAAGTGCAGATGAGCGTGCGTGATACAGGCATGACTCTCCTGCCCCGCGCTCGATCCGTGCTCCATGATCAACGGCTCGCCGAAGGTCTCCCGGTACAGCGGAACCAGGCGGCCCACGAAGTCCTGCAACTCGTCACTGTGCGAGGAAAGTACCTGAGCGAACGACAAGTGGTGGATTTTAGGCAACAACAGAAGATGCCCGGGAACGAGTGGTGACATATCCGCCAGCAATGTCAGATTTTTCGTCGCATATATTGCCCGGGTCGGTGGATCCCCTTCGTAGAAACGGGCGAAGGAAGTGTCATCCGAACCCGACAACTCCGCACAGAAATCCGCACCCTCGCACCGCATGGTTTCGATCATGACTCCCCCTGCCACCTCGTCCTCGCCGTCGCCGATCAGGGCACCTGGATTTTTGCGCACCGATATGGCCGACTTGAACGGTCAATGGGGAGATTAGCTCGAACGTCGTAACGAGCTCACCGGTTCGTGATGACGGAGTATTGGACAAATACAGGACACATCATGGGCGTAAATCGGTACTCTTCCCGCGACCGGGCGAAACCGCGAAAACAACCCCGCCGATCACCGGAATCCGCACCGGGGAAATGCCGCCTCCGGGCGGCTCGGAGGCGGCATCATGGTTCGTCTCTACCCCTCGTCGCGGGCGAGCAGCTCCCGCACCCGTTCCCGCAGCGCCTCCCGCGGGTACGCGTTCACCTGGGCGCCCGCCATCCGCACCGGGTCGCCGAAGAAGAAGTACTCGTACAGCGTCTCCCGCCCGGCGAAGCTAGACACAGACGCGTCGAACGCCAGCTTGAACAGTCGCGCGCGGTCCTTGGCGGGCAGGGTGGCCGACTGGAGGTAGACGTCGATGTCGGGGCGCCCGTCCGCCTCGAAGTCCGCTTCACCCGGCAGGGCCATGAGACCGGACGCGGAGAACTTGCGGATGATCTCGGTCAGCCGCGGCGAAACCTTGGTGGGGTACCAGTTCCGGGCAGCGTTGAGGACTTCCCACTTGGGCAGGAAGACGCCGTCCTCACTCAGCTTGCCGTCGGCTTCCGCCGCGCGCAGCACGGCTTTCTCGATCTCGACGTAGGAGATCAGCTCCGACAGGTCCTGCTGGATGTGCTGGAAGCCGCCGATGCCGATCGCGGCGGCGATCTCGCTGGCGAGGCCGAGGTAGAACTCGGTCTTGGCCAGTGTGCGGGTGACGACCTGGTGGGTCATGAGCGCACCGGCCCCGGTCTCGGAGTACCAGGCGTTGCACAGTTCCGGATGCCCCAGCAGGAAGACCCGCTCGTTCGGGACGAACACGTCGTCGAACACCACGACCGCGTCCATCTCCTCGAACCGGGAGGCGAGCGGTTCGTCGAAGGTCGAGCGGCCGTGGTCGAGCCCGGCGCGGCAGAAGTACTTCAGCCCGGGAGCATCGTTCGGGACGGCGAAGGCGTAGGAGTACGGGGCGTCCTCGGGGGTGCCGCGCAGGACGGTCGACGGGAACACCAGGAGTTCGTCGGCGATCGGCGCGATCGTGGCGAGCATCCGGGCACCGCGGACGACGATGCCGTCCTCCCGCTCCTCGACCACCTTCGCCGAAAGGTTGCCGCCGCCCTGCTGGCTCCCGGACACCGAACGGTTGACCTGCGGCGGAATCAAGGTGTGCGTCGCGAGAAGATCGTTCTCACGCGCCATCTCGTAGTACTTCTCGATGCGCTCGCCGAAGACGGGATCAGCCTGGGAGAAGAACTTCTTCGCGGTCGAAAGCGCGGTGAGCGACGAGTTCATGTAGTCGCCGGTGCGGCCGAGGAAACCGTTGGAATACTCCGCCCACACGGAGAAAGCGGCACGACGGCGTTTGAGGTCCTCCTCGGTGCGCGGCACCAGGAACGAGGTGCCGACGCGCTCCCCCGTGGTCGGCGATTCGTAGGTCAGGAGGTCGCGGTGCGCCGGATCGTGCTGGAGGTCGAACAGCTTCGCGTAGGTCAGCGCGTTGTTGCGGAAGGCCGCGTGCTCGGCGACCTTCGAGGTCACCTTTTCGCCGTCGACGTACAGTTCCGGCGTCATCGCGTTGAGCTTGTCGAGGTACTGCTGTCCGGTGCGGGCTCCCATGTCGGGCTCCTTCTCTTGTCAGAACAAGGATTCGTGGCCTTGTGCGGATTCGTGGATCGTCGAGAACCGCCCGTCGACAAAACCGAGCGCGTCGCCGGAGCGGTAGTCGAACTCCCGCACCTCGCCGAGGAACAGGGTGTGGTCGCCGCCGTCGTAGGCGGCCCACGGCGTGCAGTCGAACCAGCTGAGCACGCCGCCGAGCCTCGGCGCGTGCCCGCCTTCGACCCATACAGGCGCGCCTTCGGGGCTCGGGCGGCCGGCGAAGTTCATCGCGAGCGCTTCCTGTTCGGCGCCGAGGACGTTGACCGCGAACGCGCGGCCTTCGAGCAGGTCGTGACTCTTCACCGTGCGCTGGATCGACACGAGCACGAGCGGCGGATCCATCGAGACCGCGGTGAAGGAGTTCACCGTCAGGCCGTGCCGTTTCGTGGCGGCATCGAAGGTCACCACCGCGACGCCGGTCGCGAAGCGGCCGAGGCAGCCCCGGAAGAACTGCGCGGGCGGCCGGTAGAGGTTCGAACCTGGCGAGAAACTGGTCTCACGTGACATCACGACCACCTTGCCGGTTTCTGTTCTATAATCGAACAGCCAGTTCAACTATCGAAATGAATCGTATACGATGGTTTCGGACTCCCGCAAGGCTTCGAGCGCGTCCCAAACGCTGAGCCGAGGCATCCGCGTGCTCGAAGTCCTTGCCGACGCCCAAGAACCGCTCAGCGTCGACCAGATCGCCGAACGACTCGGCGTCCACCGGTCGATCGCGTACCGGCTCATCCGCACGCTGGAGGACCACGGGCTCCTCACCCGGGAGCCCGCCGGGAAGTTCGAACTCGGCACGCGTTTGGCGGCGCTCGCGGCGGGGATCAAGCACGATCTGCAGGCCGCCGCGCTGCCCGAACTGACCGAGGTCGCGAACGAACTCGGCATGACGTGTTTCGTGGCGGTGATGGACCGCGAAGAATGCGTGACCCTGGTCAGCGTGGAACCCCGGCACGCCGTCGCGTCCGTCGCGCAGCGTCCGGGGTCCAGGCATCCGTTCACCGTCGGCGCCCCCGGCCGGGCGATCCTGTCGCAGCTTCCGGAGGAGGACTGGCCGGAGGGAATACGAGAAGTGGCCGCCCGCGGATACGCGGACAGCCACGGCGAAGTGATCGAGAACCTCAGCGCCGTGGCGGTGCCGCTCCCCCTGCGCGGCCACAACCCCGCGGCGCTGGCAGTCGTCTATCTGTCCAGCACACGCGCCCCCGCCGAGCTCGCGAAACGGCTCAAGGCGGCGGCGAAGGCCGTCCGTGACGCCCTCGGCGGGTGAGCGTCACGGACGGCGGGACTACTTGCCGAAGCGCAGCGGACTGACCGCCTGCTCGGCTTCGTGATCCGGTCCGAGCGGGATCCCGGACCGGTCACGCAGCAGCAAGGTGGCGATGAGACCGACGACGGTCATTCCCGCCAGGTAGACGGCGACGGACACCGACGTACCTGTCGCGTCGACCAGCGCGGTGGCGATCGTCGGCGCGAACGCACCCCCGAGGATCGCGCCGAGCGCGTACGAGATCGAAACGCCGGAGAACCGGATCGACGCGGGGAACAGCTCCGCGTAGAACGCCGCCTGCTGGCCGTAGGTGAACCCGAGCCCGACGCTGAGGATGATCAGGCCCAGCGCCAGCAGCACGACGTTCCCGGTGTCCACCAGGGGAAAGAGCACCGCGACACCGGCGAGTTGCGCGATCCAGCCCAGTACGTAGGTGCGCCGCCTGCCGATCCGGTCGGACACCGCGCCCGCCGCCCACGTGGAGATCAGCCAGGTCGCCGCCGACGCGGTCACCGCCCACAGCACCGGACCGCGGTCGAGCCCGATCGGGCCCTTCGGATTGGTCGCGTAGTTCTGGATGTAACCACCGGTGGTCATGTAGCCGACGGCGTTGTTGCCCGCGAACACCAGCGCGGCCACCAGGACGAGCACGGAGTGCTTGCGGAACAGCTGGATGATCGGCGTCCGGGTCTGCTCACGACGTTGGGCGATCTCCCGGAAGACCGGGCTCTCCTCGACACGGCGGCGGACGTAGTGACCCACCAGGATCAGCCCGACACTGAGCAGGAACGGGATCCGCCAGCCCCAGTCGAGGAACGCCTGGCCGGGAACGAGCAGATTGGTCAGCGCCAGGACACCGGAAGCCAGCAGCAGACCGAGCGGGACGCCGATCTGCGGTGAGGCACCGAAGAGTCCCCGGCGCTTCGACGGCGCGTGCTCGACGGCCATCAGCACGGCGCCGCCCCATTCGCCGCCCGCCGAAACGCCCTGCAGGATCCGCAGCAGGATCAGCAGTACCGGCGCGAGGACCCCGATCTGGTCGAACGTCGGGAGCACGCCGATCAGCGTGGTCGCGGCTCCCATCAGGATCAGGGTGAGCACCAGGACCACCCGGCGGCCGTACTTGTCGCCGAAGTGGCCTGCCAGGAACGCGCCGAGCGGGCGGAACAGGAAGCTCACGCCCACGGTGGCGAAGGAGACGAGGGTGCTGTTCGCCCCGAGCCCGGAGAAGAACAGCTTGCCGAAGACGAGACCGGCGGCGGACGCGTAGACGAAGAAGTCGTACCACTCGACCGTGGTGCCGACGACGGTCGCGAACGCGACCCGGCGCCGGTCGGAAGACGGCGGGGCGGTCCGGCCGGGCGTGTGCTCATCCTGCGCTGGATTCGACACCTTGACTCCTTTGACGTAGGCCTGACGCGAGTGGCGGCCCGCAGGGATCCTCGGGCGAGGCGAAAGCCACTCGGTGACCGCCTTGCCACTGTGGCACAGAATCATATACGTTATTAGATACGAAGCAAGGGTCGAGGGATTCAGGGAAACATGGGCACTTACGAGTCAACGGCGCCATCAGGTCGCGGGTCCGGTCCGCTGGGCACCCGGCCGGGCAAGATCATCGCCGTCCATCTCAGCTACGCGTCACGCGCCGAGCAGCGCGGGCGGCGTCCGGCGAACCCGTCTTACTTCTTCAAACCGTCGAGTTCGGTCGGGACGTCCGGGGGCACGGTCGAACGTCCGGCAGGCACCGAACTGCTGGCCTTCGAGGGCGAGATCGCGCTGGTCATCGGCACCGCGGCCCGGTGGGTCAAGCCGGACGAGGCGTGGGACCACGTCGCCGCGGTCACCGCCGCGAACGACTTCGGCCTCTACGACCTGCGCACCGCGGACAAGGGGTCCAACGTCCGGTCCAAGGGCGGTGACGGCTACACCCCGCTCGGCCCCGGTCTCATCGACGCGCGCGACGTCGACCCCTCGTCGCTGCGCGTCCGCACCTGGGTGAACGGCGACCTGGTGCAGGAGGACACCACGGCCGGGCTGATCTTCCCGTTGCGGCAGTTCGTTTCCGATCTCTCCCAGCACTTCACGCTCGAACCCGGCGACGTCATCCTCACCGGGACGCCCGCCGGATCGACGGTGGTCTCCCCTGGCGACGTCGTGGTGGTCGAAGTGGACGTTCCCGGCACCTCCACCAGCAGCGGACGGCTCCACACCACCGTCTCCCAGGGCATCCGGTCGTTTTCGGACGTCGGCAGCCAGCCCGAAGTCGACGACAAGCAGCGCGCCGAGGCCTGGGGTACTCCCGCGGATGAGCCGGCGGAAGAGAGTCCGCCCGCGCTCAGCGACGAGCTTCGCTCCAAGCTTCTTCGCGCGCCTGTCGCGGGCTTGTCCGCCCAGCTGCGCAAGCGCGGGCTGAACAACGTCGCGATCGACGCCGTGCGTCCCAACCTGGCCGGCTCGAAGATCGTCGGCACGGCGAGGACCCTGCGTTTCGTCCCGAACCGCGAGGACCTCTTCAAGTCCCACGGCGGCAGCTACAACGCGCAGAAACGCCTCTTCGACTCGGTCGGCACCGGCGAGGTGATCGTCATCGAGGCACGAGGTGACAAGGGGTCCGGCACGCTCGGCGACATCCTGGCGTTGCGGGCGCGGTACCTCGGCGCCGCCGGGGTGGTCACCGACGGCGGGGTCCGCGACTTCGAAGCCGTCGCGGCGACCGGGCTCCCGGTGTTCTCCCAGGGCCCGCATCCGGCGGTCCTCGGCCGCAAGCACGTGCCGTGGGACACCGACGTCGCGGTCGCCTGCGGCGGGGCCACCGTGCTGCCCGGCGACATCATCGTCGGCGACGACGACGGCGTGGTCGTCATCCCGCCGGGCCTGGCCGAAGAGGTCGCCGACGCCACGCTGGTCCAGGAGGACGAGGACGCCTGGATCGCCGAACAGGTCGGCCAGGGCCGCCCGATCGAGGGGCTCTTCCCGCTGAACCCGTTGTGGCGGGAAAGGTATGCGGCATGGCAGAAGAAGCAGTGAAGACGGCCAGCAAGTCCGAGCTCGCCTACGAGTGGCTGCGTGAGCGGATCGCCCGGCACGAATACGGCCCTGGCTACCGGCTGGTCCTCGCCGAGATCGCCGGCGCGCTCGACATGAGCGTCGTCCCGGTGCGCGAGGCGATCCGGCGGCTGGAGGCCGAACGGCTCGTGACCTTCGAGCGCAACGTCGGCGCCCGCGTGGCGATGGTGGACCAGAACGAATACGTCCACGCCATGCAGACCCTCGGCGTGGTCGAAGGCGTCGCCACCGCGCTGTCCGCGCCGGGACTGACCGAAGAGGACATCGCGAAGGCGCGCCGGGTGAACGAGCGGATGATCGCGCTGCTCGACCACTTCGACGCGCACGAGTTCACCGCGCTGAACCAGCAGTTCCACTCGCTGCTCTTCGAATGCTGTCCCAACCCCCAGATCCTCGAGCTCGTGCACCAAGGCTGGACGCGGCTGTCCGGACTGCGTGACTCGACCTTCGCGTTCGTCCCCGACCGCGCGCACCGGTCGGTCGAGGAACACGAAGAAATCCTGCGGCTGATCTCCGAGAAAGCCGATCCGCTCGACATCGAATTCGCCGCGCGCAATCACCGCTGGGCCACCATGCAGGCCTTTTTGGACGCTCGAGAGCGCGCGAACCGCTGACTGAGGAGGACTTTTGACCACCACGACTCCCCGGCCGATCCCGGACGGTGTCCCGGAGCGGATCCGGCACTACATCGGCGGCGAGCTCGTCGATTCGGCCGACGGCGCCGTTCTCGACGTGATCGACCCGGTGACCAACGAGGTCTATGTCCGGGCCGCCGCCGGCAAGAAGGCCGACATCGATCGCGCCGTCGCCGCCGCGCGCAAGGCGTTCACCGAGGGACCGTGGCCGAAGCTGCTTCCGCGGGAGCGGTCGCGCGTGCTGAACCGCGTCGCCGATCTCGTCGAGGCGCGGGACAAGAAGCTGGCGGCGCTGGAGAGTTTCGACTCCGGCCTGCCGATCTCGCAGGCGCTGGGCCAGGCGCGCCGGGCGGCGGAGAACTTCCGGTTCTTCGCCGACCTGATCGTCGCGCAGGCCGACGACACCTACAAGGTGCCGGGCCGCCAGGTCAACTACGTCAACCGCAAGCCGATCGGCGTCGCCGGACTGATCACGCCCTGGAACACGCCGTTCATGCTGGAGTCGTGGAAACTCGCCCCCGCGCTGGCGACCGGCAACACCGTCGTGCTCAAGCCCGCGGAGTTCACCCCGCTTTCGGCCTCGCTGTGGGCGGAGATCTTCGAAGAAGCCGGGCTGCCGCAGGGCGTGTTCAACCTGGTCAACGGCTTCGGCGAGGAGGCCGGTGACGCGCTGGTGAAGCACCCGGACGTCCCGCTGATCTCGTTCACCGGCGAGAGCGGCACCGGCAGCCTGATCTTCGGGAACGCGGCTCCGTTCCTCAAGGGACTGTCGATGGAACTGGGCGGCAAGTCGCCCGCCATCGTCTTCGCCGACGCCGATCTGGAGACCGCGATCGACGCGACGATCTTCGGCGTGTTCTCGCTCAACGGCGAACGCTGCACCGCGGGCAGCCGGATCCTGGTCGAGCGCGCGATCTACGACGAGTTCGTCGAGCGCTACGCCGAGCAAGCCAAACGTGTCGTGGTGGGCGACCCGAGCGAGCCGACGACCGAGGTCGGCGCGCTGGTGCATCCCGAGCACTACGAAAAGGTCATGAAGTACATCGAGATCGGGAAGACCGAGGGCAGGCTCGTCGCCGGCGGCGGCCGCCCGGACGGCTTCCCGACCGGTAACTACGTGGCGCCGACGGTGTTCGCCGACGTCAAACCGGACGCCCGGATCTTCCAGGAGGAGATCTTCGGCCCGGTCGTCGCGATCACGCCGTTCGACAGCGAGGAAGAAGCGCTGGCGCTGGCGAACAACACGAAGTACGGGCTCGCGGCCTACGTCTGGACCAACGATCTCAAGCGGGCGCACAACTTCGCGCAGTCCGTCGAGGCCGGGATGGTGTGGCTCAACTCGAACAACGTCCGCGATCTGCGCACGCCCTTCGGCGGCGTCAAGGCGTCCGGGCTGGGACACGAGGGCGGCTACCGCTCGATCGACTTCTACACCGACCAGCAGGCGGTGCACATCAATCTCGGCGAGGTGCACAACCCCGCCTTCGGCAAGCGCTGACCCCACTCCACCGTCCACAAAGGATGACGCAATGAAGTCGATCCCCACCCCGAAGTCGCCGCCGCCGGACGTCCTGCGCTGCGCGTACATGGAGCTCGTCGTCACCGATCTGGCGCGTTCGCGCGCCTTCTACGCCGACGTCCTCGGCCTGACGGTGACCGAAGAGGACGAGACGACGGTCAGCCTCCGCACGATCGACGAGTTCATCCACCACAACCTCGTGCTGCGCCAAGGCCCGGTCGCCGCGGTCGCGGCGTTCTCCTACCGGGTGCGATCGCCGGAGGATCTGGACAAGGCCGTCGCGTTCTACACGGAGCTGGGCTGCCGGGTCGAACGCCGCGAAGAGGGCTACACCAAGGGTATCGGCGACTCGGTGCGCGTGCAGGACCCGCTCGGCTTCCCGATCGAGTTCTTCCACGACGTCGAGCACGTCGATCGGCTCAGCTGGCGCTACGACCTGCACATCCCGGGCGCGCTGGTCCGGCTCGACCACTTCAACCAGGTCACCCCGGACGTGCCACTCGCGGTGAGGCATATGGAGGACCTCAACTTCCGCGTCACCGAAGACATCCAGGACGATCAGGGCACGACGTACGCGGCTTGGATGCGCCGCAAGTCGACCGTGCACGACACCGCGATGACCGGCGGCGACGGGCCGCGGATGCACCACGTCGCCTTCGCCACGCACGAGAAGCACAACATCCTGTCCATTTGCGACAAACTCGGCTCGCTGCGGATGTCGGACCACATCGAACGCGGCCCCGGCAGGCACGGCGTCTCGAACGCGTTCTACCTGTACCTGCGCGACCCCGACGGGCACCGCGTCGAGATCTACACGCAGGACTACTACACCGGCGACCCGGACAACCCGGTCGTCACCTGGGACGTGCACGACAACCAGCGCCGCGACTGGTGGGGCACGCCGGTGGTCCCGTCGTGGTACACCGACGCCTCCCTCGTGCTCGACCTCGACGGCAAGCCGCAGCCGGTGGTCGCGCGGACCGACGACAGCGAACTGGAAGTCACCATCGGCGCCGACGGCTTCTCCTACACCCGCAAGGGTGACGACGACGGGGAACTGCCGGCCTGGAAACAGGGCGAGTACAAACTCGGCAACCAGCTCTGAGGCGGGGAACATGCTCGAACAGGAAACGATCACCGCGATCGCCGATGAGCTGGCGGCCGCGGAGGCGGCCCGGGAGACGATCCCGCTGCTGACGGCGCGTTACCCGGACATGACCGTCGAAGACTCCTACGCCGTGCAGAACGAATGGCGGCGCAGGGGCATCGAGGCCGGGCGCCGTCCGGTCGGCCGCAAGATCGGGCTCACCTCGAAGGTCATGCAGGCCGCCACCGGGATCACCGAACCCGACTACGGCGCCATCTTCGCGGACATGGTGTTCGAGAACGGTTCCGTGATCGAGCACAGCCGGTTCTCGAACGTGCGCATCGAGGTCGAGCTGGCCTTCGTGCTCCGCGAGTCCCTCTCCGGGCCGGACGCCACTGTGTTCGACGTGCTGCGGGCGACCGAGTACGTCGTACCGGCGCTGGAGATCCTGTCGTCCCGCATCGAAATGACGGGGCGGACCATCGTGGACACGATCAGCGACAACGCGGCCATGGGCGGCATGGTCTACGGCGGCAACCCCGTCGCCGTGGACGCCGTCGACCTCCGGTGGGTCTCGGCGCTGCTGTACCGCAACGAGACCATCGAGGAGTCCGGCGTCGCCGCCGCGGTGCTGAACCATCCCGCGAACGGCGTCGCCTGGCTGGCGAACAAACTCGCGCAGCACGGCGACAAACTCGATCCGGGCGACATCGTGCTGGCCGGTTCGTTCACCCGGCCGATGTGGGTGCACCCCGGCGACACCGTGACCGCCGACTACCGGGACCTGGGGGCGATCACGTGCCGCTTCGTCTAGACCCGACGTTCCGGGAGCAGCTGGGCACCCGGCCGCTGATCGGCATGTGGGTGACGTCGGGCAGCCCGGTCGTCGCGGAGATCTGCGCGGGCTCCGGGCTCGACTGGCTGCTCCTCGACACCGAGCACACCCCCACCGGGCTGGAGACGGTGCAATCGTTGCTGCAGACGATCGCCGCCTATCCGATCACGCCGATGGTGCGCGCCCCATCCGGCGACGTGGTCGCGCTGAAGCAACTGCTCGACCTGGGCGCGCAGAACTTGCTCGTGCCCATGGTCGACAGCGCGGAGGAAGCGGAGGCCGTCGTCCGGGCCGTCCGCTATCCGCCGCGAGGGGTACGCGGCGTCGGCAGCGCCCTTTCCCGGTCCGCGCGCTGGAACCGGGTCGAGGGCTACCTCACGAACGCCGACGAGCACACGTCGTTGTTCGTGCAGATCGAGTCGACGGCAGGTGTCGCGGCCGCCGCCGCGATCGCCGCTGTCGACGGCGTCGACGGTGTCTTCGTCGGACCGTCCGATCTGGCCGCGTCGATGGGACTGCTTGGACAGCAGACGCACCCGGACGTCACCGCGGCCGTCGTCGGCACGTTCGAGGCCGTTCGTGCGCAAGGGAAGCCTGTCGGGGTCAACGCGTTCGACCCCGCGCAGGCCCAGCGCTATCTCGACGCCGGCGCTTCGTTCGTTCTGGTCGGTGCCGACGTCACGCTGCTCGCCCAAGGTTCGGAGGCGCTCGCGCGGCGGCATTGACACCTAAGATCGGCCGCATGATGCCGTGGCTGCTCGACTCCGATCCGGCCCTGCGCTGGCAGGTGGAACGCGACCTCGCGCACGAACCGCCCGAGTCTGGGAGGCGACGCGGGCACGGATCGCGACCGAAGGCTTCGGCGCGCGCCTGGGACGGCTCCGGACCCGCGGATGGCTGAAGCCGTCGAACTCATCCGCGCCGCCCGGCAGCTGGACGGGACCTGGCTGCAGGCCCACCGGCACGCGGGACGGGTGTGGTTCGAGGTCGACGTCGCGGCTGGTGAGCCGTCGAAATGGCTGACTTTGCACGGCACGCGGGTCCTGACCTGGTGGGACTCTCGGGCGGTGCGGGAAGTCCAGTAACCCCTCGGTCTTGATCAACGGAGGATCCGGGACACTCAACGTCCCTGATCTTCCGTTGATCAAGGTCCGGGACCGGGTTGTCTTGCGACGGTGAAGGAATTGGGACGTTGAGTGTCCTGATTCCTTCACCGTCGATCCGGTCGACAGCCTCGTGCGGGTCTGAGCTTGCCCGGGTTAGGCGGACGCGACCCGCATCATCTGCAGGAACTGCCGCACGCCATGCGCAAGCTCCAGCTTGCCAGCACGCCACAACTCCTGCGGCAACTCAGGAAGAACAGTCTCGGACACCCCTCCACAATACGCCACTACGGTCGAACATGTGTTCCCAATTTTAAGTGACTACGAAAATAGAGCGCCAACACCTAAAGGGTGATTCGGAAAATAACGCCAAGTAAACATGTCAAAAGTGAAAGGCATTCACACTGGATTGACCGCCGACACTTTCTCAGGAAGCCGAAAAGCGGCGACAACACCACCGGCAGCGACAAGAAGGATGAGTCCGAACACGACACCGAAGGCCAAGACGGGCCGTGAGGGGAGCCCCGCCAGGATCGCGCCGGTCATCGCCACCCCCGCCACCGCACCCACCTGCCTCACCGTGTTGAACAGGCCGGACGCCCCACCCGCCGCGTCCGGATCCACCGACGCCATCGCGATCGCGGACAGCGGCGACCAGGCCATCGCGTTGGCAGCGCCCAGAAGCGCGGCTCCCCCCGTGATCCACCAAGGGTTCAACTGCAGCACGACCACGAGACCCATGAGCAGCAGACTCGCCGCGAGCAGGCTCATGCCGAGTATCGCCGGTCGGCGCCCGCCCGCTCTGTCGACCCAGCGGCCGGCCGGTGGCGACAGCAGGACCGCGACGACGGCGTCCGGCGCCAGGACCATCGCGGCCTCGAGCGGCCCGAAACCGCGCGCCTCTTGGATGTAGAGCATGGTGGGCAGCGCCATCGCGAGGACAGTCACGCCGAGGGACGCCATCGCGAGGCTCGCGAACAGGTAGCCGGACGAGCGATAGAGCTGAAGAGGTGCGAGCGCGTCCGCTCCTTCGGCGCGCTCTCGGAAATAGAAACCGACGAGCAGCACGACGGCGACGACCGCCGCGGGCAGCGAAAGAGGGCTCCAGGACAGCAGCGCCCACACGAGAAGACTCAGACCTGCCGTACTCAAGGCGGCACCGAGCAGGTCGAATCGGGCGACGCCTCCCCGGCTGCCCGGAATCAGGCGAATCCCTAGCACGACGGCGATACCGCAGAGGGGAACGTTGATCCAGAAGATCCAGCGCCAATCGAGGCTCGCCGCCAGCAGCCCGCCCAGGATGGGGCCAAGCAGGGTGGCGGCCGCGGCGACCGAACCCCAGATGCCGAACGCGCGACCTCGCTCGTCCTCGGCGAACAGCCGCCGGATCAGCGTGAGCGGTTGAGGGGACATCGCGGCCGCGGCCAGACCTTGCAGGACTCTGAAGACGATGAGCCACTCGATCGAGGGCGCGAGCCCGCACAGCGCGGAGGACACCGCGAAGCCCGCCATGCCGACGAGGTAGACGCGCTTCGGATCGAAGAGGTCGCCGAGCCGACCGGCGACCAGCAGCGGGACCGAAAACGCCAGCAGATAGCCCGCCGTCACCCAGAACAGCGCGGCGACGTCCCCGCCGAGATCGGCCTGGATGCTCGGACTCGCCACGGCGACGATCGTCGTGTCGAGCAGGAGCACGAAGAATCCCGCGAGCAGCGCCGCGAGCCCGCCCCATTTGGAAGAACTCATCGCCGCCCCGCCCAGTGCACGCACGCCGATCACGATAGGGCCACGGATCCCGGCCGTCGTAACGAGGCCTGTCCGGTCCGCGAGTTGTAAGCCGATGGCTTCGGCACGACGAAGGGGACGACCTTGAAGCGGGCGGGTTCGGTGTGGATCTGGTCCTTGCTCGGCGCCGTCATCGCCGCCGCCCTCGGCACCACGATCAATTTCGCGACCGATCTCAAGACCAATTTCCTGGCCTGGGGTCTCGTCGTCGCGTTCACCGTCGCGACCGGGTTGATCAGCGGAATCTCGCAGGTCCTCGCCCGCCGCGACGGCGACGGCGCGAAGTCCGCCGGCACCACGAACGTCTACAACTTCCAGCGGTCACAGGTCAACGTCTGGCTGGTGTTCCTGATCCTGGGGGTCTCGGGCTCGTTGCTGGCGGCCATTTTCGTGGGAGTCCACTTCGCGGGCTCCCTTCAGACCGCCGGTACACCGCTCCCCGCAGTGATCGAGCCGCGTTTGACACCGCCACCGTCGTCGACGACCACCACGACTTCCACCTTGCCCCGCGCCGCCGCGAACGAAGACATCGCCCGGTTCGTCACCGGCTATTACCGCCTGATGCCGGACACTCAGGCGGGCTGGCCGCTCATCGGGCCGAATCTCCAGCGCCGCGGCCTGAGCGACTACGAAGCCCATTGGGGCAGGATCAGTGCGGTGGACGTACACAGCGCGTCGGCCACCTCCGCGAAGACCGTCCGGGTCCGCATCACGCTGCACTATCGCGACGGCCGCCCCTCCCCGACGGAAACCCACGAGCTGACGGTCGTTCCCCGCGATGGTCAGCTCCGCATCGACGCCGACACCCTGCTCAGCGCGAAATAGCGATCGCGGTCAGGGCGAGCGCGGTTTAGAGTCCCGCTCATGACCGCCCTTCCGCGCGGCGGCCGCCCCGCCGAGGCCTTGGCCGCCGTCGAAGCGACCATCGCGGACCGTTGGCGGCTGCTCCTCGTGGAATACGGCGTCACCGCCGGCGCGAAAGAGGAAACCGACCTCGCCGAAATGGTCGTCGCCGACACGTCCGCGTTCGGGTGGCGAGTGGTCGACGCCGCCCTCGACAGGTTGTCCTGCGGTGACTGCGGCAACGGACTCGGCGCGGGTCCCGCAGGCTGCGAGAAATGCGATCACGCCAACGGTTTCCGGTTCGCCGCCGTCGAAACCGACCGGCCCGCGACACCGCCGGGCACCGAGCACGGGCTCCGCGTCGCCACCGCCGTCGCTCGCACGCGGCATCGTTACGGAGCGCGCGCCAGGTGCGGCTTCGAACTCGGACTTCCGCTTCTTCTCAAGGGTGAACTGCCCAGTACGGCCCAAGCTCAGGCGTACCGGGCAGCGATCGACAAACTCACCGAAGAAGAATGTGAACGCGTGACCTCCTTCGAAGAGGTCACCGGGCTCAGTAGTCGTCGCGTCCGGTGAACTGCTGCTCCAGCAGTTCCGCCGAACCCGCGACGAGTTCGAGCGGGTCGGTGAACTCGTTGATGTCGAGGTTCACCAGCGGCAGGGAATGGCGCAGCACCAGGTGTTCTCCCATGACCACCAGTCCGCCGACGACGATCGTGTTGCCGATCTCGGTCAGCACGGTCGCCAGGTCGACCTCGTCGACCCGCGCGAACGGCGTCGCGATCTGCACCCAGTCTTCGCGGCGGTCGAAGATCTCCCGCGCGATGACCACGGTCTGGGCACGCTCTTCGTAATCGTCGTCGCCGTAGGACAACCGGATGCGAACTTCGTCCGGTTCATCCTTTATCACTCGATATTCGTGCCGTACGAACGCGACCAGATCGGCCCATTCCGCCATGAATTCAGTCTCCCTCGCAGTCGAAGATCAAGACTAGCGACTACACGGGTGGAGATACCGGGCTCAGGCCGACATCACCCGGACAGCGGCGGCCCGTGCGTGTTCCAGCGCCGAATATGTCGCCCCGTGGAGTGAGGCGAGGGTGCCGAGTGTCCCGTATTCGAGCCGGGTGGGACTCGGCGGAAGCGCGGCGCGCACCGGTTCCAGGAGAGCCGGATGGCAGCCGACCGGGCCGCCGAGCAACACGAGTTCCGGATCGACCACGGCGGTGACCGACGCGACCGCCCGCGCGACAGCACATCCGAGCGTCTCGGTGTCGCCGTTGTCCAGCATCCGCAAGGCCGTTTCGACATCGTTCGACGGCGCGTCCGGACCGCCGATCCCGGCAGCGAGTTCGGCGGCGAGGGTGCCCGATCCGGCGCCGGGCAGATACCCGATCTCCCCCGCCAGGCCGTGCGCCCCGCGGATCAGCCTGTCGCCGAGATAAAGCCCGACGCCGAGACCCGGGCCCACGAAGACGTAGGCGAAACTCGACACCCCGACGGCGCCACCGGCGCGTTGTTCGGCGAGCGCGGCGAGATTGACGTCGTTGTCCACCCACACCGGCGCCGCCACGACGCCGGCGAGAGTGTCCGCGGGACTCATGAGGCCTTCGGGAAACGGCGAATCCGGGAGGGCGATGACGTCGTGCGTCCCGGGGTCGACCGGGTTGGCCATCGACACGGCGACAGCGCGCAAGATCCCTTCTCCCGCTTGGGTCACCGCTTCGGACGCGATCGACAGGAGGGCCGCGGCTACCTCGGCACCGGCAGGCCGCTCGTGTTCGCGCAGCACCGCGCCCGCCAGATCGGCCGACCAGGCCCGCACCCCGGACTGGCCGACCTCGATGGCCAGCACCCAGCCCGCCGCCGGACCCAGTTCGTAGAACGTGCCGACCCGCCCCCGCCGCCCGGTTTCCTGCGCTCCTGTCGCCTCCAGCAGACCGCCTTCGGTCAGGCGGCGCACGGCTTCGGAGACCGTGGGTTTCGAAAGCCCTGTCGTCGCGGCGAGTTCGGCCCTCGTGACCCGGCCCCGAGTCACGACCTCCTCGAGCAAGCGGCGATCGGTGGCCTCACGCAGGACGGCTTGCGGCGACGGCACCCTTGCGCTCCCCTCTTTCGCCGGTCTACCTTGACTGGACGGTTCTAGTTAGGTGACATTACCAAATCACCGGAGGTTCAGCGATGACCCTGACCACCGAACTCCCCGCGGACGTCCCTGCCGCCATCCGCGAGACCAAGGCGCGACTCCGCGCCCGCGTCGGAGACGTCGCGGCCGCGTTCGCCAGGGCCGAGGAACTGATGCGTGCCGAAGTCGCCGAGATCGTCGCCCTCCGCGAAAGCGACGAGGAGGTCTGGCCGGTCATCCTGTTCGAGGACGTCGCCGACGGCACCGTGCCCGAAGACCTGGTCGAGGCCGTCCGCCGCCGCGGCTGCGCGGTCGTCAAGAACACCTTCCCCCGCGAGCGGGCCGAGGCCTGGGACCGCGAACTGGTGGACTACCTGGAGCGCAACGAGTTCGAGAAGGCGTATCGGTATCTCGACGACGGCGTGTTCGGCGGGCTCGCCGCCACCAAGCCGTCGATCTACCCGATCTACTGGTCCCGGCCGCAGCGGGAAGCGCGCGAAGACGCCAACATGGCCACGGTTCGCGGCTTCCTCAACGGCTTCTGGAAGCACGAATCCGAGGGCAGGGTGTGGTTCGACCCCACCCGTGACACCTCGTACCCCGACCGGGTCCGCCGCCGCGCTCCCGGGACGAGCTCCTCCGGCCTGTCCGCGCACACCGATTCAGGATCGGTCGAACGCTGGCTGCTACCCGCCTACCAGAACGTCTTCCGCCACGTCTTCGACGGCGACATCGACGCCTACGACCCGTGGGACGCCGCGTACCGGACCGAAGTCCACGAGTTCCCCTCCACCGTGATGTGCTCGGCGTTCCGCACCTTCCAGGGCTGGACGGCGTTGTCCGACATGCGGCCCACCGAAGGCGTCCTGCACGCCGTGCCGATCCCGTCCGCGATGGTCTACCTGCTGTTGCGCGCCCTGCAGGGCGACGTCGCCGAAGACGATCTCTGCGGCTCGGCGAACGGGGAGGCCCTGCCGGTGAACGAACGCTGGCACGCGCCGCTGCTGCCCGCGCTCACGCCGATCCCCGTGGTCGAGCCCGGCGACACCGTCTGGTGGCACGGGGACGTGATCCACTCCGTCGCCGAGGTCGAGGACCAGAAGGGCTGGGGGAACGTCATGTACATCCCGGCGAGCCCGTACTGCGAAAAGAACGCCGCTTACGCCGCACAGTGTGAAGAAGCGTTTCGCGCCGGGGCCAGTCCCGGCGACTTCGCGCCCGAGAATTACGAAGCGGGCTGGGTCTGACTCGTGAGTGGTGAGGACGGTCAGAACCGTCCTCACCACTCACGAGGCCGGAAGATCAGCCGCCGGTGGGCAGCCCCGCCCGCGCTTCCTGCGCCGTCAGCGGCCGCAGCGAAAGCGTGTACTCGTACGTGCTGTCCTGCTGGACCTGGCTGCGTTCCCGCACCGGGTTGGGCGTGTCCCCGACCCCGGTCACCGCGTGGCTCGCGTGCAGCGTGAACCAGCCCTTGTTGCGCTGCAACTGGAACGGGTACGCCGCCCGGTCGAGGTCGTCGAACGGCGTCACGCTGACGTCGTTCGCTCCCCCGACCAGCAGGCCGCCGGTCCGGCCGTCGGTGAGCAGCGCCCACCGGCTGTCGGTGTGGTTCCCGTGATCCTGCGGCCGGTGGTACTCGACGTACTGCTGGTCCACCGTGCTCGACTGCACGCCGATCGGCGTCCCGTCCTTGCGGTCGACGTAGCTCTCGGCTTTCCGCCCGTACCAAGCGAAGCGGTCATACCGATCCGGCACCGCCAGCGAGACACCGATCCGGGGCAGGTACGGCAGAGTGCGCACGCTCCCCTGCGGCACCACCCGGTTGCCGAGGCTCAGCGTCCCGGTCCGGTCGACGGTGTAGGTCATCGTCTGGTCGAACCACGCCCCGGCGACGTCCGGCGCCGCGACCCGGCTGTCCACGATCACCCGCACGCTTCGCGAGCCGTCCTTCTCGACCCGGACACCCGTGACCGTGGTCTTCAGCCGGTCCAGCCCGGCCTTGCGCCAGTCCTCGCCCTCGGCCCGTCCCCACGCGAAGGTCTCGTTGCTGATCGGCGCCCGCCACGCGTCGAGCTTCGGCCCGCCGGTGAGCAGTTCCTTGCCCTGGTGCCGGATCGACGTCAGCGCACCACTGGCTTTGTCCACTTTGTACGTGACACCGGCCGCCGACGCGGTCACCGAACCCGCGTCCTCGACGACGTCGACGGACTTCCCGCCGAGCGGCGTCCGGTCCAGGCCCGGGACTCGCTTGCCGCCCAAGGTGAACTGGTCGTGCGCCAGGACATGTCCCCGTGCGAGCATCGGTTCGCCCTGGGTCGTCACCGCCTCGACGGCGAGGAACCGCTCGCGGTCCGCGGGGTTCGGCGGCACCGGCAGGGAGACCTGTCCGGTCGAACCGGCGGCGACCCGCAACGGCTGTTCGCCGCGGGCGACGATCCGGGAGCCTTCCTGGATCCGCCAACGCAGGTTCAGCTCGTCGGTGCCCTTGAACTGCCGCTCGTTGGTCACCGACAGCGCACCACTGGAATAAGCGAACCGGAGCGGCTGGTGCGCCCACGCCATCTGCGCGGTCTCCGGCTGCGCCGAACGATCCGAACCGATCAGACCGTCCACACCGGACAGACTGGAGCCATAGGACAGGTGACTCCCCCGGTCCGTGACGTTGTCGAAGTCCAGCGCCAGGACCGCGCCGCCCACCGGATTCGCACCGGACAAGTCCGCAGCGGACAGCGGCTTGTCATAGATGCGGACGTCGTCGACGGCGCCGCGCCCCATCCAGCCGATGCTCGACGGGTCGTTCCACGACGTCTCGAAGTCACGGCCGATGTTGACCTCCGCCGACGACGAGTCGATCGCGCCGGTGAACGGTTTGCTCCCGATCTCCTTGCCGTCGAGGTAGAGCCGCAGGGCCGTGCCGTCGTAGGTGCCGCTCACCCGGTGCCAGAGCTCGTAGAAGTCGGCGGGCACCTTGGCTTGGACCGCCTGCCACGTTCCACTGTGGATGAAGAACTCCAGGGTGTCCTGTGTCTTCATCTTGAGCGCGTACTGGTGGTCACCCTTGCCGAGGATGCGGAAGTCACCGGTCCATTTGCCCGGCTTCACCCAGGCGTCGAGGGTCAGCGCCTTGCCGGTGATGTCGAGTTTCCGGTCGCGGTAGACCTCGACGAAATCGTCCAATCCGGACAGTCCCAGCGCCTTGCCGCGATGGCCGTCGACCAGGTCAGGCTTGCCGGTGACGTGTGCCGAGATATCGTTGCCGGAGGAATCGGGCGTGGTCCGGATCCGCTGCCGGATGTTCTGTTCCGCCCAGTCCCAGATGAACCCGCCCTGGGTCTGCGGATTCGCCCGGATGGTGTCCCAGAACTCCCGGAAGTTCCCCAGGCTGTTGCCCATCGCGTGGGCGTACTCGCCGAAGATCAGCGGTTTGGTGGTGTTCTTCGCCTGTTCGGCGAACTTCTCCGGAGACGGATAGCGCGGCCCCCAGACGTCGGCGAAGGGCGCGTCGCCGTCGGGGCTGTTCGACTGGTGGTAGATCGGCCGGGTCGGCTCGTTCGCCTTCAGCCATTCCGCCAGGGCGAAGTGATGCGCGCCGAGACCGGCCTCGTTGCCGGTGTCCCAGAGGAAGACACTCGGATGGTTCTTGTCCCGTTCGACCATGCCGATCATGCGGTCGAAGAACGCGTCACGCCAGGCCGGGTCGTTCGCCTGACAGTAGCTCGCGCAGTTCTCGTGGTTGTGGGTCTCGATGTCGATCTCGTCGTCGATCCAGAGCCCGTTCCGGTCGGCCAGTTCGTAGAAGTACGGGTCCGACGGGTAGTGCGAGGTGCGGACGGCGTTGACGTTGAGCTGCTTCATCAGCGCGACGTCGCGTTCCTGCGCGGCGCGGGGAACGTGCCTGCCGTGGTCGGGATCGGTCTCCGCCCGGTTGACGCCCTTGAACAGGACACGCTTCCCGTTGACCAGCAACTGTTTGTCACGGATCTCGATCTCGCGGAATCCGACCGTCTCGCTGGTGATGTGTGTGACCTTGCCGTCGGGGGCGGTCAACGTGAGGACGGCCGTATAGAGGTTCGGTGTCTCGTCGGTCCACTTCGCCGGGTCGCGGACAGGCAGGCTCAGCGAGGTCTTGCCACCGGGATCGACGTCTCCGCCGGACGCCGCGACCTCCTTGCCCGCGGCGTCGCGCAGGCTCAACCCGACGCGGTGCTTGCCCGTCGTCCCGCCGGGTTTGGTGGTGACCTCGACGACGGCCTTGAGGGTGGCGTCCGTGTAGGTCGCGTCCAGATCGGTTGTCAGCCCGACGTCCTGGATGAACGTCCCCGGCGCCGAGTGCAGGGTCACCGAGCGGAAGATGCCCGAGTACCGCCACTGGTCGACGTCCTCCAGGTAGGCGCCCGCGCTCCAGCGGTGCACCTGGACGGCGATCCGGTTCGCCCCCGGCCGCAGCGCGGACGAGATGTCGAACTCGGCCGGCGTGTACCCACCCTGGTCGTAGCCGATGTACTTGCCGTTGACCCAGACGAAGTAGGCCGAGGTGACACCGTCGAAGCGCAGGAAGGTCTCGCGCGTCGTCCAGTCCGCGGGCAGGTCGAAGTCGCGGACATAGGCGCCGGTCGGGTTGACGTCACGCGGGACGCGCGGCGGGTCGTCCGGCTGGATCTCGGTGGCGATGTTGCGGAAGATCGGGTGGTCCAGGCCGTCCGTCTGCCACGTGTGCGGCACGGACACCTCACGCCAGCTCGACGCGTCGTAGCCGTCGTCGTGGAATCCCGCCGGGACCTGGGACGGGTTGTCCGCCATCGCGATCCGCCACTTGCCGTCGAGCGACCGGGTGTACGGGCTCCGCTCGTCCCGGCGGACGGCGGCGGAAACGTCCGCGTACGGACGCAGGAAGGCGTGCGGCGGCTCCTGTCCTTCCGAGACCTTTCGTGGATCGTCGAGATAGGACTGGACGTCACCCGGCGGTCCCCCGGCCGCGGCGGGTGATCCGGCCGCGACCAGGGAACCGGCGAGAACCGCCAGGACAAGGACCATGGGGCGTAAGCGCAGCACTGCGTTCGACCTCCCAGGGAGTTCAGCTGAGCAGGAAGCTGACAACGTTGACGATCTCGCACCACGACCCCGGGACGGAAGACCAAGATCCTTCCAAGGTCGTAGGCCGAACAGGTGGCGGTCAAGCGGCGGTCCGGGCCCGCCGCTTGGTCCAGATGTCGTAGGCGACGGCGGCGAGCAGCACGAATCCCTTGACCAGGTTCACGCTCTCGGTCGGCGCACCGATCAGGGACATGCCGTTGTTGATGACGCCCATGATGAGGCCGCCGGTGATCGCGCCGACCACCTTGCCGACCCCGCCCTGGACGGCGGCGCCGCCGATGAAGGCCGCGGCGATCGCGTCGAGTTCGAACATGTTGCCCGCGGTCGGCCCGGCCTGGTTGAGCCGTCCGGCGACGATGACGCCGGCGATCGCGGACAGCACGCCCATGTTGACGAAGATCCAGAACGTCACCGCCTTGACCTTCACCCCGGACAGCGTCGCGGCCTGCAGGTTCCCGCCGATGGCGTAGACGTGGCGGCCGAACACGGCCCGCGTCGTCACCAGCGAATAGCCGATGACCAGCACGGACAGCAGGATCAGCACCCACGGCAGGTTCTTGTACCGCGCCAGCTGGACCACCACGAACAGCACGACGGCGGCCGACGCGGCGATCTTCAGCAGGAACATCGGCAGCGGGTCGACCTCCTGCAGGTAGTTCAGGCGGGCCGTCCGCTTGCGCCACTGCGAGAAGATCGCGCCGCCGATCGCGAGGACACCGACCAGCAGGCTGACCAGGTCCGCGCCGCCGAGCGGGCCGAGGCCGATGTTGCCGAGGTAGCCACCAGTGAAGCCGTTCGCCAGCGTCCGCACGGCGTCCGGGAACGGGCCGATCCCCTGGTTCCCCAGCACGGTCAGGGTCAGCGCGCGGAAGATCAGCATCCCCGCCAGCGTCACGATGAACGCGGGGATCCCGAAGTAGGCGACCCAGTACCCCTGCCACGCGCCGATCACCGCGCCGACGACCAGGGTGATGAGCAGCGCGAACGGCCACGCCATCCCGACGTTCACCATCAGCACGGCCGAGATCGCGCCGGTCAAGGCCACCACCGACCCCGCCGACAGGTCGATGTGACCGGCGATGATGATCAGGATCATGCCGATCGCGAGGATCAGCACGTACGAGTTCTGCACGATCAGGTTCGAGATGTTCTGCGGCTCCAGCAGCGCGCCGCCGGTGAGGATCGAGAACAGCACGACGATCAGCGCGAACGCGACGTAGATCCCGCTCTGGCGCGGGTTGAACGAGATCCGCCGCGGCGCGCGGGGCGGGGCGGCTCCCTTCGGATCCGGGGCGACGGCGACGGTGTCCGCGGAGGCGGTACTCATGACTTACTCCTGTTCCCTGGTCATCGCGCGCATGAGGACCTCCTGCGTCGCCTCGGCCCGGCCGACCTCACCGGTGATCCGGCCGGCCGACAACGCGTAGATCCGGTCGCACAGGCCGATGAGCTCCGGCAGTTCCGACGAGATGACCAGCACGGCCTTCCCCTCGTCGGCGAGCCGGTTGATGATCGTGTAGATCTCGTACTTCGCGCCGACGTCGATGCCGCGGGTCGGCTCGTCGAGGATCAGCACGTCCGGATCGGTCAGGATCCACTTGGACAGCACGACCTTCTGCTGGTTGCCGCCGGACAGCGTGCCCGTCACGCTCTTCACGTCCGGCGCCTTGATGTTCATGCTCTTGCGGAACTCCTCGGCGACACGGTGTTCCTCGTTCTCGTCCACCCAGCCCCGCCGGGCGAGTTTGCCGAGCGCGGCGCCGGAGACGTTGCGCTGGATGTCCTCGATGAGGTTGAGCCCGTAGCGCTTGCGGTCCTCGGTGGCATAAGCGAGCCCGTGCGCGACAGCCTCGCCGACGGTCCTGGCCTCGATCTCCTTGCCGTCCTTGACCAGACGGCCGGAGATGTCCTTGCCGTACGAGCGGCCGAACACACTCATCGCGAGTTCGGTCCGCCCGGCGCCCATCAGTCCCGCCAGCCCGACGATCTCGCCGCGCCGCAGGGTGAGACTCGCGCCGTCGACGACCACCCGGCCGTGCTGGGTGGGGCTGTGCACGGTCCAGTCCTCGATCCGGAGCACCTCGTCGCCGATTCGCGGTTCCCTTGGCGGGAAACGGTTTTCGAGCTTCCGCCCGACCATCCCGGCGATGATCCGATCTTCGGTGACGGCAGCCGCGTCCAGCGTCTCGATCGTCCTGCCGTCACGCAGGATGGTGATCGAGTCGGCGATCGCGGCGATCTCGTTGAGCTTGTGCGAGATCAGGACACAGGTGACGCCGTCGTCACGGAGTCCGCGCAGCAGTTCGAGCAGATGCGCCGAATCGTCGTCGTTGAGCGCCGCCGTCGGCTCGTCGAGGATCAGCAGTTTGACCTCTTTGGACAGTGCCTTGGCGATCTCCACCAGCTGCTGTTTGCCGACACCGATGTCGAGCACCGGCGTCACCGGGTTCTCCCGCAGGCCGACACGCCGCATCAGCTCGCCCGCCCGCTGGTTGGTCCGGTTCCAGTCGATCAGGCCACCGCGCGACTTCTCGTTGCCGAGGAAGATGTTCTCCGCGATGGACAGCTGCTGGCACAGCGCGAGTTCCTGGTGGATGATCACGATGCCGCGGCGTTCGCTGTCCCGGATCGCGGTGAACGCGCACGGCTCGCCGTCGAAGACGATCTCGCCGTCGTACGAGCCGTGCGCGTAGACGCCCGAGAGCACCTTCATCAACGTGGACTTGCCCGCGCCGTTCTCGCCGCAGATCGCGTGGATCTCGCCCCGGCGCACCGAAAGGTTCACGTCCTGCAGTGCCTTGACCCCGGGGAAGGATTTGGTGATCCCCCGCATCCGAAGGATTTCGTCGGTCACGTCGACTACCTCAGCTGTTCCGCTTTGTAGTAACCGGAGTCGATGAGTTCCTTCTGGTAGTTCCCCTTGTTCAGGATCACCGAGTCCAGCAGGAACGCCGGGACAACCTTCTGCCCGTTGTTGTAGTCGGTCGTGTTGTTGGTCTCGGCCTTGCCGCCCTTGAGCACCGCGTCGGCCATCTTGACCGTGGTGTCGGCGAGCTTGCGGGTGTCCTTGAAGATGGTCGAGTACTGCTCGTCGGCGATGATGGACTTCACCGACGCGACCTCGGCGTCCTGCCCGGTCACGACCGGGTAAGGCTGTCCCGGGGTGCCGTACCCGTTGCTCTTGAGCGCCGAGAGGATCCCGATGGAAAGCCCGTCGTACGGCGAAAGCACGCCCTGCACCTTGGCACCGGAGCTGTAGGTCTTGGTCAGCAGGTCTTCCATGCGCCGCTGCGCGGTCGCGGCCTGCCAGCGCAGGATCGCCGCGACGTTGAACGCGGTCTGGCCGCTCTTGACGGCCAGCGTCCCGTTGTCCAGGTACGGCTTCAGCACCGACATGGCGCCGTTGAAGAAGAAGGTCGCGTTGTTGTCGTCCGGCGAACCGGCGAACAGCTCGACGTTCAGCGGTCCCTTGGCTTCGCCCGGAGAACCGTCCGCTTTGAGCACCTTCAGCCCGACGAGCAGCGACGTCGCCTGCTGCACGCCGACCTTGAAGTTGTCGAAGGTCGCGTAGTAGTCGACGTTGGGAGTGTTGCGGATCAGCCGGTCGTAGGCGATGACCGGGATCTTCTTGTCCGCGGCCTCCTGCAACTGGGTGGTGATCGCGGTGCCGTCGATCGAGGCGATCACGAGCAGCTTGGCGCCCTTGGTGATCTGGTTCTCGATCTGGTTGACCTGGGTGGGGATGTCGTCCTCGGCGTACTGGAGGTCGACCTTGTAGCCCAGCTTCTCCAGCGCCGCCTTGATGTTGTCGCCGTCGTGGATCCAGCGCTCCGACGACTTGGTCGGCATGGTGACGCCGACGAGACCACCCTCCGCCCCGCCCGCCGCCTGCTGTTGTTCGCCGGTCTTCTCACTCGAACCGCAGGCCGAGAGCGCCAGGCCGGCGGTGATGGCCAGCGCGGCCAGTTTCGTGAACTTCATTGTTCCTTCTCTCCGGTGGGGACCGAACCAAAAACCCTGCTTCTAAAAACCCTGTGCGAGCCGGTGGTACGCCTGGTTCCAGCGCAGCCGGTCCGCGATCGACTCCGGTGTCGTCGCGTGGTCGATCACCAGCAGCTCGACGTCGAGCATCGTGGCGAGATCGCGGATCGCTTCCGTGCCGACGGCCTGGGTGAGCACCGTGTGGTGCGGCCCGCCCGCGGTGATCCAGGCCTCGGCGGAGGTCGCCAGCGACGGCGACGGCTTCCAGACCGCGCGCGCGACAGGCAGGTTCGGCAGCGGCTGGTCCGGGCTGACGACCTCGACCTCGTTGGCCACCAGGCGGAACCGGTCGCCGAGGTCGGCCATGCCGATCACGACGGCGTCGCCGGGAGCGGCATCGAAGACCAGCCGGACCGGGTCCTCACGGCCGCCGATGCCGAGCGGGTGGATCTCGCACGACGGACGCGCGGCGGCGATACTCGGGCAGACCTCGAGCATGTGCGCGCCGAGGATCTTCGGTTCGCCGGGGCCGAAGTGGTAGGTGTAGTCCTCCATAAAGGACGTTCCGCGTTCGGATTCGCGGCCCATCGCCTTCACCGCTGTCAGCAGCGCGGACGTCTTCCAGTCGCCCTCTCCGCCGAAACCGAAGCCGTCGGCCATCAGCCGCTGCACGGCGAGACCCGGGAGCTGGCGCAGGCCGCCGAGGTCCTCGAAGTTCGTGGTGAAAGCGCCGAACCCGCCCCGGGTGAGGAACGTGCGGAGGCCGTGCTCGATCCGGGCCGCGTACCTCAGCGAATCGTGCCGTTCGCCGCCCTTGGCCAGTTCCGGCGCGAGCGTGTACGCGTCGGCGTACTCCTCGACCAGTGTGCTGACCTCGTCTTCCGGTGCCGCGTCGACGAGCGCGGCGAGTTCGTTGACGCCGTAGGTGTTCACCGAGACGCCGAACTTCAGTTCCGCCTCGACCTTGTCCCCGTCGGTGACGGCGACGTCACGCATGTTGTCACCGAAACGCGCGAGCTTGAGCGTGCCGAGCGTCTGCCGTCCGACGGCGGCGCGGACCCACGCGTCGATCCGCGTCGCCACCGCCGGATCCGCCGCGTGCCCCGCGATGGTCTTGCGGGCCACGCCGAGCCGTGTCTGGATGTAGCCGAACTCGCGATCCCCGTGCGCGGCCTGGTTCAGGTTCATGAAGTCCATGTCGATGGACCGCCACGGCAGCGCCTCGTTCAGCTGGGTGTGCAGATGCAGCAAAGGTTTCCGCAGCGCGTCCAGCCCGGTGATCCACATCTTGGCAGGCGAGAAAGTGTGCATCCACGCGATCACGCCGACGCAGGCGTCGTCCGCGTTCGCTTCGAGCATCACCCGCCGGATCGCCGAGGGCTCGGTGAGCACCGGTTTCGCGACGAGCTCGGCCGAGATCCGGCCGGTGTCGGCCAGCATCCGCTGGATCTGCAGGGACTGGCCCGCGACCTGTTCCAGGGTCTCTTCGCCGTAGAGCCTCTGGCTCCCGGTGAGGAACCAGACCTCGGTCTTCCGCTGTGCGCTCACTTCTCTCCCTGCCCGTAGACGTTCTGGTAGCGCGCGTAGAGCCGGTCGATGTCCTGTTCGGACAGTGGCTCCGGTTTCCCGAGCGCGGAGGCGATGTGGACGGTCCTGGCGACGTCTTCGACCATCACCGCGGCCTTGACCGCGTCCGCGGCTGTCCGGCCGACGGTGAACGGACCGTGGTTGCGCATCAGGACCGCGGGCGACCGGCTGGACCGCAACGTCTCGACGATGCCGCGGCCGATCGAGTCGTCCCCGATCAGCGCGAACGGCCCGACCGGGATCTCCCCGCCGAACTCGTCGGCGATCATCGTGAGGACGCAAGGGATCGCTTCCCCGCGCGCCGCCCACGCGGTGGCGTAGGTCGAATGCGTGTGGACGACGCCGCCGACCTCGGGCAGATGCCGGTAGACATAGGCGTGCGCGGCGGTGTCCGACGAAGGCGCGAGCTCTCCGTGGACGACCTCGCCGTACAGGTCGGTGACGACCATCGCGTCGGCGGTCAGCGCGTCGTAGGACACTCCGGACGGTTTGATCACCATCAAGTCGTGGCCGGGGACGCGGGCCGACACGTTGCCCGCCGTCCAGATGACCAGTTCGTACCTCGTCAGCTCGCCGTGCAGCCGGGCGACGGTGTCCCGCAGCTCTTCGAAGGTGTCCGTGACCTCCACGGCGAGGCTCATCGGTGCAGTCCTTTCCGGACCGAACGCCGCCGGGCGGCGAGGCGGTGCATGACGTCGTTGGCGCCGCGGCCGAAGTAGTCGTGCAGCGCGGCGTACTCGGTGTAGAGGTCGTCGTAGGCCTTGACGTTCTCGGCGATCGGCCTGTGGACGGCACGGCGGACCGAGCCCATCGCGGCCGCCGCGGCGGGGACGTCCGGATGCGCGCCCGCGGCGACGGCGGCGTGGATCGCCGAGCCCAGCGCGGGGCTCTGCGCGGATCCCGCCACCGAGAGCGGCAGGTTCGTGACGTCGGCGTAGATCTGCATCAGCAGGGCGTTCTTGACCAGGCCGCCGGCGACGATCAGTTCCGTCACCGGGACACCCGACCGTTCGAAGGTCTCGACGATCATCCTGGTGCCGAACGCGGTCGCCTCCAGGAGCGCCCGGTAGGTGTCCTCGGCGCGGGTCGCGAGCGTCTGCCCGACGACGACCCCGGAGAGCTCGTGGTCGACCAGCACCGAACGATTGCCGCTGTGCCAGTCCAAGGCGACGAGACCGTGCTCCCCGATCTCCTGCACGGCCGCGAGCCGGGTGAGAAGTTCGTGGATCGAGATCCCAGCCTCACGGGCGTCGTCCACATAGGACGCCGGGACGCCGTGTTCGACGAACCAGGCGAAGATGTCGCCGACACCGCTCTGGCCCGCCTCGTACCCCCACTGCCCGGAGACGATCCCGCCGTCGACGACGCCGCACATCCCCGGCACCTCGCGCAGTTCGGCGCCGTTCATCACGTGACAGGTCGAGGTGCCCATGATCGCGACCATCTGCCCCGGCGCGACGGCCTGGACCGCGGGTGCGGTGACATGCGCGTCCACGTTCCCGACGGCGACCGCGATCCCCTCGCGCAGCCCGGTCCACTCGGCGGCCCGCGCGTTCAGGGTTCCCGCCTTGTCCCCGAGGGCGCCCAGCGGATGTTCGAGCTTTTCGTCCACAAAGGACCCGAAGCCGGGAGCCAGCTCCTCCAGGAAGTTCGCGTCCGGGTACCTGCCGTCCTGGAGGATCCCCTTGTACCCGGCCGTGCAGGCGTTGCGGACATAGGTTCCGGTGAGCTGCCAGACGATCCAGTCGGCCAGTTCGACCCAGTGCCGCATCCGCGCGTAGACCTCGGGCGCTTCTTCGAAGACCTCCAGCGCTTTGGCGAACTCCCATTCCGACGAGATCAGGCCGCCGTAGCGCGGCAACCAGGACTCCTCGCGTTTCGTTGCCAGCGCGGTGATCCGGTCCGCCTGCGGTTGCGCGGCGTGGTGCCGCCACAACTTCACGTACGCATGCGGATCGCCGGCGAACTCGGGCAGTTCGCACAGCGGGACACCGTCGGCGGTGGTCGGCACCATGGTGCAGGCGGTGAAGTCGGTGCCGATCCCGATCACGTCGGCGGGATCGACGTCGGCCGCGCGGATCGCTTCCGGCACGGCGGCGCGGAGGACGTCGACGTAGTCCGAGGGCACCTGCAGCGCCCAGTCCGGCGGCAGACCCCTGCCTGTCGACGGCAGGATCCTGTCGATCACGCCGTGCGGGTACTCCGAAACCGCGCTGCCCAGTTCGGCGCCGTCGCGGACTCGGACGACGACGGCGCGGCCGGACAGTGTCCCGAAGTCGACGCCGATGACCAGCGGTTCCCTTGAACTCACTTCTTCTCCTGCGATGTTAGCGTTAACACTTTGCCGTGAAGCACCTGTCCGGGCAGGCATCGGGCTCACGAAATACCCGTGCTCTCCCGCACGATCAACTCGGGGACCACCAGGTCGCGGGCTCGTTCTTCGCCACCGTTCATCCGGCGGCGGAGCAGGTCGAACGTACGCCTGCCGACTTCGACGAAGTCCTGGCGCACCGTCGTCAGCGGTGGCGTGTAGTACGCCGCCTCGGGTACGTCGTCGAAGCCGACGACGCGCATCTCCCCCGGCACGTTCACCCCGGCCTCGGTGCAGGCACGGAGGAAACCGAGGGCCATCTGGTCGTTGGCCACGAACACCGCGTCCAGCCCCTTCTCCCCGACGAGGGACCGCCCGGCCGTGTACCCGGAACGCGCGCTCCAGTCGCCCCGGATGACGGGCGGGATCCGCGCGCCGCGCCGGCTCAGGGTCTCCCGCCAGCCGCGCTCGCGGTCGAGCGCCTCCAGCCAGTCTTCGGGTCCGGCCACGTGCCAGACGGTCTCGTGCCCGAGACCGAGAAGATGTTCGGTCGCGCGCCGCGCGCCGTCGTACTGATCGACGGAGATCACCGGTACCGGCGCCTTCTCCCCGCCGCCGACCGCGACGAGCGGCACGTCACTGGGCGCCGCCTCCAGCGCGCGCCCCGCGGTGACATGCGGCGCGATCACGACGATGCCTTCGACGGCCTGGCACCGCAAACGCTCCACGGCGTCGGCGATGGAAGACCGGCCCGGACGGCTGATACTCGTTATGGTCGTCGCGTAGCCCGCCTCGCGGGCGGCGTGCTCGATCCCGCTCAGGGTGCTGGCCGGACCGTAGAGATTGGCCTCCAGCGCGACCACGCCGAGCGTGCCCGAGCGGCCGGTGACCAGCGCGCGGGCGACCGAGTTCGGCCGGTAGTCCAGTTGGTCGATGGCGGCGTTGACCCGGACCCGTGTCTCGGCGCGGACCGGTCCGGTGCCGTTGATGACCCGGGACACCGTCATATGCGAAACGCCCGCGAGCGCGGCCACGTCGGTGAGACTGGCCTGCTTGCCCTCGGTGGTGTCGCGCGCCATCGCCTGTCTCCCAGTGCCGGTACCGTCTGACGAGTGCCGCAAGTGTTAGCGATAACACGACCCGGGTCAAGCGCTCCCCGAGTCACAGTCGGGTCACGGCCCCCCGGCTCAACTGGAGGCGCGATGCGTGAGCGAGACCGGCAAGATCCGCTGGCGGGGCTTGAGATCCCGGTCGTCCATGACCGCCAGCAATGTCTCGACCATCGCGTGGACCTGTTCCCTCGGGTCCTGGTGGACCGACGTCAGCGGCGGGTCCATCTCCGGCGCCAGTGTCGCGTTGTCGTCGAAGCTGACGACGGCGACGTCCGAGGGGATCCGCCGTCCGGCGGAATGCAGGGTGCGGAGCGCGCCCAGGGCCATCATGTCGCTGGCCACGAAGACGGCGTCGAGGTCGGGACGCCGTTTGAGCAGGTTCGACATCGCCTTCGCGCCGCCGGTCAGGGTGAAGTCGCCCTCCTCGACCAGGTCCGCCGGGTCGAGACCGGCGTCGAGCAGGGTCTTGCGCCAGCCGGAAAGCCTGTCGATCGCGGCGCTCTGGTCCTGCGGGCCGGCGATCGTGGCGATCCGCCGATGGCCCGCCTCGACCAGGTGCGCGACAGCCAGCTTCGCGCCGCCCTCGTTGTCGAAGTCGACGACGTGGACACCGCGTTTGAGCCCGGCCGCCTGCCCGCCGTAGACCACCGGGATCCTCAACTGCCGCAACGCCTTGGGCAACGGATCGGTCCGGTGAGGCGCGAACACCAGCACGCCGTCGACGTGCCCGCCGTCGAGGAACCGGACCGTGCGATCGAGGTCTTCGCGGGTGTCACTGAAGATCAAGACCATCTGACAGCCGATGTCGGCGAGCTCGCGATAGCCCGCTCGCATGACCGCGGTGCGGTACGGGTCGTCGAGCAGCCGCGCCTCCGGCTCCGACAGGACGACCGCGACCGCGCCGGTCCGCCTGGTCACCAGCGACCGGGCGGCCTGGTTCGGCGAGTAGCCGAGTTCGCGGGCCGCGACCTGGACCTTCTCCCGCGAACGCGCGCTGACGTAGCCATCGTCGTTCAGCGCCCGCGACGCCGTCGACCGGCTGACCCCGGCGGACGCGGCGACGTCTTCCAGTGTCGGCCTGCCGTCTTCCTCTGGTCGAGCCCCCACCCGCGTCACCTTCATCCTTCAACGTCATCCGGACACCGACAGCTTAGTGTCCGTCGGCCATCGGCACTGAGAGCGCTCCCCTGTCGGAAACACTCTCATTACAAGCCCTTGACACGATCTCGCTTCGAAGGACAGACTCTGCGCACTCCTGGGAGCGCTCCCAGTTTCTCCTCCACCCCCATCAGCAAGGGACAACGACGTGAGAAGCATCCGGAACGGCCTGGTGCTGGCACTGGGTATCACGATGACGTTCGGCCTGGCGGCGTGCGGCGGTGACGACGGCGGGACGCCCGCCGCGTCGGACCCGAACGCGAAGGTCGAGCTGTCACTGGCGACGTTCACCGAGTTCGGCTACGAGGAGCTCATTCCCGAGTACGAACGGCTGCACCCGAACATCAAGATCACCCACCGGAAGACCGGCCAGGGCGGGCCGTACCACCAGGACCTGATCACGAAGCTCGCGGCAGGTTCCGGCCTCGCGGACGTCACGGCGGTCGAGGAAGGGCACCTGTCGAACGTCCTCGACAAGGGCTCGAAGTTCAACGACTTGCCCAAGATCGGCCCGGCGGACGCCTCCCCCGACCGCTGGCTCGGCTGGAAGTACGACGCGGCGAAGACCAAGGACGGCAAGGTCATCGGCTACGGGACGGACATCGGCCCACTGGCCATGTGCTACCGCAAGGACATGCTGGAGGCGGCGGGCCTGCCTACCGATCCCGAGGCGGTCAAACCGCTGTTCGCGACCTGGGACAGCTACTTCGCCGCGGGTGACCAGTACGTCGCCAAGGCCGGCGGCAAGGCGTGGTTCGACTCGGCGGCGCAGAACTTCAACGCCATGGTCAACCAGCTCCCCACCGGGTACATCGGGAGCGACGACAAGCCGACGCTGGACTCGAACCAGGGCATCAAGGACGCCTGGACCAAGGTGACCGGTGCAGTCGCGAAAGGACAGTCGGCCAAGCTCACCGCGTTCAGCAACGAGTGGAACTCCGGGTTCAAACAGGGCGCTTTCGCCACTAAGGTATGTCCCGCCTGGATGCTCGGCGTGATCGAAGAGCACTCCGGCCCGGAGAACGCCGGCAAGTGGGCCGTCACCGCGGCCTTCCCCGGTGGCGGCGGGAACTGGGGCGGTTCGTACCTGACCGTGCCGACGCAGTCGAAGCACCCGAAGGAGGCGGCCGAACTCGCCGCCTGGCTGACCGCGCCCGAACAGCAGATCAAGGCGTTCCAGGCGAAGGGCACCTTCCCCAGCCAGGTCAAGGCGCTGGAAGACCCGGCACTGCTGAGCGAGACCGACGCCTACTTCGGTGGCGCGAAGATCGGCCAGTTGTTCGCCGAGCAGGCCAAGAAGGTCGCCAAGCCCCAGTACAAGGGCCCTGGTGACGGCCAGATCCAGGAGAACGCGTCGAGCCCGGCGCTACAGGCCGTCGAACAGGGCAAATCGGCGGACGCGGGCTGGACGCAACTGCTCGACGCCGCGAAGAAGATCACGCGCTGACCGATGACCGTCGTCGACAAGATCGCGCCGGACGAGGGGAAGGCCGGGGTGCGCACGTCACCCCGGCCCACCCTCCGCCACCGCCTCAGCCGGTGGGATGTCAGGGTCTCCCCGTACCTCTACATCGCCCCGTTCTTCCTCGTGTTCGGGATCGTCGGGTTGTTCCCGCTGCTGTACACGGCCTACGTGTCGCTGTTCAGCTGGGAGGCGGGTGACGACGCTCCGGACTTCATCGGGCTGGACAACTTCAAGGAACTGTTCGCCGACACGCAGTTCTGGAACGCGCTCGAGAACACCGTCAGCATCTTCCTGCTCTCCAGCGTCCCCCAGCTGATCATCGCGGTGCTCCTCGCCGCGCTGCTCAGCGCCAGGCTGCGCGGGGCGACAGGCTGGCGCGTCGGTGTGCTGCTTCCCTACGCCGCCAGCCTGGTGGCGCTCGGGATCATCTTCGCGAACCTGTTCGGACCGAAATACGGCCTGGTCAACGGCCTGCTGCAGACCATCGGACTGGATCCGGTCGATTGGCAGGCGGGCCGGTTCAGCAGCCATGTCGCGATCGCGATCATGGTGAACTGGCGCTGGACCGGCTACAACGCGCTGATCGTCCTGGCGGCCATGCAGGCCATTCCGAAAGAACTGCACGAGGCCGCCCTCATCGACGGCGCGGGCGCGGCACGCCGATTCCTCAACATCACCCTTCCGCTGCTGAAGCCGACGCTGATCTTCGTCACGATCACCTCGACGATCGGCGGACTGCAGATCTTCACCGAGCCCAAGCTGTTCGACGCCATGCCGGGGTCGAACAACGGCGGTTCGTCCAACCAGTTCCAGACCGTGACGCTGTACCTGTACCAAACGGCCTTCGAGAACTACGAACTCGGCTACGCCTCGGCGATCGCGTGGGTGCTGTTCCTGATCATCGTGCTGATCGCGCTGGTGAACTTCTTCCTCACCGGGAGGCTCGCGGCGGTGAAAAAGAAATGACCACACTCAAACCGCGAATCTCGGCACTGGGCAAACCACGCCGGGCGACCTACGTGGTGCTCACGATCTTCGTGCTGGGCTCGCTTTTCCCGTTCTACTGGTCGTTCCTGGTGGCCAGCCGGGACAGCGGGATGCTCACCGAACGGGTCCCGCCGTTCCTGCCCGGCGGGAACTTCTTCGCCAACGCGGCCCGCGTGTTCGACACGGTGCCGTTCTGGAAGGCGCTCGGGAACAGCCTGCTCGTCTCCGGCACGGTCACCCTCACCACGGTGCTGTTCTCGGCGCTGGCCGGGTTCGCGTTCGCCAAACTGCGGTTCCGCGGCCGGAACGGGTTGTTCGTGTTCATCGTCGTCACCCTCGCCGTCCCGACCCAGCTCGGCATCATCCCGCTGTTCATGGCGATGTCGGAGTTCGGCTGGGCAGGCGGGCTGCAGTCGGTGATCGTGCCCAACCTGGTGACGGCGTTCGGCGTCTTCTGGATGCGCCAGTACACCGTGGACGCTGTGCCGTACGAGCTGATCGAGGCGGCGCGGGTCGACGGGTGCAGCATGATCCGGATCTTCTGGAACGTCTGCCTGCCCGCGGTCCGCCCGGCGGCCGCGATCCTGGCGATGTTCACGTTCATGACGTCGTGGAACGACTTCCTGTGGCCGCTCGTCGTGCTGGACGCCGGCAACCCCACCGTCCAGCTGGCCCTGGAGAAGCTGCAGAGCGGCTACTACGTCGACTACTCGCTGGTGCTGGCCGGGACCACCCTGGCCACCATCCCGATCCTCATCGTCTTCCTCCTCCTCGGCCGCCAGATCGTGGCCGGGATCATGCAAGGTGCCGTGAAAGGGTGACCATGTCCGCTCATCCCGACAGTGTCCGGGCGAAGACCGCGCTGCTGTTCCCGCCCGGATTCGTGTGGGGCGCCGCCACCGCGGCCTTCCAGGTCGAAGGGGCCACGGCCGCCGACGGCCGGACCGACTCGATCTGGGACGTCTTCGCCCGCAGGCCGGGCGCCGTGGTCGGCGGCGACACCGGCGAACCGGGCGCCGACCATTACCGGCGCTACGCCGAGGACGTCGACCTGATGCGGCGGCTCGGGCTCGACGCGTACCGGTTCTCCCTGTCGTGGCCGCGGATCCGGCCCGACGGAGGCACACCGAATCCGCGAGGGCTCGCGTTCTACGACCGGCTCGTCGACAGGCTCCTCGAAGCCGGAGTCCAGCCCTGGGCGACGCTGTATCACTGGGATCTCCCCCAGACGCTGGAAGACGAGGGCGGCTGGGCCTCGCGTGAGACCGCCTTCCGGTTCGCCGAGTACGCCGAAACGGTCGTGGCGCGGCTGGGTGACCGGGTGGCACGCTGGTCGACCCTGAACGAGCCGTGGTGTGCCGCGATGCTGGGCTATGCGCGCGGGATCCACGCTCCGGGAAGGCGGGAACCCCGCGCCGCCGTCGCGGCCTCGCACCATCTCCTGCTCGGGCACGGGCTGGCGATGGACGTCCTGCGGCGGCATGCCCCGGCGGCCTCGTCCGGCGTGACCTTGAACCTGTATCCGGTGTCGGCCGCCGACCCGTCGTCGGTCGTGGACGCCGAGGCGGTACGCCGGATCGACGGTCTTCAGAACCGGCTCTTCCTCGACCCCGTCCTCCGCGGCTCCTACCCGCCCGACCTGCTCGCAGACCTCGCTCCGCTGGGGCTCGGCGAACTCGTCCAAGACGGCGATCTCGCGACCATCGCCGCCCCCGTCGACTGGCTGGGCATCAACTACTACCGCGGCTACCAGGTCGCGGGCACCCCGAGGCCCGGCAGTGAACCGGCGGGTGCCGACTGGCTGGGCGTCCCCGACGTCCATTTCGTCCCCGACGAGGCGGCGCCGCTCACCGACTCGGGCTGGGAAGTCCAGCCTTCGCGACTCACCGAATGCCTGCTGCGACTCCACCGCGAGTATCGGCCGATCCCGTTGTACATCACCGAAAACGGCGCGTCCTATCCGGACGCCCTCGTCGGCGGCGACGTCGCGGACACCGACCGGATCGCCTTCCTCGACTCGCATCTGCGTGCCGCGTACGAGGCGATCGAGGCGGGCGTCGACCTTCGCGGGTACTTCTACTGGTCGCTGCTCGACAACTTCGAGTGGGCCGAGGGGTACGCCAAGCGGTTCGGACTCGTGCACGTCGACTACGAGACCCAGCGGCGGACGCCGAAACAGAGCGCGCTCTGGTACGCCAGGGCGATCAGCCTGAACGGGCTGGGCTGAGGTGTCATGAAAAGGGGCGTTCAAGACACTTTTCCTGGATCCACCGATGATTGTGGTGAGTTGATCGTGTCGTAGGCGCGCAGATGCCCTCTGACTTGGGACGATTGGTCTTGCGACAGAACAATTCGGACCGAGTG
>NZ_JBHRWK010000087.1:0-10356 GCF_042647925.1 Amycolatopsis speibonae
GTCGTCGTTTTTCGGCGACGTGGGACGGCTTGGTCGGAACCGCTAAGGCCTGTTGTGTGCCACTATGTCCGGGGCGTGCAACCGGCCGCCGACAGTTTCCGGCGTCGAGAGCGTCGCCGTTTTTCGGTGATGTGGGGCGGCTTGGTCGGAACCGCTAAGGCCTGTTGCGTGCCACTATGTCCGGGGCGTGCAACCGGCCGCCGATAGTTTCCGGCGTCGAGAGCGTTGTCGTTTTTCGGCGACATCGGACCGCTCGGGCAGAACCGCTAGAGCCCGTTGCGCGCCACCACGTCCGCGTAGAACCGCGCGCTGTCCTTGACCACCCGTTCCTGGGTGTCGAAGTCGACGTGCACGAGGCCGAACCGCTGCGTGTACCCCATGGCCCACTCGAAGTTGTCCAGCAGCGACCAGGCCATGTAGCCGCGGACGTCGGCGCCGCGCTCGATCGCGTCGTGCACGGCGGCGAGGTGCTCGGCGAAGTACCGTACGCGGTTCGTGTCGCGCACTCGCCCGTCCACGACCTTGTCCACGAAGGCGGCGCCGTTCTCGGCGATCACGAGCGGCAGGCCGGGGCAGTGTCCGTGCAGCCACAGCAGAAGATCGGTGAACGACTCGGGCCGCTGCTCCCAGCCGAGCGAGGTCAGGTCCCCGCGGGGTGGCGTGACGTCCATCCCGCGCAGGCCGGGCAGCGGGCAGTTGCTGTCGGCCTCGGGGTCGTCGAGCGGGACGGCGCGCGCGGGCGCGTAGTAGTTGACGCCCAGGACGTCCAGCGGCTGCGCGACGAGCTCCAGGTCGCCGTCGGCGATCGCCGGTTCGAGTGTGCCGAGATGCGCCAGATCCGCCAGCAGTTCGGGCGGATAGCCGCGGCCGAGCAGTGGATCGAGGAAGAACCGGTTGTGCAGGAAGTCGAATCGCCGCGCGGCCTCGCGGTGCGCGGCGTCGTCCACATCGGTCAGCACCGGGGCGAAGTTGAGCACGATGGACACTTCCTGCTCGCCACCGCCCGCCCGCAACGCCTGCGCGGCCTTGCCGTGCGCGAGCATGAGGTTGTGCCCGGCGACCAGTGCCGCGCCCTCGTCCCGGAGACCCGGGGCGTGGTCGCCGTTGCCGTAGCCGATGAAGGCGGCGCAGAACGGCTCGTTGATCGTGGTCCACTGCCGGACGCGGTCGCCCAGTGCCTTGTGGACGGTCAGCGTGTAGTCGGCGAAGAGATCCGCGAGATCGCGGTTGGGCCAGCCGCCTTCCGCCTGCAGCGCCTCCGGCAGATCCCAGTGGTAGAGCGTGACCATCGGGGTGATCCCGTGCTCCAGCAACGTGTCGACAAGGCGATCGTAGAAGGCGAGCCCGCGTGGTTCGATCGTGCGGCCGTCCGGCATGACCCGCGACCAAGCGACGGAGAAGCGGTAGTACGGCACGCCGAGTTCGCTCAGCAGGGCGATGTCCTCGCGGTAGCGCCGGTAGTGGTCGCAGGCCGGGTCACCGGTGGCGCCGTCGAGCACCAGGCCGGGTCTCGCGGTGAAGGTGTCCCAAATGGACGGTCCGCGGCCGTCCGCCGTCGTCGAACCCTCGATCTGGTAAGCCGCCGTGGCCGTGCCCCAGCGGAACCCGGCCGGAAACCCACGCGCCACGCCGTCCCCGTTCATTTGGCGGCCGCGGCGCGGCCTTCGGTCGAAGCCTGCTCCCAGGCCTGGTCGAGCGCTTGCTTTCCCTCTTCGACGCGGCCGAGCGCGTGCCCGTACACGGGCCGCACCTCGCCGTCGCGCAGCCCGCGGTAGTTCGGCCGCAGGGCTTCGGCGGACGCGGCGAAGATCTTGCCGATCGGCGCGCCGCTGAAGTAGTCGCTGGTGTGCGAGAGCACGGCGCTGTCCTGGTAGGCGCCCAGCGCGCTCGGCAGCAGCCCGCTTTCCAGGAAGATCCGTTTCTGCTGCTCGGGCGCGGTCAGCCAGGCGGCGAGATCGTAGGCCTCCTTGCGGTGCGCGCCCTGCTTCGGGACGGTCAGGAACGAACCGCCCCAGTTGCCAGCCCCGCCCGGAAGCGAGGTGACGTCCCATTTGCCCGCCAACTCCGGGCCGCCGGCCTCCTGGATCTGGGTGAGCATCCAGGCAGGACAAGTGATCGCGGCGAACCGGCTCTGCTTGATCGCCACCGTCCACGGCTGGGTGAAGGTGGTGACCGCCGCGGTCTCCTTCTTCAGCGCCATCCCGCCCGCCAGGTCGAAGGCCTTGCGGACGTTCGGGTTCGTGTCGGCGATGAACGTGTCGTCCTTGGCGAAGTAGTTCTCCTGCGCCTGGTTGAGCATCGCCGTGTAGACCGTGCCCGCCGAGTCGGCGAACTTGACCTCCGGCGACCGCGAGCTGAACTTCTCCCCGGTCTCGGCGAACTTCTCCCAGGTCGGCCACAAAGCGGCCACCTGCTCGCGGTCGGCGGGCAGGCCGGCGTTCGCGAACAGGTCGCGGCGGTAGCAGAGGGCGAGGCTGCCCATGTCGGTCCCGAGGCCCATCACGAACTTGCCGTCGGCCGCGGTGCCCTGGTCCCATTTCCAGCCCGGCCAGTTCTCCCGGAGGCTCTGCGCGCCGAATTCTGAAAGATCGGTGAACTTGTCCGTGGACTGGCGGAACTTGGGGAGGTACTGCTCCTCGATCGCCACCACGTCCGCGCCGCCGCGTCCGGCGCCCAGACCGGTGGCGAGCTGCCGGTGGTGCGTCTCGAAGTCGGCGACCCGGCCCTCGACGGTGATCCCGGGATGCGACTTCTCGTAGTCGTCGAAGAGCTTCTCGTACCCGAACTCGCCGAAGGTGGCGACGGTGAGCTTGATCGGCCCGCCGGGTTCGGACTCGCCCGAACAGGCGGTGAGCAGCAGCGCGAAGGCGGTCAGTCCGGCCACCAGGCGGGATCCACGCGGGCGGGTCATCGTTCTCCTCGGTCGTGCGCGATTCGCGGGCTGCGAACGCATCATCTCGTGGTGATCGGACAGTGGCAGCGCGTGCCGTCCGCAGGGACGGCGGCGTTGCCCGAAGGGCCACTCAAGCGAGCCGTCTCGGCAGCTGATCGCCGACGGTCAGGCGGGAGTCGGCGTGCAGTTTGGTCAGCACCCGGGACACCAGCGACTGCACGGTCCGCCTCGGCAGGCTCAGCTCCGCGGCGATCTCCGGGTTGGACAGCTTCGCCGCCACCAGCCGCGCGACCCGCAGTTCCAGTGGGGACAGCGCCCCGGCGTGCCGGGGACCTCGCTCGGCGCGGCTCAGCACGCCGTAGCGGCGCAGCCTGTTCTCCGCCCGGCGGATGTTCCAGGTGGCGCCGACCGGCCCGAGCACCTCGCACGCCTCGGTGAGCGACCGGGTGGCCGCTTCGAGGTAGCCGGCGCGGCCGAGCAGTTCGGCGGCGTCCTCCAGCGCGGCCGCGAGTTCGATCGGGCGGCGGACCTCGCGGTAGTGATCGGCCGCGGCCAGCACGCCTTCGGGATCGCCGTCGATCAGCGCCCGGCACCGGGCGGCGGCGGCGGTGGCCCTGGCGGGAACTGTCTCCTGGCTCGCTTCCTCGGCGCAGACGGCGAGCGCTTCCCGCGCGACGGCGTCGTTCCCGGCCGCGAGCGCGACGCGGACGACGTCGGGAAGCCATTGGTGGCGCAGCATCATCCGGGCGTAGTCGGGGCGCAGTACCGGTGCGAACAGTCGCAGCGCGTCGTCGAGCCCGCCGCGTTGTTCGGCGGCCATCGCCTGGGCCGCGAGGTAGAAGTCGCAGCTCTCGCGCTCGGAGGAGTTCGACGGCGAGTGTGCCTCGGCCGCTTCCAGATGCGCGCGGACGGAGACGCGTTCGTTCCGGTGGCCCGCGATCAGCGCGGCGACCCCGTGCAGCAGCAAGGCGGCGGCACCCGGCTCGCGCACCCCGTAGAAGGTGATCGCCGGACCGTCTTCGGTGACCGAGTCCAGTTCGGCCAGCGCCTCGTCCCAGCGGCCGGTCCAGTAGTAGTGCACGGCCGCCGAGACCTGCGGACCGGTCGGCAGGCCGTGCCGTGCCGCCGTCTCGTACCCGGCGTGCAGCGTGGCGTCGGCCTCGTCGAGCCGGTCGAGGTTCTGCAGGGTGAAGAGGCGGTTGTCGAGCAGGTCGAAGCGCAGCGTCGCCAGTTCGGCCTCGTCGCCGGTGGTCTCGAGCGCGGCGTCGACCGCGCTCAGCGCCTTGTCGTGCTCGCGGCGGATCGAATGCACGAGCCACAACGTCTGCTGCGCGTGCGCGGCGGGATAACGCGCGCCCGCTTCGGCGGCTTCGGCGTGCAGATCCCGCGCGATCCGTTCGGTCTCGTCGAGATCGTCGAGGGTGCCGCGCCGGAAGTTGGCGAGCAGCGTCCGGGTGCTGGTGCGCCACAGTTCCGGCATCGACGGGTCGTCCGCGGTGTCGGCGAGCGCCTCGATCGCGCCGGGGGTGTCGCCCCGGCGGTAGCGCAGCGCGGCGAGGACATGCCGCATTTGGGCCAGGTCCGCCTTGTCGCCGACCGTCTTCACCGCCTGCTCGGCCTCGGCCTCCGGATCCTGTTCGAGCCGGAACAGCACGCGCACCAGCGCGGCGATCAGCGTCTCGCGCTGCCCGCCCGTCGGCACCGTGCTGTCGAGCGCGCCGCGCAGGAGATCGGCCGCGATGTGCGGGGCGCGGTTCGACACCGCGATGTGGTTGGCGGTGAGCCATTCGACCAGCCACGGGTCGAACGGCACCGGTCCGGCCGCCAGCTGCTCGGCGACCCGCTTGATCGGCGCGCCCGTCCGCGCGAGGGCTTCGGCGGCGCGGCGGTGCAGCGCTGCGCGGACCGGCTCGGCGATGCCGCCGTAGAGCGCCTGCCGCTGGAACGGATGGTGGAAGGCGAGTTTGTCGCCCGCGTACTCGATCACGCCCGCTGTGGTGGCCGGTTCCAGTTCCTGCAGGACCTCCAGCGGGCTCTTGCCCGCGAGCGCGGCGAGATCTTCGACGGCGAACTCCGCGCCCAGCAGTGACGCGGTGCGCAGGATCTCGGTCGTGGCCGGGTCGAGGCATTCCAGCGTGCGGCCCACCGCGGCCAGCAGCGACCGAGGCGCGTTCTCGGTGCCGTCCAGCGTCACCTCGGCCACGCCCGCCTTGATCCGCAGCGAGCCGGTGCGCACCAGGTCGTGCGCGATTTCCCTGGCGTAGAGCGGATTCCCCGCCGCGCGCCGCACCAGCGGGCGCAGGCTCGGCCCCAGTTTCGCCGCGAGTACCACCTCGAACACGGCGGCGATGTCGTCGTCGGTCAGCACCTCGACCGGCATGATCTCGCCGTCCCTCGCCTCGACCCCGCGACGCAGCTGGGCCAGATCCCGGCGGCCGTGCCCGGTGCGCGTGGCGGCGACCAGCAGCAGCGGCAGCTGGCGGGTGGCGGCGGCGAGCCGCTGCCACAGCAGCACACTGGCCTCGTCGGCCCAGTGGAGGTCGTCGATCACCAGTACGAGCGGGCCCGCCGCGCAGGTCTCGTCGACCAGCGCCAGCAGCTTGTCCACAGTGGACAGGATCGGGTCGGCGGGGCCCCAGTTCCCGTGCGCGGGCTCGGCGTGCAGCTCGCCCGCGAGCTTGGCCTTGGCCGGATCCGCCGCGCCGTGGTGCACCCCGAGGCATTCCATGATCACCTGCAGCGGGAACCGTTGCTGGAGCTCGTCGGCCGCGGTCCAGGCGAGCTGGCAGCCGCGCGCGGCGGCGTTCGACAACCCGGCGATCAGCAGTTCCGATTTGCCGATGCCCGGTTCGCCTTCGAGCCAGACCGGGCGGCCGCGGCCGGCGAGCACGTCTGTGACGAATCCGTGCAGCCGGTCGACCTGCCGGGTCCGGCCGGGCAGGATTCCCTGGCCGCCGCGTTCGATCGCCTTGGCCACCGGCGGCGGCACGACGCGTACCGGTACCGGTTTCGATCCGGTGACAGGTTTTTCGGTGCCGTCCAGGATGCGCTGGTGCAGGTCGCGCAGCGGGGCACCGGGTTCGACGCCGAGTTCTTCCCGCAGCACTCGCCTGGCTTCGCGGTAGGCGGTCAGCGCTTCGGTCTGGCGCCCGCTGGCGTGCAGGGCCCGCATGAGCGTCTCGTGCAGCGACTCGCGCAACGGGTGCTGCTGCACCAGCGCGGTCAGCTCGGCCACCAGTTCACGGTGGTCGCCGAGGCCGAGCAGCGCGGTGGCCCGCAGCTCGGTGGCTGTCAGCTGGAGTTCGGCGAGCCGGACGCGTTCGGCTTCGGCGAATGGGCCGGGTACACCGGAGTACGCCTCGCCGCGCCAAAGCCCGAGCGCGGCGGTGAGCCGGGCGGCCGCGCCACGCTGATCCTCGCGGGCGAGCAGTCGTCTGGCCGCCGCGGCGTCCTGTTCGAACCGGCTGATGTCGAGCTCTTCGCGATCCAGCCGCAGTACGTAGCTCGATCCGGACGAATGCAGCACGTCGTGCGCGTCGCCGCCTGCCTTGCGGATCGCTCCGCGCAGGCCGGAGACGTAGGTGTGGACACTGCCGGTGGCGCTGGCGGGCGCCGATCCGCCCCAGACGCCGGCGATCAGTTCGCCGAGCGAGATGGCCTGGCCGCGGCGTGCCGCCAGGGTGGCGAAGACCGCGCGCTGACGGGCGGGCCCGAGCTTCAGCTCGACGTCTCCGAGCCAGGCACGAGGCGGCCCGAGCAGCTCGACACGCAGCCCGTTGGTCACACCGGCTCCATTTCTGTCCTCACCGAAAGTGGCCGGATCACTACCGTGCCCCGCAGTTTAGGACGTGCCCGGAACAGTTCGGTTGCGTACCCGTGCGTAGGTCAGATCGCGCCGCGCTGGGGCGGCACGGCGGGACGCGTGAACGCGTGCAGCGGCGCGCACCACGGCTGCGCCGTCCCCAGGGTGCGGGAGGCGGGCCAGGTGGCCGCGGTGCCCGCTTCGGGCAGCAGGAGCGCGGCCAGTTCGCCCGCCAGGTCCTGATGCTGCTCCTCGGTGAGATTCCGTTGGTGCGAAAGCAGATGGAGCAGTTCGACCGCGGGGCCTGTCGACAGCGCGCGGACGTTGTCGAGCAGCCACTGCGGGATCCAGCGCGCTGTCAGCTCGTCGCCGACCTGGAGCAGCTGCTCGGCGACGCGGTCCGCGGGCGCGCCGGAGCCCGCCATGGTCGCGGCGATCTCCTGGTGCAGCACGGCGCGGATGGCGGGCGGGGTGTTCGCGGCGAACACCGAGCGCACCAGGGGGATGCGGAAGCGCAGGCGTTCCCCTTCGGTTTCCAGCACGCGGGCGGCGAGCGCCTCCTCGACCGCTTCGATGAGCGCCCGCAGTTCGCGGCCGGTGACGCCCGTCAGGTCGGCGACCGTGAACGACGAGCCGAGCAGTGCGGCTGACGTGAGTGTTCGTTTGCACGCCAAAGAAAGCGTGGCGAGATGATCTTCCACCACGGCGGCGATCCGGCTGTGCGGCGCGGTGGTCATCTCGCGGCCTTCGGCGAACTCGGCGAACAGCTCGCTCAGGTAGGCGGCGTTGCCGGCGGTGTACTCGGCGGCGGACCCGAGGAAGTCCTCACCGGGATCCCTGGCCAGGGTCTCCTCGGCGAGCGCGGCGACGGCCGGGCCGTCGAACGGCGGCAGCGGGACGATCTCGCCGTCGAGCCGTGAGCGCAGGACGTCGAGCGTGCGGCGCCGGGGGAGCGGGCGTGCCGAGCCGATCAGCAGCAGCGGCAGGTGCGCGGTGAACCGGTGAAGTCGCTGCCAGGCGAGCAGGCTTTCCTCGTCGGCCCAGTGCAGATCTTCGAAGACGAGCACCCGGGGCCCGGCTTCGCACAGTTCGGTGACCGTTTTGCCGAGATCTTCCAGCGCTTCGCCGCCGAGGGAGTCGGCGATGAGGCTCAGCGGGACCGCACTGGTCAGTTCGTCGGCTTCGACCCAGCTTGTCCGGCTTCTCGCCGTGGCGAGGGCCTCCGCCAGGAACGCTGTCTTGCCGCTGCCCGCCTCGCCGTCCAGCCACACCGTCCCGCCGCGGCCCTCCTCCAGCAGGGCGGACAGATGCCGGCGCATCCGGCCGAGCTCGAACTCGCGGCCGACGAAGGCGGACGGCCGTTCGGGCTGGGACTGCGTCGGCCGGTGCCGTTCCGGCTGGTCCTGGTGGTGCAGCGTCGGGTCGCCGTCCAGGACCCGCTGTCGCAGGGCCAGCAGTTCCGGGCCGGGTTCGAGACCGGACTGCTCGATGATCGTCTCGCGGGCGCGGTCGAACGCGGCTACTGCCTCGGCCTGCCTGCCGGACCGGAACAACGCCGTGACCAGCATGCGGTGCAGGCCTTCGCGCAACGGATGGCGCTCGACCAGCACTGCCAGCTCGCCCACGAGTTCGCGGTAGCCGCCCAAATGCAGCGCGACCTCGGCCTGGCGTTCGAGCGCGCTCATGCGCAGTTCGTTCAGCCTGGCGCGCTGGGTCTCGGCGAACGGGCCGGGGATCCCGTTCAGCGCGGACCCCCGCCACTGCCCGAGCGCGGAGCGCAGCGACTCCAGTTCCCGCTGGTGCGCGCCGGCGAGCCGGTGCGCACGGGCCCGCTCCAGCTCGGCTTCGAAGACGTGGACGTCGACCTGCTGCCTCGGCAGGTCGAGGCTGTAGCCGGCGCGGGTGGCGACGAGCGGCTCGCCCGCCGGCTCCAGTGCGCGGCGCAGCGCGGAGACGTAGGTGTAGACGATGCCGGTGGCGCTGTCCGGGGGCCTTTCGCCCCAGACGGCGTCGATGATCTCCTCGCGGGAGACGAACCGGCCGGCGTGCAGGGCGAGCGCGGCGAAGACCGCTTGCCGCTGAGCGGGACCCAGTGCGATCTCGCCGTCGCCGTTCCGGGCGGGGGAACCGCCCAGCAGCCGCACCGTCAGCGAGGAAACCTCGTCCATGACCTGCCGCCTGTGCGTCCGACTACCGAAGAGTGCCTGCTCGGCGAAAATCCTAGTCGTGGCGATGTGGGTTTCGCAATCAATCGGGCACTCGGCGTGTGGGTTTCGTCCGCCTGTCGTGAGACATTCTCGGGTTTTGCCAGGGTAGTCCGGTTCAAGAGGATTCACGTGCGTGAACGGGTTCGAGGTTTGGTGCCCGTTCATGTGGTTTTCAGGGTGCGGACAGGTGAGGGGCGACTGGGCAAGCCGGGCGTTCTCGGGGGCAGAGTGTCGCTCGGCCCTGGTCGAAGGCATGCGTCGCTGTGCATGCTGTGACAGTGAGCCAGGATCATGAACAGTTCGCCGGTGACGTTCTGCTCAGCCTCGCCCATGACGGCAGGCTGGTGATCGACGCCGATGAAGCCGAATCCCGCATCGTCGAGCTTCGGCGGACCCTGGCCTACGGTTACGCCCTGCTCGCCGACCCGGACTACACCGGACCCGAGGACAGGCTCCGCGACATCCTGGACGAACTCCCCAAGTACGTGGAGGCGTTTCAGCTGGCCACGAAGTCCTTCACGCCTCGTTGAGAACTCGTGGAGAGTTCGTGAAGAGCTCCTTCGCAGACTGTGTCCCATCCGACTGGGGCCGCGGATCAAGCGGAGGGGACAGAGGTGGACACGGAAACCCGACAGATCACCGTGGCGGTGCACGCGCCCGACCCGATCACCACGGCCGGCCTGGCCAGCCAGCTGGGCACGCAGCAGGGGATCGACATCCGGGACTGGGACCAGCGCGCCGAGACCGACGTACTGGTGTTCGCCGCCGAATGGCTGACACCCGAGACCGTGCTCTGGCTGCGACGGCTGGCCGCCGAGGGCGGTAAACCGGTGGTGCTCGTGGTGAGCCAGATCAGCGAGGCGGAACTGGTGCCCGCCATCGAGTGCCGGGTGGTGGCGGTCCTGCCGCGCTCGGCGACGACCGGCGAACGGCTGGCACACGCCGTCCGCGCGGCCGCCACCGGCGGCGGAGTGCTCCCGCCGAGCCTGCTCGGCGAGCTGCTGAAGCACGTCGAACGGCTGCAACGCGAGGTGCTCGACCCGATGGGCGTCAACACCGCCGGGCTCACCACGAGGGAGATCGACGTACTGCGCCTGATGGCCGAGGGGAAGGACACCGTCGAGATCGCCGGTGAGCTCAGCTACTCGGAACGCAGCGTGAAGCACATCATCCAGGGCATCACCGGACGGCTGAAGCTGAAGAACCGGCCGCACGCCGTCGCCTACGCGGTGCGGGCGGGGGTCATCTAGCACCCTGGGGCGCGCGTGAAGCCGTGAGTGTTCTTCGGTACCCGCTGGGGTCTGGTTGGGTTGCTCGCCGGTCCGGTCCGTGAAGGCCTCCTTGCCTACTCTGAGAGGCTGTTGCGTTTTGGGGCGACCTGCTGGTGATGATTTTGGTGTGGGCTGGTGATGCTGGGAGAATCCTGGTGTGGCTATGGGTTTTCGTCCGGTGGA
>NZ_JBHRWK010000088.1:0-834 GCF_042647925.1 Amycolatopsis speibonae
CGCTCGGGCTACTACGCCTGGCGTCGCCGCGCACCCAGCGACCGCGAGCAGGCCGACGCGGGCCTGCTCGCGGTCATCAAGGACGCCTACGAGCGACTGCGTGGCAACCCCGGCGTGCGGCGGATACACGCCGAGCTTGTCACACTCGGACACGCCGTGGCCCCGAAGCGGGTCTGGCGGCTCATGCGCGACGCCGGCCTGCAAGGACGCCACCCCAAGCCCTGGAAACGCACCACCGTCGCAGGTCAGGCGCCCGTTCCGGCACCAGACCTGATCGGCCGCGACTTCACCGCCGAGACGGTCAATCAGCGCTGGTGCGGCGACATCACCTACGTCAAGACCTGGGACGGCTGGGCCTACCTGGCCACCGTCATCGACCTGCACTCCCGCGCCGTGGTCGGCTGGGCCGTCGCCGAGCACATGCGCACCAGCCTGGTCACCGCGGCCCTCGATATGGCCATCGCCCGCCGTAACCCCGCCGATGGCGTGATCTTCCACAGCGACCGCGGTACCCAATACACCTCTGGCGAATTCGCCGAATACTGCACGAACAACGATATCCGACGATCCCTTGGTCGCACCGGAATCTGCTACGACAACGCGGTCTCCGAGTCTTTCTTCGCAACCTACAAGAAAGAACTCATCCACACCCGGCCATGGCCCACCATCAAATATCTGAAGAAGGCGACATTCGACTGGATCGAAACCTATTACAACACCCAGCGACGACACTCAACGCTCGGATACTTGACACCCCAAGAATACGAGCTAGGATACAGAAACATCAACGAAATCGCGGCCTAAACCCGCGTCCACAAAAGCGGGAACACTCCA
>NZ_JBHRWK010000089.1:0-21326 GCF_042647925.1 Amycolatopsis speibonae
GACACACCGGATGCGACGACCGGTGATCCACCACACCCACCCACCAAACACATGATCAACAAACACCATCAAGACCATCCAACAAACACGCCGGTGGATCCAAGGTGAGTGTCCCCAATGCCACATCGGGGGCATCTGGGGTTCGGTGGACTCGACGTCATGTCCTGAAGGGCCCCTTCAGGACGTTGAACGTCTTAAAGGGGCCCTTCAGGACATCGGAACCCAGCGGGCCGGGACGCGAAGGGAACCTTCCCCGCATGCAATGCGCCGAAAGCCCCCTTCGCCCAACCGACAAGACACCTTTGCCTTTTGGCCCAATAGTCGTAGCCACTGACAAGGTTTACGGGGCAGCGGTCAGGGCTTGGTCGAGGTGGAGCTGGTCGGGGTCGTCTCGCCGGTGTTCCCCGCAGGGGTCGAGGACGGCGGCGCCGAAGACGTGCTGGACGGCGGAGGCGTCGAGGACGGGGGAGTGCTCGAAGGCGGCGTCGACGAGGGAGGGGTCGACGGCGGTGGTGTGCTCGTCGGCTTCGAGGGCGAGCTGCTGCTCGGAGGGGTGCTGCTGCTCGGCGGGAACGACGTGCCGGGCAACGGGGTCGGCGGCGGCGTGGTCGTACCGGGCGCGGGAGTGCCGGGCAGCGTCGGGACCGGGAGCTGGCCGCCGGGCGTGTCGGCGGCGACGTTCGAGGAGTCGGGCGCGCCGACCGGGACCTGGCTGTCCGGGAACGTCGCGACACCGCCGCGGTAGGAGACCGCCCAGCGGATCACGGTGTCCACATAGGACAGCGAGTGGTTGTACCGGTACACGGCCACGCGCTGGGTCTGCTCGGACGTCAGGTCGACGCCGCCGGAGCAGAGGTAGCGGCCCGAGCCCAGCGTCGCGTCGTAGATGTTGTTCGGGTTCGACTCGCCGTCGCCGTTGCCGTCGGAGGCGTAGCCCTTCCACGTGGACGGGATGAACTGCGTCGGGCCGACGGCGCGGTCCCACACGGTGTCGCCGTCGTACTTGCCGCCGTCGGTGTCCGGGATCGCGGCGAACGGGCCGGCTCCGTTGAGCTGCGGGCCGAGGATCGGTTCGAGGGTGTTGCCCTTCGCGTCGACATATCCGCCGCGTGCGTGGTTCGACTCGATCCGGCCGATACTGGCGATCAGCGCCCAGTCGATGTGACAGCCAGGCAGTTCCTTCGCGAGGATGTCGGCCGCGTTCTTGTACGCCTTCATCATGCTCGCCGGGATGCCGAGCGCGCCCGAGGGGGCGAACGAGCCACCGGAGTTGCCGGTGCCGCCGGGGACGGTCAGCGGGTCCGGATTGGGTGGCTCGGGGAGGCTGCCGTCGACGGCGATCTCCGGGACCGTGCCTACCGGTGGCTGCCAGGCCGCCGCCTGGTTCTGCGGTACGGACGGCTTCGGTGCCGCGATGGGCGCATCGGGACCCGCCGACGCGGTGACCGCGGGCAGGACGGCGAGCGCGCCACCGGCGAGCGCGAAGGCCGTCCGGTGCCGGGCGGACAACCTGTCCGTCTGTCGAGGGCGGTGCTTCGGCATGTTTTCTCCCCGCAAGGTCGACTCCGGGCAAAACTATCCGATACAACCGAATTCGGGGGAGGACGCAACGAAAAATCCGCGAACCTGTCGAGTTTTCGTCCGCCCGGCACAAGACCTTCGTAGCGAAGTTGTCAATTTCACGCTGAGTTCACCGAAACGCCAGCACAATCCTCCGGCACTTCGGGAACGCGGTCCGGATCACGTGCAAAGAGTTCTTTGCACAATCTCCTTTGCACGGCTACCTTGGTGACATGACCGGTCCGCCGTCACCCGAAGAGATCACCGATCCCGCCGTGTTGAAGGCGATGATGCATCCGCTGCGCAGGCGGATCATGGAGTCGCTGGGCAGGGAACCCGCGACGGCGACGAAGCTGGCCAAGGAACTGGGGGAGAGTTCGGGCGCGACCAGCTATCACCTGCGAGAACTGGCGAAGTACGACTTCGTCGACGAGGCGCCGGAACTCGCGCACGGCAAGGAACGCTGGTGGCGCGCCCGGCATCGAGACATCCGCTGGCCACGGCACAGCGAGCAGAGCGAAGAGATGCGCGCGGTGTTCGGCGAGGCCCATCGTGCCGCGTTCACCGAGGACCTGGAGCAGATGGCGCGCTTCCTGCGGCGTCGCGACGAACTGGGCGAATGGGGAGACGCGCTGGTGTTCTCGCGCGGCGCCGTGCACGTGAACCTCGAGGAACTCAAGCAGTTCTGGGAGGAGTACCTGGACCTGCTGCGCCGCTACTGGCGGCCGGAACCCGGCCCGGACGCGCGGAAGGTGTTCGTGCGCTGGACGGCGTTCCCGGATCCGGACGGAGAGTGAAGGAGGGGACCTGAAAAAGCACGGTGGGAGAGCGGCCACTCGACCACCGGATCGCGTCACCACGCCGGACGGCGTGTCTTCACGAACGGCAACTCCACACAAAGGGGGAGCAGCATGCTGCTCTGGAAGAGAATCGCGGCCATCGGCGCCTCGGCGAGCCTGCTCGCGGCGGGGACCGCGACGGCCGCGCAACCGCCGGAAGGGGCATCCAGTGCGGGTGCCACCATCCGCTACACCGAGTACGGCATCCCGCATATCGTCGCGAACGACTGGGTGAACCTGGGCTTCGGGCAGGGATACGCCGCGGCAAAGGACAACCTCTGCGCGATCGAGGACGTCGCTGTCACGACCCGTGCCGAGCGTTCCCGCTGGCTCGGCCCGGACGCGCCGCCGACGAGCGGGGTGAGCCAGGCGAGCACGAACCTCGCCAGTGACCTGTATTTCCAAGGCCTCAACGAAAGCGGCGTGGTCGAACGCCTCGCCGCGGAACCCGCGCCACGTGGACCGTATCGCGAGGTCCGCGAACTGATCCGCGGGTACGTCGAGGGCCTGAACAAGTACCTGCGCACCGGCGAGATCACCGACCCGGCGTGCCGGGGCGCCGGCTGGCTGAAGCCGATCACCGAACTCGACGTCTACCGGCACAGCCACGCGGTCGGGATGATCTTCGGGCAGGGCGGCGTCGCGGACTCGATCACCGCGTCCCTGCCGGGCGCGCCGCCCGCGGGGGCCGGCCATGAGCAGATGACCGGTCAGAGTGGGATCGGCAGCAACGCGATCGCGATCGGCTCGGCCGCCTCGGCGAACGGGCGAGGTGTCTCGCTGGCCAATCCGCATCTGCCGTGGCAGCTGAGCGGGACCAGGCTGTGGCAGTCGCAGCTGAGCCTGCCGGGCAAGCTGAACGTCAGCGGCGCCGGCATCCCCGGCATCCCGATGATGTGGCTGGGGCACAACGAAACCGCCGCCTGGAGCGGCACGGCCACCGACACCACCCGCACGTACACGCTGTTCGAACTGAAGCTCGTGCCCGGCTCGCCGACGACGTACCTGGTCGACGGGAAGCCCGAGCCGATGCGGCGCGGCGACGTGAGTGTCCTGTCGCGCAAGGCGGACGGCTCCCTGGAACGCGTCGTACGTTCACAGTGGACGACGAGGTACGGGCCGGTGACGACCCGGCTCGGGCAACGGGAACTGCCGTGGACGGCGTCGAGCGCCTTCGCGATCGCGGACGCCAACGCCGGGAACCTCGCGATGACGAACTCGATGTTCGAGATCGCCCGCGGCCGGACGGCGGGGGAGATGATCGGCGCGGTCCGCAGGACACAGGGACTGCCGTGGATGAACATCCTCGCCACCGACGATCGCGGGAAGGTGGAGTACAGCCAGATCCACGGAGTCCCGCACGTCACCGACGAGAAGGCGGCGCGCTGCAACACGCCGCTGGGCAAGGAACTGTTCGACGCCGACGGGATCGCGGTGCTCGACGGTTCCAGGACGGCCTGCGCGTGGGGCCGCGACCGTGACGCGCTGCGGCCCGGTGTCTTCGGCCCGACCAACCTGCCGACCCTGAGCAGGGACGACTATCTGGCGAACTCGAACGGCAGCTACTGGCTGTTCAATCCGGCCGCGCCGAAGACCGGCTTCCCTCGCATCGTGGGCCCGGTCCGGTACGAGCAGAACATGCGGACACGCGGGGGCTTCGCCGAGATCGGCGATCAGCTGAGGAAAGGCGGCTTCACCGGGCAGGCGATGCGAGACCTGATGTTCTCGCATCGGGACCACGCCGCCGAACTCGTCCGGGACGACGTCGTCGGGATGTGCCGCACGATGCCGGGAATGGACGCGGTGTGCGCGGCGCTGGCGAGCTGGGACGGGCGTTCCGACGCCGAGAGCCGGGGTGCGCTGCTGTTCGACCGGTTCTGGTCCACAGTGGACCGGATGGGGCCGGAGATGTGGAAGGTTCCTTTCGACGTCAAGGATCCGGTCAACACCCCGAACACCCTCGACACCGGGAACGCGGCGATCCGCAAGGCGCTTTCCGGCGCGGTCGCGGAGCTGAAAGCGGCGAACATCCCGCTCGGCGCGCCCTACGGTGACAATCACTACGTCGTCCGTGACGGCCGGAAGATCCCGCTGGGCGGCGGGACCGCCGGGCGTGGGGTCTACGACTCCCTTGGCGGGCCTTGGGATCCGGCCCGTGGGTACACCGAGATCGTGCACGGCGGGACGTACCTGCATGTCGTCGCGTTCACCGGCACCGGCTGCCCGGACACGACGACGCTGCTGACCTACTCCCAGTCCGCGAACCCGAAGTCCGCGCACCACAGCGACCAGACGGAGCTGTACTCGCGCAAGCGGTGGGTCACCGAACGGTACTGCGAGAAGGACATCCTCGCGTCGCCGTCGCTCGAGGTGGTCCGGGTGAGCAGGCGATGATCGCGGCACTGTTCGCGGCGGCGGTGGTGGCGGTGTCGTCGCCGGTGCCCGCCGCCGCCCCGGCGGGCGACGTCTCGTTCACCAGCCACGGCCTGACCTTGCACGGAACCGTGGTCGCGCCGGAAGGCGGCGGCCCGGTGCCGGGGATCGTCATGGTGCACGGCTCGGGCGAACACGACAGGGACGACTACCGCGCCGAGGCCGAAGCGTTCGCCAAGGCGGGGATCGCGACCCTGATCTACGACAAGCGGACCGAAGGCTATTCGCTGTTCGAGCGGGACTACTCGGTGCTGGCCGACGACGCGCTCGCCGCGGTCCAGGCGCTGCGCTCGCGTCCGGGGGTCGATCCGGCCCGCGTCGGGGTGTGGGGCCTGAGCGAAGGGGGCTGGGTCGCGCCGTTGGCGGCGTCGAAGTCGAAGGACGTCGCTTTCGCGGTCACCGTCGGGGCCAATGGGGTCTCACCCGACCGTCAGCAGTCGTGGGCTTTCGAGACCTACCTGCGGCACGGCGGGGTCACCGGCTCGATGGTGGACATGGTGGCGTCGACGAACATGCGGACCCTCGCGGGCGCCGGTGCGTTCCCGGAGGCCGGGTACGACCCGGTGCCGGTACTGGAGAAGCTGCGGCAGCCGGTGCTCGGGCTGTGGGGTGAGCTGGACCGGCTGACCCCACCCGGTGAGGCCGTCCGGATATTCCGGGAAACGCTGGAGCGGACAGGGAACCGGCAGTACACACTGAAGGTGTTCCCGCGGGCGCAGCACGGGCTTCGGCGGACCACGGACGGTTTCGACAAGCTCGACGGCTTCGCTCCCGGCTACCTCGACCTCGTCGGGACCTGGGTGAACGGCCTGAAGGACGGGCCGGTCCGGCCGTCCGCCGACCCGCCACCGGTGCAGGCGAGCGAGAGTGTCGCCCTGGCGCCGCTCGCCTGGTACGAGGCGCCGTGGCTGCAGATCGGCGTGTGGGCGCTGGCGTTGCTGGCGTTCGCGGCCTATCCGGTGACAGCGTTGTTCCGACGGCGCGAAGATGTGCCGCTCGCCCGGCCGGCACGCTGGCTGGCGTCGACAGGGTTGGCTGCTACGGCGGGATTCCTCGTCTACTACGTCGTGCTGACGACGGGTGCGGCGATGGCGCCGGGCCCGGTCCTTTTCGGACGGACGTTGCCGTGGTTGGCGTTGCAGCTGATCGCTGTCGGCGTCTTCGCCGCTGGGGTGGTCACGGCGGTTTGGTGGTGGCGCAGAAAGGAACAGGGCGGAGTCAGGGTCGGGCTGCTGCTGGCCGGAGCCGTGCTGTTCGTGCCGTGGGCCGTCCACTGGGGACTGCTGGTGCCGTGACGTAAGAGCCTGGGTGCCGGGCGGCCACCCGGCACCCAGGCGAACGGAAGCCGCGTCACCACGCCCGAGGGCGTGTCTTCACGAACGGACCTCCGGTTCAGAAGATACTCAGGACTTCGGGGTGACGGCGAACCGGCGCAGCCGCAGGGCCGGGTTCTTGGCGCGCACCTCGGAGATCCGCTCGGCGGAGACCTCGCCGGTCGCGGTGCCCGTACGCTCACCGAGCGAGGCCACGACGACACCCATCGGGTCGACGATCATGCTGTGCCCCGAGCCCGCCGGAGCCGCTTGTCCCGCCGCTAAGAGATAGATCGTGTTCTCGATCGCCCGCGCCCGGACCAGCGTGGTCCAGTGGTCCTCCTTGAGCGGGCCGGGCATCCATTCGGCGGGCAGCACCACCGCGTCGGCGCCCGCGTCGACCAGGCGGCGGGTGACCTCCGGGAACCGCAGGTCGTAGCAGGTCTGGAGGCCGAAGGTGATCCCGTCGACCTCGAACGTCTCCGGGGCTTCGATGTCGCCGGGCCGGACCAGCTCCGATTCGCGGAAACCGAAGGCGTCGTACAGGTGCAGCTTGCGGTAGAGCGCGGCGATGGCCCCGTCGGGACCGGCGGCGACGAGCGTGTTCGAGATCCGCTCGCCGCCGGGGAGCGCTTCGTTGATGCCCGCGACGACGGTGATCTGGCGGTCCTTCGCGAGACCGCGCAGTTCCGTGACGAACGGTCCGTCGAGTTCTTCCGCCGAGGTCACGAATTCCCGGCTCATCGTCGGTACGGTGAACAGCGAGTACTCGGGGAGCACGACCACCCGCGCACCGCGCTCGGCCGCCTCGCCGACGAGAGAGGCGACGCGGGCGAGGTTGGCCTCTTTGTCGTTGCCGGGCGCGAACTGCGCCACCGCGACGTGCACCATGGGACCCCTTCCAATCAGTGGAAGTCTTGTATACATGATGGATACTTGGCTGGTCCAGGTGTAGGCTCAGTCGCGGAAAGTAACGGCATAGAGGGGGAACGAGATGACTGTGACCGCCGAAGGGGGCGGCCCGGCGCGCGAGCGGGTCTACACGTGGCTGCGCGACGGAATCATCTCAGGTGAGCTGGAAGGCGGCCGTTTCCTCGACGAAATGTGGGTCTCCGGTGTCGTCGGGGTCTCCAGGACGCCGGTGCGCGAGGCGTTCCACCGGCTGGCCGCCGAGCGGTTCATCAGTCTCTTGCCTCGCAAGGGCGCCCAGGTGCGCACGGTCACCGCCAGGGAATTGGAAGAGGTCTACCAGAGCAGGCGGCTGATCGAAGGCCACGCCATCGCGACGCTCTGCGCGAACCGGGCAGGCGCTCCCGCCGAAATGACGGAACTCATCGAAGCGATGGTGCGCGCCGGTGCCGAAAGCGACTGGTTCGCCGTTTCGGGCCTGGACCGGCGCTTCCATCGCGCGATCGTGAACGCCGCGGGCAACACCGTCCTGACCGAGCTGTACGACACGCTCCGTTCGCGGCAGCAGCGGGTCACGGTCCGCGCGCTGGAAGCGCGCCCGGAAAGGCTGACGGTGATCAACGACGAACACCGGGAGCTGGTCGCCGCGCTGGACGACCATGACGCGAAAGAGGCCTCACGGTTGCTGGAGCAGCATTTGCGCCCGGTGTCCGAAGTGATGTCGGTGCTGCCTCAGGAAGGCTGACCCGGCTGGTCGTGCGTCGAGCAGTGGATCCCGCCGCCGCCCGAGGCGATGGTCGAGATCTTCACCGGCACGATCTCGCGGCCGGAGAACTGCTCGCGCAGGGTCTGCTGCGCGCGCTCGTCCGCCTCCGCGTCGCCGAACTTCGGCACGAAGACCGACTTGTTCGCGACGTAGAAGTTGGCGTACGAGATCACACTGTCGTCGCCGTAGCCTTCGACCTTGTCCGGATCCGGCTGGACGAGGTCGATCACCTTGAAGGGTTTGCCGTCGGCGTCGGTGGCGCTCGCGAGCACCGACCTCGCCTGATCGGCCGCGCGGGACCACGAGTCCGGCGGGGTGCCGGGCGCGGCCTTGTCCAGGAGCACGACGCCGGGCGCGGTGAACCGGGCCAGGCAGTCGACGTGGGCGTCGGTGATGTCCTCGCCGCGCACACCCGCGAACCAGATGACCTTCCGGACGCCGAGCACCTTCTTCAGCTCGTCTTCGATCTCCTGGCGGCTCTTGCCCTTGTTGCGGTTGTCGTTGACCAGTGAGCTTTCGGTGACCATCAGCGTGCCGGCGCCGTCGGTCTCGAACGAACCGCCCTCGGCGGTGATCCAGGTTTCGGTGCGGGCCAGGCCGTACTTGCCCAGGACGGACCGCGCGACGGCGTTGTCCTTGTCGTGCGGCTTCTGCTTGTTGCCCCAGCCGTTGAAGTTGAAGTCGACGCCCGCGACCTTGCCCGCCTCTTCGACGAACACCGGCACGGTGTCACGCGCCCACAGGTCGTCGACCGGGATCGGGACGACCTCGACGGTGTCGCCGCACGCCTGCTGAGCGGTTTCGGCGTGCTCGGGCCGGGCGAGGAGCACCACCGGTTCGTACCCGGCGATCGCCTTGGCCAGGCCGGCGATCTCCTCGCGGACGGCGGGCAGATCCTCCGCCCAGATGGACTTCGACGCCGGCCAGGACAGATACGTCCGTGCGTGGCTTTCCCATTCGGCGCCCAGCCTGCGAACTCCCGCCGCGGCGGGCTCCGGCGAACCGGCCGCCGGCGCGGCGGGATTTCCTCCCGGATCGGAACACGCCGCGCTCCCGACGGCGACGGCGCCGACCGCGGTCAGGGCACGCAGGATCGTGCGACGGGGAAGGGACGAATCGAACACTGTGCACTCCTTGGCTGAACCGATGACGACACGATAGCATCCTGACTGAAAATTCAGTCAGGATCAGACCGCTAGGGTGAGCACTCGTGTTCGAACGTCAGCAGAAGATCTTGGAAGCGGCCGTGCGGGTGATCGCACGCAGTGGTGTACGGGGCCTGCGGGTCGAGAAGATCGCGGCCGAGGCCGGGATCTCGACATCGCTGATCTACTACCACTTCACCAACCGCACCGGGCTGCTCCGGAAGACACTGGAATTCGTCAGCGATCGCGCCGCGGCGTACACCGAAGAGGCCTCCGCCGATGCGGCGGATCCCCGCGCCGAGCTGGAACTGATGCTGTTCGGGGAGTTCCAGGAAACCCAGGCGGTGCGGGAGAACAGCACCGTCTGGGGCGAGTTGCGGGCCAGCGCCGTCTTCACCCCCGAACTGAGGGAACCGCTGGCAGCGGCGACCCGGATCTGGGTGGACGAGGTCGCCGACGTGATCCGGAGTGTCGACAGCGCCGGAGTCGAGGCGGAGGACGCCGCGGAACGGCTCACCAGCCTGGTCGAAGGACTCAGCGAGCGGTGGCTTTCTGGTTCGATGGACCTGGACCGGGCGCGGGGCCTCCTGCGGGGCGCGATCGCGTTGGAACTGGACAGGCTGGGGGCCTGAATGGGACTCGAAAAGATCGTCGGCGTCATGCGGGACAACCTGACCGTCAGGCGCGTCTACGGCGAGCCCGTCGAGAAGGACGGCGTCGTGGTGATCCCGGCCGCGAGCGTCATCGGCGGCGGAGGCGGCGGGCACGGCACCGAACAGGGCAAGGAAGGTGAGGGCGGCGGCTTCATGCTCGCCGCGCGGCCTGTCGGCGCGTACGTGCTCAAGGGCGGCGACGTGCGCTGGGTGCCCGCGATGGACCTGACCTTCCTGGGCGTGGTCTTCGCCATCACGGTCGCGTCGATCCACAAGGCGCGGCGCCGGTGATCCCGGTGAGGATCAGGTCGATCCCGGTGAGGAACTGCTCCCGGTCGTCGTGCCCCCGCACCTGGCCGGCGATGGCCCGCAGGAACGGGTGATCGCCGGGATCGAGTTCTTCCCACGCGTTCGCGGCGGCGTCGAGGAGGTCGGCGCGGTCCACGCCTCGCGCGAGCACGCGGGCGTTCGCGGCGTTCTGGCCCGCCGCACCGAAAACGTAGTGCACCAGCGCTGACGTCGCGGTGAACCAAGTGGACTCGGGGACGCCCAGCACGCTGACCCGTTGCCCGATGCTTTCGAAGATCCGCGGCGTCACCGAGCTCCACGGACTGCGGGAGAGCTGGACGGCGAGTTGCGGGGGAAGCCACGGATGCCGCTCGACCGCGTCGAAGAGGCCGAGCGCGATGGCTCGGATCTCGTCCTGGGGCGTCCCCGTGACCTCGACGGCCAGGGCGCCGCCGATGACGGACGCGGTCGCGGCGTCGAGCAGTTCGCCCTTGTTCGCCACATGCCAGTAGATCGCGCCGGGGCCGGTGGAGAGGCGTTCGGTCAGCGTCCGGAAGGTCAGCCCGCTCTCGCCGTCCGCGTCGAGCAGTTCGACGGCGGCCTCGACGATGCGCTCGCGCGTCAGGGCGTCCGCGCGGGTCCGTTGTGCCATGCCGCCATCCTGACAGGATCGATCGGACGCGGGCCGGTCACTTTCGGGCTAGTTTCCGTGTATGGCGAAAAGCGCGGCGGTGGAGATCGAGGTCGGCGACCGGACGGTGCGCGTCTCCAGCCCGGATCGGGTCTACTTCCCGGCGCGGGGTGAGACGAAACTCGATCTCGTCCGGTACTACCTCGCCGTCGGCGACGGGATCGTGCGGGCGCTGCGGGAGCGGCCGTGCATGCTGCACCGGTTCCCGTCCGGGGTCGCGGGGGAGAAGGTCCACCAGAAACGGGTCCCGAACGGCGCCCCGGACTGGCTTCAGACCGTCCGCGTCGACTTCCCCTCCGGCAGGCACGCCCACGAACTGTGCGTCACGCATCCCGCCGACGTGATCTGGGCGGTGCAGATGTCGACCGTCGAGTTCCACCCCTGGAACTCCCGCCGCGCCGACACCGAACGCCCCGACGAATGGCGGATCGACCTCGACCCGATGCCCGACTGCCCGTTCTCCACCGTGCGGAAGGTCGCCCACACCGTCCACGAGATCCTGGACGAACTCGGCATCGTCGGCTGGCCGAAGACCTCCGGCGGCGCCGGTCTGCACGTCTACGTCCGGATCGAGCCACGATGGGGTTTCCAGGAGGTCCGCCGGGCGGCGCTCGCCTTCGCCCGCGAGGTCGAGCGCCGGATGCCCGACGAGGTCACCACCACCTGGTGGCGCAAGGACCGCGACCCCTCGAAGCTGTTCGTGGACTACAACCAGAACGCTCGCGACCACACGATCGCGAGCGCCTACTCGGTGCGCGGAGTACCCGAAGCCGTCGTCTCGACGCCGATCAGATGGGACGAGCTCGACGACGTCGAGCCCCGTGAATGCACCATCGCCACCGTGCCCGCGCGGTTCGCCGAACTCGGCGACCTGCACGCGGGCATCGACGACACGGCCTACTCGCTCGACGCCCTGCTGGAGTGGGCGGACCGGGACGGTCTCGATGCCGAGGGCGAGTGACGCCCCGCATTCAGAGGACTAGATGCGGGGCGTCAAGGCGTCACTTGCCGACGTAGGCCGCCAGGTGCTCGCCGGTCAGCGTCGAACCGGTCGCGACGAGATCGGAAGGCGTGCCCTCGAAGACGACCTTGCCGCCGTCGTGACCGGCGCCGGGGCCGAGGTCGATGATCCAGTCGGCGTGCGCCATGACCGCCTGGTGGTGCTCGATCACGATCACGGACTTGCCCGCGTCGACGAGCCGGTCCAGCAGGCCGAGCAGGTTCTCGACGTCGGCGAGGTGCAGACCGGTGGTCGGCTCGTCGAGGACGTAGACGCCGCCCTTGTCGCCCATGTGCGTCGCTAGTTTCAGCCGCTGCCGTTCACCGCCGGAGAGGGTGGTGAGCGGCTGGCCGAGGCTGAGGTAGCCGAGGCCGACGTCGTTGAGCCTGCCGAGGATCGCGGCCGCGGCGGGGATGCGCCCCTCACCCTCGGAGAAGAACTCCACCGCTTCGGACACCGGCATCGCGAGTGCCTCGCTGATGTTCTTGCCGCCGAAGGTGTACTCCAGCACCGAGGCCTGGAACCGTTTGCCGTCGCACTCTTCGCAGGTGGTCGACGTACCCGCCATGATGCCGAGGTCGGTGTAGATGACGCCCGCGCCGTTGCAGTTCGGGCAGGCGCCCTCGGAGTTGGCGCTGAACAGCGCGGGCTTCACGCCGTTGGCCTTGGCGAAGGCCTTGCGGATCGGTTCGAGCAGGCCGGTGTAGGTGGCGGGGTTGCTCCGCCGCGAGCCGCGGATGGGCGTCTGGTCGACCGAGACCACGCCTTCCGCGGCGGGGATCGAGCCGTGGATCAGCGAGCTCTTGCCGGAGCCGGCGACGCCGGTGACGACGCAGAGGACGCCGAGGGGGACGTCGACGTTCACCTTCCGGAGGTTGTGGCGGTCCGCGCCTCGGATCTCCAGTTTGCCGGTCGGCTTGCGGACGCTGTCCTTGAGCGACGCCCGGTCGTCGAGGTGCCTGCCGGTGCTGGTGTCGCTCGTGCGCAGGCCTTCGACGGTGCCCTCGAAGCAGATCGTCCCGCCTGCGGTGCCCGCGCCGGGGCCGAGGTCGACGACGTGGTCGGCAATTGCGATCGTCTCCGGCTTGTGCTCCACGACCAGTACCGTGTTGCCCTTGTCGCGCAACTGCTGGAGCAGGTTGTTCATCCGCTGGATGTCGTGCGGGTGCAGGCCGATGGTGGGCTCGTCGAAGACGTAGGTGACGTCGGTGAGCGAAGAGCCGAGGTGCCGGATCATCTTCGTGCGCTGCGCCTCACCACCCGAAAGCGTGCCGGACGGCCGGTCCAGGGAGAGGTAGCCGAGGCCGATGTCCACGAAGGAGTCGAGCGTGTGCAGCAGCTTCTCCAGCAGCGGCGCCACCGACGGCTCCTTGAGCCCGCGGACCCAGTCAGCGAGGTCGCTGATCTGCATCGAGCACGCGTCGGCGATGTTGACCCGCTTGATCTTCGAAGACCGCGCGAGCTCGCTGAGGCGGCTGCCGTCGCATTCGGGGCAGACGGTGAACGTGACCGCCCGGTCCACGAAAGCGCGGATGTGCGGCTGCATCGCCTCCCTGTCCTTGGACAGGAACGACTTCTGGATCGTGGGGAGCAGCCCCGAGTAGGTCAGGTTGATGCCGTCGATCTTGAGCTTGACCGGCTCCTTGTAGAGCAGGTCGTCCAGCTGCCGCTTGGTGTACTTCTTGATCGGCTTGTCGGGGTCGAAGAAGCCGCAGCCGCGGAGGATGCGGCCGAACCAGCCCTCCATGGAGAACCCGGGGACCGACAGCGCGCCCTCGTTGAGGGATTTGGTGTCGTCGTACAGCGCGGTGAGGTCGATGTCGTTGACCTTGCCCCGGCCTTCGCAGCGGGAGCACATCCCGCCGGTGACGCTGAACTCGCGGCGTTCCTTCGTGGTCCGCCCGGCCTTCTCCGTGGTCACGGCGCCCGCGCCGGAGATCGAGGCGACATTGAAGGAGAAGGCCTGCGGCGAACCGATGTGCGGCTTGCCGATGCGGCTGAAGAGGATGCGCAGCATCGCGTGGGCGTCGGTGGCGGTGCCGACCGTTGAGCGGGGGTCTGCGCCCATCCGCTGCTGGTCGACGATGATCGCGGTGGTCAGGCCGTCGAGCACGTCGACCTCGGGCCGGGCCAGTGTCGGCATGAAGCCCTGCACGAAGGTGCTGTACGTCTCGTTGATCAACCGCTGCGACTCGGCCGCGATCGTGTCGAAGACCAGCGAGCTCTTGCCCGACCCGGAAACGCCGGTGAACACCGTCAGCCGGCGCTTCGGCAGCTCTACGGCGACGTTCTTGAGGTTGTTCTCGTTCGCACCCAGGACGCGGATCAGGTCATGGCTGTCGGCGGGGTGTTCCTCGGGCGGCTGCGGCCTGGTGGTCTTGCGCATCATGTCTCCATCCTGATGTGGGCCGCGTGTACGGTCCGTCAGCCTCACCGGGCTCGATCTAACCAGCTTCGAGCCGCTCGTCCTCTTCGTTCGTGCGGTACGTCCGCGACGATGATCACGCTAGGTGAATCCGGGCCGCCGTGGCTTCTCGATTCCTGACCGGTGACGACCTCGGTCGTGAGTGGCAAGTGTCGTTCTAACCTCACTTACCACTCACGACCACCTGCACCGCCCTAGAGCAGGGGAGCGAGCAGCTTCTCGCCTTCGGGCCAGGGCCCGTGGGCTCCGGTGAGGTGCCCGACGGGGCCGGCGTCGATCAGCCGCGCGCCCCAGCTTTCGCTGAAGGAGCGGGCGCGGGCCGGGGTCATCCACCGGTCGGTGCTGCTCGCGGCCACGACCGCGGGGAAGGGAAGGGTGAGGCGGGGGATCGGCGCGAATCCGGCCAGCGCCTCTTCCCGGTTCTCCTCGACATCGGAGGGGGTCACGAACAGCGCGCCGCGCACGGGCCGGTCTCCACCGCCGGCGAGCCAGTGCAGCACGGTCAGGCAGCCGAGGCTGTGCGCGACGAGGACGGGCGGTTCGGCGGTCTCCGCGAGTGCCTCGTCCAGTCTGGCGACCCAGTCTTCGCGGACGGGCTCGTCCCAATCGTCCTGCTCGAAGCGTTTCGAACCCGGGTATCGGTCACACCACACGGATTGCCAGTCCCCGGGTTCGGGACCGAACCACCCGTCGACGAAGAGCAAACTCATGGAGACCAGTATTCAGACGCTCCAGCCCTCGCTCTTGGTGGCCTTCAGGTAGTCCTCGACCGGCGGCCCGACCGGCCTGCCCTCGTACTGGGTCGACAGCACCACCGACGACCTGATCTCGCCGTGTTTGCCCAGCCGTTCGAAGAGGCCTTCGAGATGTTCGAGCGACACGGCCCGCACCTTCAGCATGGTGCAGCGGTCGCCGCTGAGCCGGTGCAGTTCGACCACCTCGGGGTAGTCCTCGGACTTGCTGGTGCGCAGCAGACAGCTGCCGAGCGAGCACCGCATCTCGACGAACGCCTGCAGGCCGTACCCGGCGCGACGCGCGTCGACCTGGGCGCGGTAGCCGGTGATGACGCCCGCCTCCTCCAGCCGCCGGACCCGTTCGGCGACCGCCGGGGCGGAGAGGTTCACCCGGCGGCCCAGCTCCTTGAACGAGAGTCGTCCGTCGTTCTGGAGCGTTTCGACGAGCCTCCAGTCGAGGTCGTCCAGCGCTCTTTCCGATCGTAAGGTCATCGAGCCCGGATTCCTTTCATGATGCGCCTCGCACCCCCGCGAGGCCTTCGTCAGCCTATTCGCCGGGGCGCCGGAAAACCCTAGGTTTGAATCATGAAACCGATGTTCGCGCTCTTCACGGGCGTCGCCTGCCTCAGTACCGCGGTCGTCGGCCTGTCCACCACGGCGGCGTTGATCGTGGTCGAGCACGCCGGCCCCGCGTGGAGCGGGCTGCCGAACGCCGTGCTGGTACTCGGCTCGGCCGTGGGTTCGCTGTCGTCGGGAACGCTGGCCGCCCGCTACGGCAGGCGGCTCGTCCTGGTCCTGATGTACGGCGCGGCGGTGGTGGGCGCGGTGATCTCGTTCGCCGGGGTGCTCGGCGATTCCGTGCTCGCGCTGGTGGCGGGGATGCCCTTGATCGGCTTCGGCAACAGCGGGGCACAGCTCTCGCGGTACACGGCGGCCGACTTGGCGCCCGAGCATCGCAAGGGTTTCGCACTGTCCACAATGGTCTGGGCGGGGACCGTCGGCGCGGTCGCGGGACCCGCGCTGATCGCGCCCGCCGCGGCGCTGGCGGAAGCCGCCGAACTGCCCGCCCTGTCCGGTCCGATCGCGGCGGGGGCGATCGTGGTGGCCATCGCCGTGATCGCCGTCGCAGCCCTGCCGCGGGGCCTCGCCGCCCCGGCGGAGAGGGCACCGAGGAGTGAGCGGATGTCCGTGCGGAACCCGGTGATCCTCGGGCCGCTGGTGGCGATGGTCGGCGCGCAGCTGGCCATGGTGGCGGTGATGACGATGACCCCGGTCCAGCTGCACGAGCACGGTCAGGGGCTCGACGTCGTCGGCTGGGTGCTGAGCGCCCATCTGATCGGGATGTTCGCGCTGGCGCCGTTGTCCGGCTGGATCACCGACCGCTGGGGCGGCCGCGCGACCATCTTCGGCGGGATCGGCACGCTCACCGTCGCGGCGGTCACCGCGATCGGCGCCCCCGATTCGCATCACGTGGGAATCCCGCTCGCGATGTTCCTGCTGGGCTACGGCTGGAACCTGGTGTTCGTCGGCGGCAGCGGCATGCTCAGCCGCGATCTCCCGCCCGCTCAGCGCGGGAGAGCGCAGGGCACTGTCGACGCTTTCGTGTGGGGGACTTCCGCGGTGGCGAGCCTGCTCGCCGGGCAGTTGTTCGGCCTGGGTGGCTACGTTCTGGTCGCCGTCGCGGGCGGTTTGTGCGCCCTCGTCCCGCTCGCGGTGATCGGCCGTCGGGTGGGCGTGCCGGAGTCCGGTGAAAAAGCCGGGCTCCGCTGATCTGCGAAATCCGGGTCCTGCCGTCATACTGCTTCACTCCGACACGAACGAACCGACACGAACGAACCCGTGATGACGCAGATCACGTCGGTGACCGATTCGGAGGGTCTTAGGGTGAAAGCAGACAAGGTGCGGGAGATCGGGGGTGCACGATGAGCGAGTTCGCGGTGAATCTGCGGGACCGGGTACGGCAGGCCAGGGAAGACGTCCTGATCGCCAGGCGTGACTCGGACGACGATCGCGCCTCGGCCGTCGGCGCCGATCTGGCCAACCTGGAGCGACTGGCCGCCGAGCACGGGGTGGACCTGCCTGAGCAGGCCTCGGACGACGCCCGGGCGTGACCCCGGGTTCCGTACCGGTGATCGGCCTTTGACACCCTGGGGCGTGTGACCGAAAGCCTGAACCGGATCCGTGCTTTCTTGGCGGACCGTGAGCCGCCGACCCCTTGCCTGGTCGTGGACACCGACCTGGTGGCGGAGCGGGCGGCCGCGGTGTCGGCGGCGTTCCCGGACGCGCTGATCAGGTACGCGGTCAAGGCGAATCCCGCTCCCGAGGTGCTCGACGCGGTGCTGTCGGCGGGAGCGGGGTTCGACGTGGCCGGCACGGCCGAGATCGCGCTGTGCCTGTCCCGTGGCGCGCGGGCGGCGGAGCTGGCCTACGGCAACACGATCAAGAAACCCGAGGACGTCGCGTTCGCGTATGCGCGCGGGGTCCGTGAGTTCACCACGGATTCCGCCGGTGATCTGGCGAACCTGGCCGAGCACGCGCCCGGTTCGCTGGTCTCGGTCCGTTTGCTGACCGGCGGCCCGGACTCGGTGACGCCGTTCGGCCACAAGTTCGGCTGCGAACCGGCGGTGGCCGCCACGCTGCTGCGCCAGGCCGTGGAAGCCGGGCTGCGGCCCGGAATCGCCTTCCACGTCGGTTCGCAGCAGCCGGACCCGGCGGCCTGGGAGATCGGGATCGCGACCGCGGCCAAGGTCGCCGCCGGCGCGGGCGTCGGCCTGGAGCGGCTCAACATCGGTGGTGGGTTCGCCACCGAGCACCGTGAATCCGTGCCGTCACTGCCGGATTACGCGGCGGTGATCCACGCCGCCCTCGAAGAGCACCTGCCGGGACCGGAGCTGCTGCTGGAGCCCGGCCGCGTGATCGTCGCCGACGCCGGGCTCATCCGGACCGAAGTCGTCCTGGTGACTACTCGCGCCGCCGCAGACGAACGCCGCTGGGTCTATCTCGACGTCGGCAGATACAACGGGATGGCGGAGTGCGAGAACGAAGCTGTCGCGTATCGGCTGGAGGCCGTCGGCGTCAAAGGTCCGGAAGGGCCGGTGGTCCTCGCGGGGCCGACCTGCGATGGTGACGACGTGTTGTACCAGCGGACGCCGTGCGCGCTGCCGATGTCGTTGCGGGCGGGCGACCGGCTGGACATCCCGGGCACCGGGGCCTACACCGCCAGCTATTCGTCCGTCGCTTTCAACGGGATCGAGCCGTTGCGCACCTATTGTGTGGGGAGGTTCGCCGATGCCGGGTGAAGAACCACTCGTCGGCCGGTTCGCCGGCCGCCACGTACTCGCGGAGTTCGAGGGGATCGAGCCGTCGCTGCTCGACGACGCCGAGCTCCTGAAGAAGACTCTCGCCGACGCGGTGACCGAGGCGGGGGCGACAATTTGCGAAGTCGTGTCGCATTCCTTCGCCCCGCAAGGGGTCACCGTGCTCGCGCTGCTGGCCGAATCGCACGCGTCGGTGCACACCTATCCGGAAATCGGTTCAGTGTTCGTGGACGTGTTCACCTGCGGGGACCGGGCCGATCCGGAACAGGCGGTCGCGCTGCTGGCGAAGATGCTGGGCGCCGGCACCGTCCGGATGTCCACTGTGAGACGAGGAGAGAACTGATGGCGCCACGAGTGATCGTCGAGCCGATGGGCACGGGGCTCACCCGGAACTGGGCCGTCGAGGAGGTCCTCTTCGAGGGACGTACCGCGTTCCAGAACGTCCTCATCGGACGGACCGAGCAGGGGATCTCCCTGTTCTGTGACGACGAACGGCAGAGCACCGAGCTGAGCCAGCTCGTCTACCACGAAGCGCTGATGCTCCCGTCGCTACTGCTCGCTGAACGCGTCGAGCGGGTGCTGATCATCGGCTCCAGCGAAGGGGTCGCCTCCGAGCTCGCGGTCGCCGCGGGCGCCGAGGTGGTCGATCACGTCGACATCGACGCCGAAGCTGTGCGGGTCTGCGCCGAGTACCTTCCCTACGGCTACACGCTCGACGACCTGGCCCGCGCCGAGCGCGGTGAAGGGAAGGTCCGGGTCCATTATCGCGACGGCTGGGAGTTCCTCGCCGAGGCGCGGGAACGCGGGGACTCCTACGACGTGGTCGTGATCGACCTGCCGGACGAGAACGACGATCCGGCGGCACAGCACAACCGGCTGTACGGTGCGGACTTCCTCGCCCGGTGCACGGCTCTGCTCTCCGAAGGGGGAGTCGTCGGCTGTCAGGCGGGTTGTCCGACGCTGTGGCGCAACCAGACGCTGATCGCGTCTTGGCGCCGGTTCACCGAGTCGTTCGGAACCGTGCTCTACTACGGTTCGGACGAGCACGAGTGGGCTTTCCTGAGCGGAAGGGCCGATGTGCTCGACGATCCCGGAGCCGTCGTCGCGAACAGGATCGGCAAGGCGGGGATCGGCGAGTCCACTATGGACGAAGGCGCACTGCGGGCGAATACCATGCCACCGATTTCGTTGCGGCGGCAGTGAAGATCTCCGCGATCGTCATCCCGTCGGGATAACGGCCCGTGACCGATCTTGCGCAGGATCCACCATCTGGCCGTTGCCGGGTGCCTTGGTGCGGGCCAGAATCGCTCTGGTGAACAGCTGGCGCGAGGAGATCGCCGCAGAGGTGGACAGGGAAACCGCGGTCTGTGCGGCATTCGCGAGTTTGACCGCGAGTGTGACGGAGGACCTGGGGCCGGATCGGGTCGTGGACACGTTGTCCAGCGAATGCGTGCGGCTGCTGCCGATCGATTCGATGGAAGTCTTCCTGCCTGGGTTGAAACTTGAACGCCATCCCGCTGTGGTCGAGGAAGGACCGGCGCTCGAGTCGTTCGAAACCGGGAGCGACGTCGTCGTCCGCGACCTTTCCGCCGAGGTCCGGCGCTGGCCCGGTTACGTCGCCAGAGTGGTCGGACAAGGCTACCTCGCGGTTTCCGCGCTTCCGTTGCGCGCCATGGATGAGACCGTCGGTTCGATAGCCTTCCTCAGTGCCGAAACCGTGGTTTTGAGCGCCGAAGACCGCCGCCTGGGTCAGGCACTCGCCGACGTCGCGACCCTGTGTCTCCTGCAGCAGCGGGAATTGCACCACTACCGACTGCTTTCGGAGCAGTTGCAGACGGCTCTCGACAGCAGGGTCGTCATCGAGCAGGCGAAGGGCATGCTCGCCGCGCGTGCCGCCATCGACGTCACCACTGCTTTTCATCGCCTGCGGGCCTTTGCCCGCAGTTCGAACAGAAAGCTGACGGAGGTCGCGCACGAGGTCGTGGAAGGCACGCTGGACAGCGAAAGACTGCTTCGGCCCCGGAGCCGGTGACGACTGCCGGATGAAGACCGGCGATTGCCGGTAGGGCCGTTGGTCACCGGAACCGGGGACTTGTCGCGGAGAACGCGCGACCGTGCGGCTCTAGGGTATGAGAGCGTAATCGGAAAGGCTTCACGCAGAGGGAAAGGATGCGTGAGGTCATGGCGCTGCTGGGAAGCCTGCTGGGGAAGAGTCGTTCGGTACGGTCGAGCCTGCTTCCGTTGCTGGAGCTGAGGTCGGCGGTAGTGACGCTGCGGTCCGGGTACGGGCTGGCGCCGACAGGGTCGGGGACGGTCTGCTTCGTCGCCGAAGGTCGTCCGGGCGCGGGGACGGAGGCGGAGATCATCGCCGGTCTCGCCGGGGATTCCGCACGCCGCAACGTGGTCACCCATGACGCGCACGGGCGGACGATCGTGCGCTGCTGGCGGGAGAACGGGGATCTGGGCTGGCTCCTCGACGACCTTGTCGATGTCAACGAGAGGCTGGCTCAAACCGGTTTCGCGTCCTGGTTGCTCCACACGACGGTCGACTTCGCCGAGTCGCGGGATATGCGCCATCCGAGGCTGACCATGGTCTACCGCCGGGAGCGCGGCTCCTTCTATCCCTACGCCCCACGCGGAACCCGCGGCCGGGACCGGGCGACAGAGTTGAAGATCCGCTCGTCGCTGACCCGGACCGTGCCGATGGAGGCCGACATCGGCCGGTGGCGCCCGGTGTGACGGGTGCGGTGTCCGGTCAGCCGGGCACGCCGCTGAGCCAGCCACGCAGTCGCTGGACGCGCCGATCCCGCGTGGTCCAGCGTGGAAGGCGATAGCGGCGGCGTCGCGGGGCGGTGGGGGCCGCGTCGCCGAGTTCCCGAACGGCGGTCAGGACACCGTCGAGCGGCGAGGCGTCCGCCGAGGGTTCCGCCGTGGCTCTGGGCAGCTTCTCGACTTCGGCGGATACCGGTGTCAGGGCGGCGCCGACCTGCGAGCCGGGGCGGCGGCGGGTCTCGCGGATCCTCGTGGTCACGTCCCGGTCATCCTTTCCCACGCGACGGTTCCGGTGGTGCGTCACCTTCGACGATGCGGTATCGAGGACCGTTCCGGTCACCGCCGAAGGTTGTGCCATCGAGAGCACAAAGACCCCTCTAGATGATTGATTCCGTGAAGATCACGTGAAGGAGGCCGGTGTGATGGCCGGGAGGAGGGTGTCCAAGATCAAACCGTGACGAAAGAACTGAACACCCTCCTG
>NZ_JBHRWK010000090.1:0-30689 GCF_042647925.1 Amycolatopsis speibonae
GCGCCTGGCTCATCGGAACCCTACGCGCCACCACACGAACCAGCCCAGTCCGCCACCTCTCCCTCACCCCAGCCGCCTGACCAGAGAAAACCAACAGCATCGTTAGATGGGTCAAAATCCACACAGTGCCGCCTCATCGGCCCAGTCATGACGGGCGACCGAAGTGACGACAGCCTGCACTACTCACGAGGCTTACATGTTGATCATGTGCCCGGCCAGGCCGTGGATGGCTTCCTTCACGGCCTCGCCCAGGGTCGGGTGGGCGTGGACGTTCCGCGAGATTTCGTGCACCGTCAGGTCCCACTGCTGCGCCAAGGTCAGCTCCGGCAGCAGTTCGGTCACCTCGGGCCCGATCAGGTGCGCCCCAAGCAACTCGCCATGCGTAGCGTCGCTCAGGATCTTCACGAAGCCGACGGCCTCGCCGAGGCCGTGCGCCTTTCCGTTGGCGCTGAAGGGGAACTTCGCCACCTGGACGTCGAAGCCCTTTTCGCGGGCCTGTTCTTCGGTCCAGCCGAAGCTGGCGATCTGCGGCTGACAGTAGGTGGCGCGCGGGATCATCACGAAGTCGAGTTCCATGGTCTCGGCGCCCGCGATGGTCTCGGCGGCGACGACGCCCATGGACTCCGACGCGTGCGCGAGCATCAGTTTCGCGGTGACGTCGCCGATGGCGAAGAGGTGCGGGACGTTGGTGCGACCGCGCGAGTCGATGGCGATCGCGCCGCGGTCGGTCAGTTCCACGCCGGTCTTGTCCAGGCCATAGCCCTCGACCCGAGGCTGGAAACCGATGGCCTGCAACACCTTGTCCGCTTCCAGCACCCTGGACTCGCCGTTCTTCGACACGGTCACCAGCACGCGGTCGCCGGTGTCGTCGATCGTCTCGACCTTGGTCGAGGTGAGCACCTCGATACCGAGTTTCCGATAGCGGCGCGCGAGTTCGGCGGAGACTTCGGCGTCTTCGAGCGGGACCATCCGGTCGAGGTATTCGACGATGGTCACCTTCACGCCGTAGTTGTGCAGCACGTAGGCGAATTCGACGCCGATCGCGCCCGCGCCGGCGATGACGATGCTGTCCGGCAGTTCGTTTTCCATGATCTGCTGTTCGTAGGTGACCACGCGGTCGCTGCGCGTGGTTCCGGGCAGCAGGCGCGCGGTCGCGCCGGTGGCGATCACGCAGTTGTCGAAGGTGATCCGCTCGCCGTCGACCTCGATGGTGTTCGCGTCGAGGAACGTCCCGTGCCCGTCGTATTCGGTGATCTTGTTCTTCTTCATCAGGAAGTGCACGCCCTTGACGCGACCGTCCGCGACCTTGCGGCTGCGGTCGTAGGCTGCCTGGTAGTCGAAGGTGACCTGCCCCTCGACCTGGATCCCGAAGGATTTCGCCTCTTTGGTGACGATGTGCGCGAGTTCGGCGTTGCGCAGCAGTGCCTTCGACGGGATACAGCCGACGTTGAGGCACACCCCGCCCCAGTATTTCTCCTCCACGACCGCCGCGCTCAGCCCCAGTTGCGACGCCCGGATCGCCGCCACGTAACCGCCGACCCCGGCGCCCAGAACAACGACGTCATAGTGTGAGCTCATACTTCGAAACCTACCCTTCGCCGGCACTGTCCGAAGGGTGAGACTGCCTACTCGGGGCGGGAGCCGCGGACCTCGATCAACAGCTCGGTCACCGCGGCCATGATCCGCTCGGTCGCCTCCTCCAGCACCTCGCGTGATGGCGAGGGCGTCATGAGGTCCGAGAGATCCACCGGCGGCCCCGCGATCAGGTTCACGGTCTTGCGAGGAAAGGTACGCGGAAGCACGGCGTCCGACGGCAGCAGGTGGTGCGTGCCCCAGTTCGCCAGCGGGATCACCGGGACGCCGGTTTCCAGCGCGATCCGCGCGATGCCGGTCTTGCCGCGCATGGGCCACCCGTCCGGGTGATCAGTGAAGGTCGCCTCCGGGAAGATGACGACGCATTCACCCTCGCGGACGGCGCGTACCGCGTCGCGGTACGCGTCCGACGCGGTGGCCGCCCCGCGGTAGACCGGGATGTGCTTGCCCGAGCGCATCACCGAGCCGACCACCGGCGCGTCCCACAGGCTCGCCTTCGCCAGATAACGCGGGACCCGGCCGTGCGCGAGGCAGTACGCCGTCACGGTCGTCGGATCGGCGAACGAGAGGTGGTTCGACGCGACCAGGAATCCGCCGGTCGAGAGCAGGTGCTCGCCGCCGCGCACCCGGAACCGGGTGAACAGCACCAGGAACGGCCACACGACGTTGATCGCGAGGCTGAACCAGAACCCCCGGCCGGCGCGGGCGAAGCGCCGGCCGAAGGCGACCATCTGGCGGAACGTCAGCAAGTCACCCGAACCGGGGCTCAGTGCGGTCCAGCGTTCACGGGGTATCGGCACCATGAACGTAATTCGTAGCCGAACCCGGTCCGGTTCGGCTCGATCCCCGCGTTAACGCGGCGCGGATCACACGCGTTCGAGGACCACCACGGGGATCTCACGGTCGGTCTTCTTCGCGTACTCGTTGTAGTCCGGCCAGACCGCGGCGAGCTTCTCCCACAGCTTCGCGCGCTCCTCGCCGTCGATGGTCCGGGCCCGCGCGGTGAACTTGTCCGCCTTGACCTGCACCTTGACCTCGGGGTTCGCCTGCAGGTTCTTGTACCAGCCCGGGTCCTCCGGCGCGCCGCCCTTGGAGGCGACGATGACGGGGTTGTTCTCGTCGTCGAACTGGTAGATCAGCGGGAACTTGCGGTCCTCGCCGGTCTTGCGGCCCTTGGTGGTGAGGATGAGGCAGGGTGCGCCCTTCTCCCAGTCGTGGCCCACCTCGCCGTCGGTCTCTTCGTAGCGACGGACGTGCTCGTCACCGAAAAGCATGTCTGCGTTCCTCTCCTCGTGCCGATGTGTGCTCGCGCCCTGCCAGTCTGACGCGAACCGGTCGGTCGCGCTGATCAACTCGTGCAGGGTGCCGGGCTCGTCGAACGCGTGACCCGAATCGCCGACCATCACCAGCTCCGCGGTGGGCAGCACCTGGCTGAGCTCCCACGCGGTGATGGCCGGGGTGACCACGTCGTAGCGTCCCTGGACCAGAACGCACGGGATGTCGCGGAGCTTCCCGGCGTCCCGGAACAGCTGGTGCTCGGCCAGCCAGCCGCCGTGCCGGAAGTAGTGGTTCTCGATCCGCGCGATCGCGAGCGCGAACGCGGGATCGCTGAACGCGTCGATCACTTCGTCCTGCGGGCGCAGTTTGACCGTTTCCCCCTCCCATCGGCTCCACGCGATCGCGGCGGGACCGTGCACGGCGGGATCCGGGTGGCTCAGCAGTTCGTGGTAGACCTCGATCAGGTTGTCCTGGCGACGCGAAAACGGCACCGGGGCCAGGAAACGCGACCACGCTTCGGGGAAGAGGAACGCCGCGCCCCCGCCGAAGAGCCACTGCAGTTCCTTCACCCGCAACGTGGCCACCCCGCGGAGGACGAGTTCCGTGGCCCGCGCGGGATGGGTTTCCGCGTAGGTCAGCCCGAGCACACTCCCCCACGAGCCGCCGAAGACCATCCAGTGTTCGATGTCGAGATGCTCGCGCAACCGCTCGATGTCGGCGACCAGGTGCCACGTCGTGTTGACCGAAAGATCCGCTTCCGGGGTGGCACAGTTCGGCGTGCTGCGCCCGCAGCCGCGCTGGTCGAAAAGGACGATCCGGTACCGCTCCGGATCGAACAGTCTGCGATGTCTCGGGCTCGAACCACCTCCGGGGCCACCGTGCAGGAAGATCACCGGTTTGCCCTCGGGATCGCCGCATTCCTCCCAATAGATCTCATTGCCGTCACCGACAGGCAACATCCCTTGGACGTAAGGTTCGATTTCCGGGTAAAGGCCGAGCATGTCCGCCACTATGCCCCAAACGCCAGCTTGGAGGATCGATGAAGGCCCGCCCCCACGTGACGCTGGAAGATGTGGCTCGCACCGCGGACGTCTCGCTCGCGACCGCTTCCCGCGTACTCAACGGCACCGCCACCGTCCGGGGGGATCTCCGCGAACGAGTGATCGCCGCGGCCGCCGACCTGTCCTATACCCCCAATGCTCACGCTCAGGCACTGGCCGGTGGCTCACAGGCATGCGTCGGGGTAATCTGCCACGACGTCGGCGATCCCTATTTCGCGGCGATCGCCGGCGGGGTCATGCGGGTGGCGAGTGAAAACGATCTTCTCGTGATGCTCGCGAGCACGTTCCGCGATCCGGCGAAGGAGGTCGCGTATGTCTCGACGCTGCGTGCCCAGCGCGCGTCGGCGATTCTGCTGATCGGCTCCGCGTTCGAAGACAAGGCGTGGGAAAAGGCGATGGCCGCCGAACTCGAGCCGTACCGGCGCGGCGGCGGGCACGTCGCCGCGGTCAGCAGGCACCGCGGGCTCAAAGTGGACTCCGTCCAGCCCGACAACCGGGGTGGCGGCGCCGAACTGGCGAAAGCGCTGCTGGGCCTCGGGCACCGGCGGTTCGCCGTACTCGCCGGGCCGAGGAGCCTGACGACCGTCGTCGACCGCCTCGACGGCTTCGCCGCGGAACTGCTGGAGAACGGCGTCGAACTGGCCGAGGACGACGTCGCCGAGGCGGCGTTCACCCGCGACGGCGGTTACGAGGCGATGGAGAAGATCCTCGCCCGGCCGCGCAAGCAGTGGCCGACGTGCGTGTTCGCGGTGACCGACGTGATGGCGATCGGCGCGATGGCGGCACTGCGTGACGCGGGTGTCTCCGTGCCCGGCGAGATGTCCATCGCCGGTTTCGACGACATCCCGGTAGTGCGCGATCTCACGCCGGCGCTGAGCACGGTCGCGCTGCCACTGGAGAAGCTGGGCGAACGGGCCATGGACCTGGCACTCAAGGCCTCTCCCGGGACCAGGCCGCGCGTGGTGCGCATGTCCGGCGAGGTCGTCCTGCGCTCCAGCACCGCTTCCCCCGCTCGCTGAAAACCTTGTGCGGCGCCCGCGGCGTGACTTAACGTGGTCTGAGAAAGCGCTTTCTCACCCCCGCGCCACGGAGACCCGATGACCTTGATCGCCCTGCCCACCGCCGACGGCGGACTGGTGGAGTGGACGCCGCAAGGGGCGGAAACGCCCGCGAAACCGGCGTCGCCGCCGACCTCCCGGATCGCCTACGCGGCCGCGCACGTGGTCGCCGACCCGCTCGCCGCCGCCGATCCCGAAGAAGGCGCGGTGCTGGACTGGGACACGACGCTCGCCTTCCGCGAACACCTGTGGTCCTGTGGTCTCGGCGTGGCCGAGGCGATGGACACCGCGCAGCGCGGCATGGGCCTGGACTGGGACACCACCAAGGACCTCATCCGCCGCACCGGCGCGCTCGCCGCCGGACGGCCGTGGGTCGCGGGGGTCGGCACCGACCAGCTCCCCGGCGGCGGCGCGACCGCGGAGTCCATTGTGGACGCCTGGCGTGAGCAGCTGGACCTGGTCGGCGGGGCCGGGGCGATCCCGGTCGTGATGGCCAGCCGGGCGCTGGCCGCGTCGGCGTCCGGGCCCGAGGATTACCATGCCGCGTACGGGAAACTGCTCTCCGGCGCCGACCGTCCGGTCCTGTTGCACTGGCTGGGCGAGCAGTTCGACCCGGCGCTGGCGGGCTACTGGGGGCACGGCGACGTCCGCGAGGCCGCCAAGGAACTGGGCAGGCTCTGCACCGAGCACGCCGGCGTGATCGCGGGCGTCAAGGTCTCCGTACTCGACGCGTCGATCGAGACCGAGTTCCGCCGCGCGCTGCCCGAAGGCGTCAAGTGCTACACGGGCGACGACTTCAATTACCCGGAACTCATCGCCGGGGACGACCACGGCCACAGCGAAGCACTTCTGGGCATCTTCGACGCCGTCGCGCAGGTCGCGGGCGCCGCGCTCGCCCGGCTCGACGAAGGCGACAAGACGGGCTTCCACGGCCTGCTGGACCCGACGGTCGCGCTCTCCAGGGCGATCTTCCGCGCGCCCACCAGGAACTACAAGACCGGCGTCGTCTTCCTCGCCTACCTCAACGGGCACCAGGAGCATTTCCGGATGGTCGCGGGCCGCGAATCGGCCAGGTCCATCACGCATCTGGCCGAACTGCTCCGGCTGGCGGACGCCGCCGGGGCACTCGCCGACCCGGACCTCGCCGTCGCGAGGATGCGGCCGCTGCTGGCCGCGGCGGGGGTGGCGTGATGGACCGGTTGAGCCTGAACCAGATCACCACCAAGGCGTGGTCGCTGCCGGAGGCCGTGGCGGGCTGCGCCGAGACCGGCGTCCGCTGGATCGGCCTGTGGCGGGACAAGGTCGCCGAGACCGGCGTCGCGGAAACGGCCCGGCTGCTCAAGGAATACGACGTCGGCGTTTCGTCGTTGTGCCGCGGCGGTTTCTTCACCGGGATCACCCCGGAGGGGTCCCCTGTGGACGGTGTCGCGCAGACAAGGGAGGCGATCGACGAAGCCGCCGCGCTGGGGGCGGACGTCCTCGTCCTCGTCGTCGGCGGGGTGAACGGCGATCTGGCGTCGTCGCGGCAGCGGGTCGCGGACGCCGTCGGCGAGCTGGCTCCGTACGCCGGTGAGCGCGGGGTGCGCCTCGGCCTGGAGCCCCTGCACCCCATGCAGTGCGCCGAACGTTCGGTGCTGTCCACTGTGGATCAGGCGCTGGCCGTCGCGCTTGAGCATCCGGCCGAGCAGGTCGGCGTGATCGTCGACGAGTTCCACGTGTGGTGGGACCCGCGGATCGAGGAGTCGATCGCGGCGGCGGCCGGGCGGATCGCCGGATTCCATGTATGCGACCAGAAGGTGCCGTTGACCGACACGCTGCTCGGCCGGGCGCTGCCCGGTGACGGCCCGATCGACCACCGGCATCTGAAGGCGTGCGTCGAGGCCGCCGGGTACACCGGGCCGATCGAGGTCGAGGTGTTCGACGCCGACCTCTGGCGCCGTCCCGGCGGCGAAGTCCTCGCGGAGACCATCGCCGCGTACCGGGATCACGTCGCCTGAGACCTGACGAAAGTAAGGGGCATCCCTGCCCTGGGTGGGCTGTCCGGGCGGCCGTGGTTTCCTACCGTTCGCGATATGAAACCACGGTTGCTCTGGTGGCTGGGAACGGCGCTGCTCCTGCTCGCCGTCCACACCGATTGGAACGTCCCCTTCGCCGCCTGGGTGTTCCCGATCTTCCTGCTCCGCTACGCCCGGCAGGTCCCCGTCCGGCGCGCGATCCGGATGGTGGGCCTGTCCCTGCTGCTCGGGCAACTGTTCTGGCTCGGGGTCACCGGCCTGCTGTTCGTGCTCTCCGGGTTGCTCGCCTTCATCCTGCTCGCGGCGCTGCAGACGACGGCGTTCCTGGCCGACCGCCTGCTCGCCGAGCACGCGGGACCGCTGAAGACGCTGGTGTTCCCGGTGACGCTCGTCGCGGGCGAGTACCTCTTCACGGTGATCACCGGCTTCGGGGACTTCGGCGCGCTCGGCAGCACCCAGTCCGGGAATCTGCCGCTGCTCCAAACGGCGTCCGTCACCGGCGTGTACGGCATCACCTTCGCCCTCGCGTGGTTCGCCTCGGTGGTGAACACCGGTTGGGCCGACGGATGGCCGCGGGTCAAGCGAACGGCGCTCGTCCACGCCTGCGTGCTCGGCCTGGTGTTCCTCGCCGGTGGCGCGCGGTTGCTGTTCGACGCCCCGACGACTCAGACCGTCCGGATCGCGGGAATCAGCCCCTCGGCCGACGCGGACAAGGCGAGCGCCGATGCGCTGGAGCGGATCAACGTCAAGTACTGGCGTGCCCAGGAAGTCAGTGCAGCCGACCCCGCGGCGGTCGGCGCGGCGTTCGCGCCGGTCACCGACGATCTCGTGACCAGGACCCGGCAGCAGGCCTCGGCGGGGGCGAAGATCGTCGTCTGGCCGGAAACGCATGCCCGGGTACTGGAACGCGACCAGGACGCGCTGCTGAAGCGAGTCGGCGCCGAAGCGAAGCAAGCGGGCATCCACGTTGAACTCGCCTACGCGCTCTACACCGCGCAAGCTCCCTACATCCGCAACGTGGCGGCGCTCGTCGCCCCGAGCGGCGAAGTGTCTTGGACCTACGACAAGACGCATCCGACACCGATGGAACCGATGACTCCCGGTCCCGGCGTCGTCCCCACCGCGGATTCGCCGTACGGACGGCTCGCGACGGTCATCTGCTACGACGCGGATTTCCGCGACCTGATGCGCCAGGCCGCGGACAAGGAGACCGCGCTGATGCTCGTGCCCGCCAACGACTGGCCGGGATTCGGCACTTTGCACGCGGAAAAGGCCACGTTCCGCGCGGTGGAAAACGGTTACTCGCTCTTCCGGCACTCCGTCCACGGAAATTCCACAGCCGTGGACAGTCAGGGCCGCGTTCTCGGGCACGCCGACTACTTCCGCACCGATCAGCAGACGCTCGTCGCGGATCTTCCGGTCCAGCCGAGAACACAGACCGTGTACAGCCGTGTCGGTGACGTGTTCGCCTGGCTGTGTCTCGCCGCCGCCGCGCTCTGTCCTTTGTGGACATACAAGCGGAAGCTCACAGGGAAACGTTAGCGCCCTGTTACGGAAGGGGTGGTGTTCGTAACGTCTTAGCCGAAAAGAACAGTGTTCAACGGTTAAGCTCCCCCGCATGCCGAAATTGCTGGTGGTGGAAGACGACGACGCGATCGGTGGCGTCCTCGAATCGACCCTCCGCCTGCACGGCTACGAGGTTTCCTGGCAGCGCGACGGGCGCACCGCGCTCGCGGCCGCGGCGGCCGACGACATCGACTTCGTCCTGCTCGACCTCGGTCTGCCGGATCTGGACGGGGTCGAGGTCTGCCGCCGGCTGCGCGCGGCGCTCCCGGGCGCGGTCCTGGTGATCCTGACCGCCCGCCAGGAGGAGATGGACGTCGTCGTGGGCCTGGAGGCCGGCGCCGACGACTACCTCACCAAACCCATCCGTCTCGGCGAACTGCTCGCCAGGGTGCGGGCGCATCTGCGGCGCGGGACCGCTCCGCCGGAGAGCAGGCCCGCGATCGCCGTCGGGCATCTGCGGGTGGACACCGCCGGTCGGCGGGTCAGCGTCGGCGGCCGGGAGATCTCGTTGCGGGCCAAGGAGTTCGACCTGCTCGCGCGGCTGGCCGAGCAGCCGGGAGTCGCGGTCAGCCGGGACACCCTGATGTCAGAGGTGTGGGACGCGCACTGGTACGGCTCCACGAAGACCCTGGACGTCCACATCGCCGCGCTGCGGCGGAAACTGACCGAATCGGCGCCCACGCCCGAGCAGGCACCGAGGATTTCGACCTTGCGAGGCCACGGTTACCGGCTCGAACAGCCCTTCGAGAGTCAGTAATCCCGTAGGTCCGAGACCTCGTCGCGGGCGGCGAGTTGCGCTATCCGCGCCGACGCCGCCACGCACGAAACGATCACCACCGCCCCCAGCATCGCGAAGTAACCGTGGGGGAAGGCCCCCCATTCCGCCGGCGTGAGCACGACGAACAACACGCCCAGCAGGTGCCCGGCGATCAGTCCCCCGCCGCCGACGATCAGCGCGTCGCCCGCGATGAACGTCGCCACCTGACGGCGTTTCCCGCCGAGAGTGCTGACGATCAGCAGGTCACGACGGCGTTCGTTGAGCGCCAGCCCGAACGACGGCCCCGCCGCGGCGGCGGCGAGCACGAGCGACGCCATCCGGTCCACGTCGGCCGCGACACAGCCGTCCCTGGTGAGGGCGGACGAGATCGCGAAGCCCACGGCCAGCGCGACCAGCGCCACCGACCGCGCCAGCAGTGCGCTCCGCCACGAAATGGACAGCGCGAGCACACCCGCGAGCCCGGAGACGAGGGGCCGGAGCACCCCGCCGATCGCGCGCTTCCCCTTACGCAGTCCCAGCTCCACCAGCCGCCACAACAGCATCGTGCCGCCCGCCCAGCCGAGCAGCGGCCAGACGAAGGCGAGCGCGAGCAGGATGAGATCGAGGCCGTAGGGCGACCACCAGGGCGGCCCGTCGTCCGCGGGCATGAAATACCACTCGCGTACCACCGGGGGCAGGACGGCGACGGCCGCGACGAACAGCCCCGCGAGCAGCAAGAGAACGATTTCCCAGACGAGGGACAAGCCGGTCCCGGGCAGAAAACCACCCGCCAGCGAAAGCACGATGCCGAAGAGGGCACCGGCCAGCCCCGCGGCCACGGCTTCGGCCGCGGCCAGCCCGAGCACTTGTGCGCCGGTCGCGCCGCGGGCGCGCAAGAGGTCCTGATCCCCGCGCAGCGAACGCTCTGACGGGGCGGCCAGCAGCACCACGAGCACCGCCGCGGGCACCCACGGTGGCGCCGGCTCCCAGGCCCAGCCGTGCACCGCGAGCAAGGTGGTCACGATCGTGACCCCGGCCGCGGGAATGCCGAGCCGGACGGGCCGCACGCGCGCGATCCCGCCGACCCACAACGCCATCGCCGCGATCACCGGCCCCGCACCAGCTTCCCGTCGACCATCGCCCAGCGTTCGCCGAACAGCCCATCCGGCGCCTGCTCCGCCGTGGCCACCAGCAGCCCGGCGGCCAACCGGTCCGCCGCCCGCACGAGCCTGTCGAGAAGCCGTTCGCCCGCCCGCCGGTCCAGCCAGCCCGCCGGGTCGTCGGCGAGGATCAGTTTCGGCGCGGGCGCGAGCGCCCTCGCCAGGATGGCCAGCCTGATCTGCTCGCCGGTCAGGTCACGGGGCGCCTTCTTCGCGAAGCCGGTGAGGCCCACCAGGTCCAGCGCGCCATCGACGGCGTCGCGGACAGCGGTGCCTGTCCGGCCCGCGAGGACCAGCGGCAGGGCGACGTTGAGCCGGACGTCGAGATCGCGCAGCAGCCCGCCGTCCTGCAGGACCAGCCCGATCAGGTCGGGACCCGGCGGCGACGGCTCGAACGCGGGCCAGGCGATGGTGCCGGCCGTCGGTTTCTTCATCCCGGCGAGCAGGTGCAGCAGCGTGGTCTTCCCGGCACCGGCCCGGCCGGTCACCACCGCGCGGGTGTCCGCGCTGATCGCGCAGCTGACGCCATGCACGGCGACCACCGCGGTCAGCCCGGATCCATAGGTGTGCGCCAGTTCGTCGGTGCGGACCAGTGGTGCTGTCACGCCACTCTCACGACCCGGTGCGCGGCCGCCGCGATCTCGGGATCACGCGTCGCCACGACGACGGCCGTCCCGCGGGCCGCGACGGCGCACAGCAGATCCATGAGTTCGAGGGCGGCGAGCCCGTCGAGTTCGCCGGCCGGTTCGTCGGCGACGACCACCTCGGGCGCCCCGGCGAGGGCGACCGCGACCCCGGCCCGCGAGCCTTCCAGCGCCGACAGCGTGTCCGGATAGGCGTCACCCCGGCCGGGCAGGCCGACCAGTTCGAGCAGGTCGTCGGCGCTTTCGAGGGCGCGACGGCCGGCGAGCCGCCCGGCCAGCAGGACGTTCTGCCCGACGGTGAGATGGCCGAAGAGGTTCCCGCGTCTGAGCAACACGCCGACGCCGGGAGCACCACCGGGGGCTTCACCACTTCCGGTGGGCAGCACGGCCACACATTCGCCCGGGACGGCGAACCGGACGAGGGGGACGGATCCGGGCCCCGGGCCTGCCATGACGGCGGCACGTCGGCGCATGGCCCCAAGGTAAAGCGAACGGGGCCAACATCGCCTTGATCTCAGGTCAACGGACGGCAAAATATCGCGTCGGGTGGGTGATCCTCGTCCTCTTCGGCCACACTCGGTCCGTGCGCCGCCGGATCGTCACCCTCACCGTGCTGGCCGCGGTGCTGGCGATCAGCCTCTTCGGGGCGCCGCTGGCCATCGCGGTCGCCAGATTCCACGAGGGCAACTCGACCCACGATCTCGAACGGGTCGCCGACACGGTCGTCCTCGCCGTGACCGGGGACCTCGCCAACGGCAGGCTCCCGGAGCTCAGGCCCGCCAAACCGGACGAGGACCGGATCCGCGGCATCAGGGTCGCGGTCTACACGCCGACAGGCAGGCTCTTGCTCGGTGACGGCCCCGCCGCCGAAGACCGCTTCGTCCGCGAGGCGCACTACACCGACATGTCGACCGGGACGCGGGACGACGAGGTGGTCCTGGCCGTCCCGGTGCTCAGCGGACCGTCGCTGGTCGGGGTGGTCCGCGCCGCCCATCCCCGGTCCGAACTGGACGACCGGATCCGGCTGACCTGGCTGAAGATGGCGGGGCTCGCCGTCATCGCGATCGGGGCCAGCTGGCTGATCGCGCGCCGGATCGCCACCCGGCTGGCTCGGCCGCTGGAGGACCTCGCGGGCACCGCCGAACGCCTCGGCGAGGGCGACTTCACCGTGCGCGCCGGCCGCACCGGCGTCCGGGAGATCGATCAAGTCGCCGAAGCGCTCGACGTGACCTCCGAGCGGATCGGCGAGACCCTCGAACGGGAGCGGACCTTCTCCTCCGACGCCTCCCACCAGCTGCGGACCCCGCTGACCGGGCTACGCCTGCAACTCGAGGCGGCGCTGGAAAGCCCCGATCGCGACCCCTACGTGACGATCCGCGACGGCATCGTGTCGGCCGACAGGCTGGAACGCACGATCGACGACCTGCTGGCGCTGGCCAAGCAGACCAGGGCCCCGCGTGCGCTGCTCGACCTGGGCAAACTCTTCGAGGAGGTCCGTCAGACCTGGCACGGCCTGCTCGCCGGACGCGGCCGGGCGCTGCGGATCAGCGGTCGTGAGGCCCTGCCGGCGCGGGCGGCCGACGCGGCCGTACGGCAGGTGCTCGCCGTGCTGCTGGACAACGCGGCGACACACGGGCGTGGCACGGTCACCGTCCTCGCGCGCGACGCCGGGGACGCGCTGGCCATCGACGTGAGCGACGAGGGCGCCCTCGCCGACGGGCACGATCCGTTCGTGACCGAGGACCGGACCGAGGAACATGAAGGGCACGGGATCGGGCTGCGGCTGGCGCGGAGCCTGTCCGAGGCGGAGGGCGGGCGGCTGCGGCTGACCAGCCCGTCGCCGACGACGTTCACGTTGCTCTTGCCCGCCGAGCGGCCTTCACCCCGATAAGAAGGCCCGGGCCTGGCGAGCTAGGGGGGGTTACTCGCCAGGCCGGGCCGGTAGGAGGCAAACGCGCCCCGACAGCGCGCACGGCATGCCACCTGAAAGAAGACGGTAAAGACCAGCGGGCCAACAGACGGTACACGCCGGATTAACTGACACTTTGCTTTTATATGTCACACCGAATCCGGTGACCAGCCAGCCCGGCTGAATCGATCGTGGGAGGCTATGACGTATGACCACCGAGCCGGCGCCGAGATGGCGGAGACTGGAACCGGACGAGCGCAAAGAGCAGATCTTCGCCTGCGCGGCCCGCCTTTTCGGGGCCCGTCCTTACTCGGAAGTGTCCACATCGGACATCGCGGCGGAGGCCGGGGTGGCCCGGGGTCTGATCAACCACTACTTCGGTACCAAACGGGAACTCTATTTGGAGATCATCCGGCGGGCGCTGACCGTACCGCGGCTCGCGGTCGAGATCCTGCCGGACGGCCCGCTCGAACTGCGCGCCGACGCCGCCATCGAGTGGTTCCTGGACATGGTCACCAGCCAGGAGAAGATGTGGCTGGCCGCGATCGCGCCGGAGGGCATCGGCCGCGACCTCGAAGTCGAACGGATCCTCGAAGAGGCCGATCGCGAATCGGCGGACAGGGTGCTCGAAGCGGTCGGCCTCTCCCGCGAGAGCGAACACGGGAAGGAACTGAACGCGCTCGTCCGAGCGTTCGGCGGCATGGTCAAGGCGGCGGGCCGCGAATGGCTCGTGCGCGGTTCACTCGATCGCACCCAGGTGCACACGCTGCTCAGCAAGTCGCTGGTCACGCTGGTCGGTGACGTCTTCCCCGAGATCCAGCGCGCCGCCCCGCGAAGCTGACGTAAGAAGCCCCCGGCACCTCGAGGGGGAGGTGGGTGCCAGGGGCTTCGGGACCGGTGACGAAGCACCGGTATTCCTCCACACTACGCCGGTTGGTTGTCACGGCTCTGTCAAACTTTCGAGAGCGGTCAGCCGGGTGAGCCGATGTTCGAGCCCGTCGAGACAGCGCTCGACCGCGTAACCGTAGAGACGCCCGTAGTAGCCGGCCGCGAGATCGGGATCGGCGACCAGCGCCGCGACCGACTCGCCCAGCGCCGCCATCCCCGGCAGGTCCGTGCGGGTGCGGTACGCCGCGTAGCCCTCGGTGCGGTCGAGCTGCAGCGCCATCGCGCTCTCGCGGTCGTCCTCCATCGCGATGAACTGGCAGGCGGTGGCGAGCAGCAGGTTGTAGGCGAACGGCGCTTCGGTGCCGAACCCGGCCGCGAGCAGACGGCCGATGCCGGTGTTCATGGTCGGCACGGCGGCGGCGACCGACGGCCCGAACAGGGCCAGCCGTCGCGCCGAACCGGGATAGCGGCGCAGCACGGACCGGACGGTGGCCAGGAACTCCTCGAACCAGGCCCGCCACGGCAGGGTCTCGACGGGCAGGGTCAGTTGCCCGACCACCCGGTCCAGCACCGCGACGACGACGGTGTCCCGGTCGCCCACGTGGTGGTAGACCACCGCCGGATAGGCGTCGATGGCGGCCGCGAGCTGCCGCAACGTCCAGTTCTCCAGGCCCGCCTCGGCCGACAGCTCCAGCGCGGCGTCGACGATCCGGTCCTTCGTGACGGCCGGCCGTCCGGAAGCCGCGCGCGACCGCGGCCGGGAACCCGCGTCTTCGGAGAAAGTCGGCATGCGGGCTACCGTATCCGCATTCACCTGGCCGCACGGCGGGGGCTTCCGGCAGGATCATGCCATGCCCCGCGCGCGTGTGAACGGCCTCGAACTCGAGTACGACACCTTCGGCTCCCCCGCGGATCCGCCACTCGTCCTGGTGATGGGCCTCGGCGCCCAGATGGTCACCTGGGAGATCGGCTTCTGCGACCTGCTCGCCGAGGGCGGGTTCCACGTCGTCCGCTTCGACAACCGCGACATCGGCCTCTCGTCCTATCTGGACGATCTCCCCGCGCCGGATCTGGCCGCGCTCGCCTCGGGCGACTTGACCTCCGCGCCGTACCTGCTGTCCGATCTCGCGGCCGACGTCACCGGGCTGTTCGACGCGCTCGGCTTCGGGCGCGCGCACGTCGTCGGCGCGTCGATGGGCGGGATGATCGTGCAGCAGCTCGCGATCGACGCGCCGGAGCGGCTGCTCAGCCTCACGTCGATCATGTCGACGACCGGGGACCCCTCGGTCGGGCATCCGGAGCCCGCCGCGCTCGCCGGGCTGACGCGCCCGCCCGCCGCCACGCGTGAGCAGGCGATCGAAGACGGCGTCGCGTGGTTCAAGCTCGTGGGGTCGCCCGAGCACCCCTCCGACGACGAATTCCTGCGGATGAAGGCCGCCCGCAACTACGACCGGGCGAACCATCCCGCGGGCGGGTTGCGGCAGGCCGCCGCCGTCGTCGCTTCGGGTGACCGCACGGCGAAACTGCGCGACGTCCACGTCCCGACGTTGGTCATCCACGGCGAGAGCGACCCGCTGATCGACGTCTCCGGTGGGAAGGCGACCGCGGAAGCGATCCCGGACGCCGGACTGGTGCTGTTCCCCGGAATGGGGCACGAACTGCCGCGGCAGCTGTGGCCCGCGATCGCCGAAACGATCATCACGCACGCGCACAAGGCCTGAGGCGCCAGGATTTCGTCAAGAATCCCGGCCGGGGCGTAGAAAACCCGTTCACTCCGGCGACACGGCCGGTGACGCGGAGTTGACTGTCCGGATGAGGAATCCCGAGAGTTTCGGTTTCCCGTTCGGTTGTGTCGCCGTCGTCGTCGCGGCGTCGGTGGCCGGGCTCCTCGGCTCGGCGCGACATCATGGTATTTCCTTGGCGGCCTTGGCTTTGGTCGTCCTCGTCGCCGGTGCCGTGACGAACCTGGCGGCCGCGGCCGGGACGGCGGTCATCGCCTGGAGTGTCCACTCGGGATTCACCGCGGGGTCGCTGGGCGCCCTCGAATTCACTCCCGAAACCGGCGTCGCCGCCGTCGTCTTCTTCGGGGCGGCACTCGCCGGAGCGGCGTACCGCGGCCGCTGGGTTCAGCGGGCGACGACCGTCGCGACCACGGTCGTGAAGGATCCGCCGACGTTCAAGGTCAGCACCTTCCGCACGCCGTCGATCTGAAGCGGCCCGGCGGTTCCCGCGACCTGACGCGCCGCGTCGTGCACCATCCGCACCCCGGTCGCGCCGACCGGGTGACCGAGCCCGAGCAGCCCGCCGCCGGGATTCACCGGGAGGACGCCGTCGCGCGCGATCGCGCCGGATTCGATCAGCCGTCCCGCCGTCCCCGGCGGAGCGGCGCCGAGGTGTTCCAGCGCCACCAGCGCGGTGATGGTGAAACAGTCGTGCAGTTCGACGACGTCGATCTCCTCGGCGCCGGAGACCTTCGCGCGCCGGTACGCGTCGAGCACCGCGCCGCGCAGATGCGGGAACAGGTACTCGTGTCCTTCGGCGCGATCCAGCTTGCCCCGCAACGACAAATGCGCCGTCCGATGGCCGAAGCCCGCCAGCCTGGGGACTTCCACGAGGTCGCGGCCCACGCGTTTCGCCCAGTCGGCGGCGAAACGCGGTGAGGCGAGCACGATCGCGGCGGCCCCGTCGGTGATGCGGCCGCAGTCGTTCTTGCGCAGCACCCCTGCCACGACCGGGTTCAGCCTGTCGTCCTGGTCGAACGAGCCGTCGGGGAAACCCCAGTCCCGCGCCTGCGCCATCGGGTTGAGCGCGGCGTTCGCGAAAGCGTTGCGGGCGAACAGGCCGAGGTGCGCGGGATCGAGCCCGTACCGCCAGTCGTAGCCGTCGGCGACGTCGGAGAACAAGGCGGGCCAAGGGAATTCGGCCGTTTGCGCCTCTTCGCCGACCCAGGCCGCGGAACCGAGGTGGCCCGCCGCGGACCGCGCGCCGGTGTTGCGCATGAGCTCCAGCCCGGTCACCAGCGCGACGTCGTACCGGCCGGACTCGATGTCCGCGCTCGCGGCGAGCACCGCCGTCCCGCCCGAGGCGCACGCGGCCTCGTGCCGGGTACTCGGCACCCCGTCCAGATCGGGGACGGCCGCCACCAGCAGCCCGCCGAGATGGGCCTGGCCGGTGAACAGCTCGGCGGCCAGGTTGGCGACGTGGGCGACACCGATGTCGTGCGTCTCGACCTGCGCGTCCACCAAGGCGTCGGGCACCACCTCGGCGAACATCTCGAAAAGCCCGCCGCCCTCCTTCGCGAAGTTCCGCGCGAAGTCGGTCTGTGCCCCGCCCAGTACGAAGACCGTCATCGGCCCGTTCCGTTCCCTGGTGCCGTGCCCGAGTCGCCCCACCCCCTGGAAGGGGCGACTCGAACGGCGGCTTTCCGGCCCTTCGCGGCCTGCCCACACCCCTCTGGAGGTGGGCGGGCGCGAAGGGGATCACTCACTTACAGGAAGGTTCCAGCTGGTCCGCCCGGACCCAGGTCGCGTGAAAACCGAGCGGGACACGCTGGGGCAACAGGACCCTGGCCACGGGTCCGGCAGCGAGATCGGCGGCGTCGAAGATGTCCAGCTCCGAGCGCCCCTCGCGCTCGTCCTGGACGAAGGTCACCAGATAGCCGTCATCGGAATCGGCGGCCGCGCCGTCGCGGGGTGCGAACGGCGCCTCACTGCCCCACCGGCCCGGACCGAAACGATATTCGGTCTTGGCGCCGGCGCGATTGTCGTAACACACCAGGCCGTCGAACTTGAGCGTCGAATCCGGCGAGATGTGCACCGCGTAGGAGAAGCGATTCCGGCCGCCGACCACCCTCGAGTCGACGGACGGAAATTCGGTGTTGTCGTCGTCGAGCTGATGCTCCAGGCACTGTCCGGTCCGCAGGTTGAACCGGTAGCGGTGCAGCGAGGCGTCCAGCCGCAGGTACGACAGCATTTTGGCGAGTGGGGTGTGCGCGTCGGCGCGGGGTTGCGGGCGCTGGACACGGCAGACGTCGAGGACGATTTCCTCGCCCTGCTCCCAGGAGTTGACGACGTGGTAGATGTAGCACGGGCTGGCTTCGAACCAGCGGATCTGGCTACCGTCACCGTAGCGGGGAAGCACCCCGAACCGGCTCGGCAGCGAACGGTCGAACAGCAGCTTGTGCCTGCCGTTGCGCGCCGCTTCCATGTCCTGGACCAGCGGTAAGTCCATCAGCACGGCGTAGTTCTCGGTGATCGCCATGTCATGCGGCAGGCGCGGGCCGGGGAGTTCGATCTCGGTCGTGCTCACGACCTTGCCGTCCGCGCTGATCACGCCGTAGCGCAGGTACGGCGGCCGCGGCCCGTAGTCGAACCAGAACATCTCGCCGGTGCGCTCGTCGACCTTCGGATGGGCCATCATGTCGCCGACCAGCGTGCCGAGGAAGTCTTCGGCGCCCAGCGTCTCCAGGGAGAGCGGGTCGACCGCGTACGGCGTGCCGCACATGTACCAGGTGGAGAGCACCTGGCCGCGATGGAAGATCAGGTCGGTGTTGGCACTGTCCTTGACGTTCAGGCCGTGCGTGTTGCCGAACGGGTTGTCCTTGGGCGACTCCATGACGCCCTTCCAGAGCGCCTTGCCCGCCTCGGATTCGGCCTCGAAGGCCTTGGTACGGACCCAGCGGTTGCGGTAGCGGGCCTTGCCGTTCTCCAAGTGGACGGCGTGGATCATGCCGTCGCCGTCGAACCAGTGGTAGCGGCCCTCCGGCTCGAACCGAGGGTTGGGCCCGTTGCGCAGGTACACGCCGTTGAGGTCGGCGGGGATCTTGCCGATGACCTCGAGATCGCTCGCGTCGATCTCTTCGCCGACCGGGGCGTAGACGCCCATCAGGTACGGGTTGACCTCGGGTTCCCCGGTGGCGGCCGCCACCAGGATCGGTTGCTCGGAGGTACTGGTCATCGGTTCTCCCCGGTTGGTTCGCGTTGACCGATTGGCTGAGACACTATGATTTCTGTAGTCAGCTGTCAATAGGCTTCTTTTGCTGTAGTCAGTAGTACGCTGACAGCGACACCGTCAGAGAGGCACGTACGTGACAGAGGCGACCGCGCACCGCGTCAGGCCGGCGGGCGATCCGCTGCGCCGGGCACTCGAACTGCTCGGCGATCAGTGGACCCTGCTGATCCTGCAGAGCCTTTTCCTGCGCTTCCGCCGCTACGAGGAACTCCGGCTACGGCTCGGCATCTCCCCCACCGCGCTGTCCGGGCGGCTGCGCGAAATGGTCGACGCGGGCATGCTCGTCCGCACGCCGTACCGGGACGCGCGCCGGACCCGGCACGAGTACCGGCTCACCGAACGCGGCCTCGAACTGTGGCCGCTGCTGATCTCGATCTGGGCCTGGGAACGGGAATGGGTCGAGGGGCGGCGTGCCGTACTGCCGACGCTGATCCACCTCGACTGCGAACTGGCGACCTCGGCACCGCTCGGCTGCGCCTCCTGCGAACGCCGGGTCGACGCGCGCGACGTCCGCGCGCGACGGCTCGACGACACCGGCGTCGTCGAAGCGACCGCGACGAAACGCTTCCGTCGCAAGGACGCCGAGTCCCTCGCGGGCGATCCGCTGATGTTCTTCCCCGACACCATGGAACTCCTCGGCGACCGCTGGTCGACGGGCCTGGTGGTGAGCGCGCTGCTCGGCGCACGGCACTTCTCGGAGTTCGAACGCGAACTCGGCATCGGGCCGAGCGTGCTCTCGGGCAGGCTGTCGAAACTCGTGGAGGTCGGCGTACTGCGGACCGGGATCGCGAAGACCCGCACCGACGCGCACGACTACCGGCTGACGGCGAAAGGCCTCGCGTTCTTCCCCGCGCTGGCCTTCATCGCCGAGTGGTCACGGGGCTTCGAGATTCCGGGGCAGGAGCCCGACATCACGCTGGAGCACGTGGACTGCGGCAACCGGCTGAAGCCGATGCTGCTGTGCGACCACTGCTGGCGGCCGCTGCTGCGGAACCGGATCGAGTTCGGCGGTCCGGTCCAGCTGCCCGCGCCGCCCAGGTGACGTAAATCGACTCGCCAAGCCGGTCTGTTCCTGACAGGCTGGCGTGGTCACACGTCGTCACCTCGGAGGTAGCAATGACTGAACCGGCACCGTCCCCAGCGGATGGCGAAGAGGACGACACGAAGCGCAAGTTCCGTGAGGCGCTGGAGCGCAAGCAGGCCCAGTCCCGCTCCGGCTCGGCCCACGAGAACGCGGGCGGCAAGAACCTGCACGCGCACGGCCCTGCCGCGAACAAGCGCACCTTCCGCCGCAAGAGCGGCTGAGTCCCGGTCCGCTCGCGATGAAGGGGCCTTTCAGCGCAAATTTTGCGCTGAAAGGCCCCTTCATCGCACTTGGGAGAGCTACGCCGTCAGGATCGACCGCAAGCCGCCGACCTCGGTCATCCGGCGCTCGGCCAGCCTGTCGGCCGCCGTCGCCGGCGGTACCCCGTCGGCCTTGGCCAGCGCGAACACCGCCTTGGTGGTGTCGAAGATGGCCGTCGTCTTGCGCTTCGCGCGCGCGAAGTCGAAGCCGTGCCGCTCGTCGTCGACCTGGATCACGCCGCCGGCGTTGACCAGGTAGTCCGGCGCGAAGAGGATGCCGCGGTCGTCGAGCTGCTTGCCGACGCCGGGGTGCGCGAGCTGGTTGTTGGCCGCGCCGCAGACGATCTTGGTACGGAGCTCGGCGACGGTCTCGTCGGTGAGGACCCCGCCCAGCGCGCACGGCGCGAAGACGTCGAGTTCGGTGCGGATCAGCGTGTCGAGGTCTTCGACGACCTCGACGGCCGGGTACGCCGCGCGGGTGCGCTCGATCGCCGCGGGCGAGACGTCGGTGATGACCACCTGCGCGCCCGCTTCGATCAGATGCCCGACCAGGATGTGCCCGACCTTGCCGACCCCGGCGACGCCGACCTTGCGGCCCGCGAGGTCCGGGACGCCCCAGACGGCGTCCGCGGAGGCCCGCATGCCCTGGTAGGTGCCGAAAGCGGTGAGCACCGAGGAGTCGCCGGCGCCGCCGTTCTCCGGCGAGCGGCCCGTGACGAACTCCGACTCACGGGCGACGATGTCCATGTCCTGCACGTAGGTGCCCACGTCGCAGGCGGTGATGTAGCGGCCGCCCAGCGTCTGGACGAACCGGCCGAAGGCGCGAAGCAGCGCTTCAGTCTTGTGCTTGTGGGGATCGCCGATGATGACGGCCTTGCCGCCACCGAGGTCGAGCCCGGCGAGCGCGTTCTTGTAGGCCATCCCCTTCGACAGCGCGAGGACGTCCGCGAGCGCGGCTTCCTCGGATCCGTAGGGATAGAACCGGGTCCCGCCGAGCGCTGGTCCCAGCGCCGTCGAGTAGATCCCGATGATGGCCTTCAGGCCGGTGGCCTGGTCTTGGCAGAAGACGACCTGTTCATGGCCGGTACCTTGGCCGAACACTTCGGTCACGGTGGTGACTCCTTGTCATGGAGTGCACGCCGCTTGTGGCGAACGTGCGAAGTTCCTGGAACAAGGCACGGTCCCCGCACGAAGGTCGTCCGGCGGCGACAGTGCCACTGCGCAAACTTAGCGGACGATCTCGCTCAGGACGCGCAGTGCGGAGTCGAGCTGGCTGTCGGAGAGATACGGCGCCGGGCCGAACCTCAGGTACGCGCCGCGGCTGTCGGTCCGGACGCCGCGTTCGGCGAGCGCGGCCTGCAGCGCGCCGGCGTCGGCGCACTTCAGCGACAGGAAGCCGCCGATGCGGTCCAGCGGGGTCTCCCGGTCACGGGTGATGACGTCTTCGGGCAGCCCGAGCTTGTCGAAGCCCTCGGCGAGGAACCCGACCTGGTGCCGCGACACCTCGCGAAGGAACTCGGGCGAGAGCCCGTGCTCGGCGAAGAACCGGAAGACGCGGGCGCCCCGGTAGTGGCTCGTCGGGTCGTAGGTCGCACCCGCGAACCTGTCCGATCCGCTGGCGTAAGCGACCTGACCGGGTCGGCGCTCGTCCGCGAGCGCGCCGAATTCGGCGTACCAGCCGGTGACGACCGGCCGCAGTTCCTGGGCGTGCGCGGGCATCCGCAGGAAGCAGTTGCCCTCGCCGAGCTGAAGGTACTTGTAACCGCCGCCGAGGACCCAGGCGTTGGTGAGCCCGAGGTCGTGCAGCGCGAACGGGACGGCGCCGAGCGCGTGGTAGGCGTCGACGACGAGGTTCACCGACTTCGACAGGCAGACGTCGGCGAGGTGCGCCAGGCCCGGCACGAGCCGGGAGGTCTCGAACAGCACCGCCGAGACGAGTACGGCGGCGGTGTCTTCGGTGACCTCGGCCGCGACGCGTTCGGCCAGCGTGCTGACCGGCGTCGAGGGGACGCGGACGATCTCGACACCTTCTTCGGCCAGCCGTGCCAGCTGACGGCGCAGCGTGTGGAACTCACCGTCGGTGGTGATCAGGCGCGGGCGCCCGCGCAGGTCCATCGCCGACAGGAACCGGATCACCAGATCGTGGGTGCTGGCGCCGAGCGCGATGCCGCCGTGCGGGTCGCCGAGCAGCGCCCGGAACCCGGCCCGCAGCTCGTCGGCCTTCGCGAAAGCCTTCTCCCACTTCGTGTCGACCTCTTCGGCCGCGTCTTCGAAGGCCTCGAGAAGGCCTTCCCGCGCGACGTCCGGCCACGCCTGGTGCGAGTGGCCGGTCAACAGGATCCGGTCCGTCACACCGAATTCCGTGTAGTGCGCCGCGAGCGCATTGGGGTCGCGGCGGAGTTCGTCGAGAGTCGTCAAAGCCTGCTCCGTACCGCCCAGAGGTCCGGGAACATCGGGGAGAAAAGCGTCGTACGCAGGTAATGCGCGCCCGAGGAACCCCCCGTCCCGGTCTTGTCTCCGATGGTGCGCTCGACCATCTTCACGTGCCGATACCGCCACTCCTGCATCCCTTCGTCCAGATCGACCAGGTGCTCCGCCACGACGGACGGCCCTGTGTCGTCGCGGTAGACCCGCAGCAGAACCTCTTGGAGCGCCGGAGAGGGTTCGAGTGGCTTGGTGACATCGCGCCCGGTCGGGACGTCGTACCCCTTCACCGCGAGGTAGGTGGTGAAGGAATCGAAGAGCGACGGCCGTGACATCGCGTCCGAGATCTGGGCACGCTGGTCACCGCCCTCGGGATAGTGCGCGAACACCCGCTCGTCCCGTCGGCCGAGGACGGCCTCCAAGACGCGGAACTGAGCCGACTGGAACCCGCTCGAAGCGTCGAGTCGCGCACGGAAACTGGTGAACTGGCTCGGAGTCATCGTCTCGAGCACGTCAATCTGCGCGACCACCACTTTGAAGATAGTCAGGATTCGCCTCAATGTGCGCGTGGCGTGAGCGGTGTTACCCGCCTCGAGTTGCTCCTGCAGGTAAAGCGCCTCGTGGAGAACTTGTTTGAACCAAAGTTCATACACTTGGTGGATCACGATGAAGAGCAATTCGTCGTGCTCGTCGGATCGGGGATGCTGCGCGTTCAGCACTTCGTCCAGCGAAAGGTAGGACGTGTAACTCAATGCGGCCTGGGTGTCGTTCATGGTTCGGTCACCTCGTCGAAGTGGCGCTGGGCCGCCGGGGCCAGCGCTTGATACAGATCATGGAACAGCTCCACCGCGGCCGCCCGGCTCGGCGGAGCGGGCACCAGCCCGACCGGGAGTTCCGGATCGAGTGACGGGAAGGCGCGGAAGGTGTGCGTCAGCCAGGTTCGGACTCCGAACGCCTCGGCGTCAGGCAGGTCGCCTGAATATCCGCCGAAATCTCGGACGAACGCGTCGTAACGCGCGGCGAGGCCGTCGAGGTCCCAGGCACGTCCGGCGAACCGCCGGACGTCGAGCCCGGCCGACGGCTTGCCGAGCATCAGCCCGGCGTGTTCGGAGACGTCGAGTTCGGCCAGCAGGGTGAGCACCTCGGCCTCGCGGTCGTGCGGGGCGATCCAGGTGCCGTCCTGCACCGGGCCGAAGCCGAGGAAGCGCAGGCGGCGCACGAGCCGTTCCCGCGCCTGGCGGCGGCTTTCCGGGATGCTCTGCCACAGCACGGTCCACTCGCCGACCTCGCGTTCGCGACGGCCGAAGGAGAAGATCCGGCGGTCGCCGTCCTCCAGCAGCGCGATCGTGCGGCGGGTCAGCGAGTAGTGGACGAGCCTGCCGGCCTTGTGTCTCGCGAGCAGATCGCGGCGGGCGAGCCTGGCGAGCGCGATCCGCGCGGCACCGTCGGAGAAGCCGAGCCCGGCGAGCACGCCGACCAGGCCGCCAGACCAGACGTGGCGGCTTTCACGCGGCGACACGTAGGTGCCGAGCAGCGTCATCACCAGTTCCTGGGGGCCTGGGTCGCCGTGGGATTCGGGCATGCGGGCAACTCTATACACCTCAGGCCGCTGCGGTGTAGCTTGATTCGAGTGACGTACTTCGCGGAGTTGAGCTCGCGTCAGGTGGCCGCGCTCGCGTCCGACGCGCGCGTTCCCGTGCTGCTCCTGCCGGTGGGCGCCGTCGAACCGCACGGACCGCACGCGCCGCTGGGCACCGACCCCCTGATCTCACGCGGGATGTGCGAACGCGCCGCCGCCCGGCTGGCGGGCGACGCGAGCGTTCGCGTGCTGATCCTGCCCGAGGTGCCCTACGGCGTGACCAGGTTCGCGGCCGGGTTCGCGGGCGGCGTCTCGATCGGCGAGGAGACGCTGTACTCGTTGCTCACCGACATCTGCGGTGCGCTCGTCGAGCAGGGACTCCCCCGGATCCTGCTGGTCAACAACCACTTCGAACCGGCGCATCTGACCGTGCTGCGGCGCGTGGCGGAGACCGCCGGAGTCGGCCTCGTCGACCTGGTCCGCCGCCGGTACGCGGCGCGGCTCACCGACGAGTTCCGCTCCGGCGAATGCCACGCCGGGCAGTACGAGACGTCACTGGTGCTCGCCGACCGGCCGGACCTCGTCGACACCGTCGTCCAGCGCGGGCTGCCCGCCGTCCACGTCGACCTGGCACGCGGCGGGGTCACGGACTTCGCCTCGGCCGGGATGACCGAGGCCTACTGCGGAACCCCCGCCCGGGCGACCGCCGAGGAAGGCGAGAAGACCTTCTCGGTGCTCACCGACATCCTGGTCGAAGCGATCCGGGAGCTGGTATGACCTTCAACCTGGCGACTCATTTCGTGGACCGGCTCCCCGGGTCCCGCACGGCGCTGGTGTGCGGCGACGACGAAGTCACCTACGCGGAACTGGCGGCGTTGGTGAACCGGGCCGGGAACGTGCTGCGCGACCTGGGTGTCCGAAGTGGACAGCGGGTTCTGCTGGCCCTGAACGACAGCGTCGAGTTCGTGGCCGTCTGGTACGCGGCGCAGAAGATCGGCGCGGTGACCGCCGAGGTCTACTCCTTCTTGCAGCCCAAGGACTACGCGTACTACCTGGCCTATACCGAGGCCGTCGTGGTCATCGCGGACGGCTCGACGCTGCCCGCGCTGCGCGAGGCCGGGGCGCGGAACCTGCTGGTGATCGGCGACGTGGAGTTGCACCCCGGCGAGCACTCGTTCTCCACGCTCGTCGCGTCGGCCCCGGCCGAACTGGAGGCCGCGCCGACCACGCTGGACGACGTCGCGATCTGGAAGTTCACCACCGGGAGCACCGGTTCGCCCAAGGCGTGCGTGCACCCGGCGCGCAGCGCGCTGGAGAGCTTCGACCGGTATGCGCTCGGCGTGCTCGGCCTGCGCGAGGACGACCGGGTGCTGGCCGTGCCGAAACTGTTCTTCGGCTACGCGCGGGATCTGACCGCGTTGTTCCCGTTCGGCGTCGGCGCGTCCGGGATCGTGTTCCCCCAGCGCAGCACCGCCGAACTGCTGTTCTCGCTGATCGAGCGCTACCGGCCGACGATCCTGGTCAACGTGCCGACCATGATGAGCGCGATGATCGCCCACCCCTCGGCGGCAGGAGTGGACATGAGCTCGCTGCGGCTCGCGACGTCGGCGGGCGAGGCACTTCCGTCGGAACTGCACCGCAAATGGGACGCCCTGTTCGGTGTCCCGGTGATCGACGGGATCGGCTCGTCGGAGGCGTACCACATCTATCTGTCCAATGTGCCCGGTGCGCAGCGGGTCGGCAGTCTCGGCCGCGAGGTCCCCGGCTACACCGCGCGGATCCTGGACGAGAGCGGCGATCCGTTGCCGGACGGCGAGATCGGCACTCTGGAGGTCACCGGTCCGACCATCGCGCGCGAATACTTCGGCGACGCGGAGAAGACAGCGCGGACGTTCCACGGCGACACCCTGCGCACCGGCGACCTGTTCAGCCGCGACACCGGCGGCTACTTCCACCACCACGGCCGCGCCGACGACCTGCTGAAGGTGTCCGGCGTGTTCGTCGCGCCGAGCGAGATCGAAGACTGTCTCATCGGGCATCCCGCCGTCGTCGACTGCGCGGTATTGGGCGTGACGGTCGACGGCCTGGTGGTCCCGCGGGCCTGTGTCGTCCTGGCGGAGGACGCTTCCGTCACCCCTGAAGAACTGAAGGACCACGCGCGAGCACAGCTGGCGAAACACAAATATCCGCGCGAGGTGGTGTTCGTGACCGAACTCCCCCGCACCGCCAACGGAAAACTCGATCGGCGCGCGTTGCGCCGGGTGGAGGCAGAGTGAGCAGGATCGTCGTCGTCACCGGCGGGACACGCGGGATCGGCGCGGCCATCGCCGCCCGCTTCCAGGCGGCCGGGGACAAAGTGCACGCCCCCGGCCGCGCCGACTGCGACGTCACCGACGAGGCCGCCGTCGCCCGGTACTTCGACGGCCTCGGCCCGGTGGACGTGCTGGTGAACAACGCCGGGATCTCGGCGAGCGCCCCGCTGGAGAAGACGTCGCTGGAACAATGGCGGACCCAGCTCGAAGTCAACGCGACCGGCGCTTTCCTGTGCACACGGGCAGTTCTGCCCAGTATGCGGTCGCGCGACACGGGCCGGATCGTCACGGTTGCATCGACGGCGTCGCAGATCGGCTACCGCTACACGGCCGGGTACACCGCGTCGAAGCACGCCGCCGTCGGCCTGATGCGAGCGACCGCCGCCGAAGTCGCCGGCACCGGCGTCACCGCGAACGCCGTCTGCCCGGCCTTCGTGCGCACGGACATGACGGCCGCCTCGGTGGCCCGGATCCAGGAACGCACCGGCCGCGACGAGGCCGACGCGGAAGCCGCCCTCGCCGCCGCTTCCCCGCTCGGCCGCCTGCTCGAACCCGACGAGGTCGCCCACGCGGTGACCTTCTTCGCGGCGACCGAAGCCGCCGCGATCAACGGACAGACACTCGTCCTCGATGGAGGTGGGATCCAGTCATGAGCCCGTTCCGCGCCACGCCGCCGATCACGGCGAACTGGCAACACTTCGAGTTCACCGTGGACGACGGTGTCGCCACGGTCACCTTGGACCGCCCCGAAAAACTGAACGCGCTCACCTTCGACATCTACGCGGACCTGCGCGACCTGCTGGCTGAGCTGCCGCACCGCGGAGACGTCCGGGTGCTGGTCATCACCGGCCGCGGGCGAGGGTTCTGCTCCGGCGGCGACGTCGAGGAGATCATCGGCGAACTCCAGAAAATGGAGTCCGCCGAACTGCTGGAGTTCACCCGCATGACCGGCGCGGTGGTGAAGGCGCTGCGCGAGTGCCCCATCCCGGTGATCGCCGCGGTGAACGGTGTCGCGGCGGGCGCGGGTTCGGTGATCGCGCTGGCCAGCGACTTCCGGCTGCTGGCTTCATCGGCGAAGTTCGCTTTCCTGTTCACGAAGGTCGGACTGGCCGGGGCGGACATGGGTTCGGCGTACCTGCTGCCGCGGCTGGTCGGCCTGGGGCGGGCGACGGAACTGCTGATGCTGGGCGACAAGATCGACGCCACACGGGCGGAGGCCATCGGGCTGGCTTCGCAGGTCGTTCCCGACTCCGACTTGGCTTCCACGGCTTCTTCGCTGGCGCGACGATTGGCCGACGGGCCTGCCTTGGCGTACAGCACGACGAAGGTGCTGCTGACGCGGGAGCTGGACATGGACCTGGGGAGTTCCATCGAGCTCGAAGCGATCACGCAGGCCTTGCTGATGACGGCCAAGGACCACGGGGAGTTCTATGCGGCCTGGACGGCTGGACGCTCGCCTCGATGGACCGGCCGGTGACCCCCCCCCCTCGGCGTTCGGTCGGGTATCAGCCGCGGGTCTCGATCGACAGGTCACCGCTGTTGAACGCGCGGCCCCTGTCACTGGCGAGCAGATCGTGTGGGTAGCCGAGTTCGATCGCGCTGGCCTGGTCGAGGCGGGCCAGCCGGGCGGCGGTGAAGTCGACCTCCAGTGCGCCCAGGTTGTCCTCCAGCTGCGCGGGGGTGCGTGCGCCGATGATCGGTGCCGTCACGCCCGGGTTCCGCAGGGTCCAGGCCAGTCCGACCTGACCGGGCGGGCGACCCATCTCCGTGGCGACCTCCTTCAGGACGTCCGCGATCGCGAGGTTGCGTTCGGTGACGTCGCCGTTGGCGATGTTGAAGCCCTTGCGGGTGCCGTCGGCGTCGACCTTCGCCGCGATCAGGTCGTCACGGCTGTACTTGCCGGCGAGCACCCCGCCTGCCAGCGGTGAATACGGGATCACTCCCAGCCCCAGCTCGCGTGCCATGGGGATCAGGTCCCGTTCCGCGGTGCGCTGGACCAGGTTGTATTCGACCTGCAGCGCGACCAGCGGCGACCAGCCGCGCAGGTCGGCGATCGCCTGCATCCGCGACACCTGCCAGGCCGGGACGTTGGACATCGCCACGTACAGGATCTTGCCCTGACGGACCAGGTCGTCCAGGCCGCGCAGGACCTCGTCGACCGACGTCGTGAAATCCCACACGTGCAGGTAGAGCAGATCGAGGTAGTCCGTGTTCAGCCGTCGCAGACTGGTTTCCACCGACGCGAACAAGGTCTTGCGGTGACTGCCCCCGGAATTCGGATCGCCCGGGCGGCTCAGCGTCGAGTATTTCGTCGCCAGCACCAGGCTCTCGCGGTTCTCGCGGGTGAATTCGCCCAGCAGGCGCTCGGAGCTGCCATTGGTGTAGGTGTTCGCGGTGTCGATGAAGTTGCCGCCGCGCTCGACGTAGAGGTCGAACAGCTTGCGCGCGTCGTCCTGCTCGGCGCCCCAGCCCCATTCGGTGCCGAAGGTCGCCGCGCCCAGCGCCAGCGGCGAGACCCGCAGCCCGGAGCGGCCCAGCAGCCGGTACGTGTCGAGGGTGAGCGACATCGTGGCCTCCTGTGCTCGTGATCGGTTGTCGAAAGCGAGTCTGCGACCACCGCGAGCAGGGGATAAGGGAAAGAACTTCCTGGGAACGGCAGTCCTACCCTTCTGTAGAATCGAAGATCATGACCCGCACCGTGGACACGTCCCAGGAGCTGGCCGCGTTCCTGCGGACCCGGCGCGAGCGCCTGGACCCGCACGATTTCGGCCTGCCGTCGCGTCGGCAGGCCCGGCGGACCCCGGGATTGCGCCGCGAAGAGGTCGCCGAACTGGCCGGGGTCAGCATCGACTACATCGTGCGGCTGGAACAGGGCCGCGGGCTGCGGCCCTCGGCGGACGTAGTGGAGGCGCTGGCGGGTGCTTTGCGCCTGGCCCCTGACGAACGCGCCTACCTGTTCGACCTGGCCCGGCAGCGTCCCCGCACCGCCGACAAGCTCGCCACCACCGCGACGGCGCCACTGGCACGGCTGGTCGCCGACCTGTCGCCGCTGCCGGCCATGCTGATGAACCACCGCTACGACATCCTGGCCTGGAACGGCGAAATGGCGAGGCTGCTCCTGGATTTCGACACCCTGCCACCGCCGCAGCGCAATTCGATGTGGCTGTGCCTGATGCATCCGGGAACGCGTGAGTTCTACGTCGACCGCGAACGGGTCGTGCGGGAGAGCGTCGCCCACCTGCGCGCCGCGTGGGCCGCGCATCCGGAGGATCAGGCGTTGACCGACCTCATCGCCGAATTCACCGCGGGCGACGAGGAATTCGCGCACTGGTGGGCCGAGCGGGACGTCAAGGTCAAGGGCCGCGGACGCAAGGTGCTGCGGCATCCTGACGTCGGCACGATCGCAGTGGATTTCGAAACGCTTACGCCACTTCAAGATACAGACCAGCTGCTGGTGATCTACCGCGCCGCGAACGAGGAGAGTCAGTCGGCACTGGACCGGTTGCGCCCACGGTGATGCCGAACCGTCTGTTCGCACATTGAGTCTTCGCACCCTGAGCCGAACCGCCGTTTCGGTATTTCTTGGAACTCATGTACAGGGCGAGGCCTGCGCATCGTGCTCCGCGAGGAAGGCGTCTCCTTGAAGACGCGGGTCGAGCACCTCTACGCGGGAAGCAGTGGCCGAACGCGAAGGCAAGTATGATCCGCAGCCTCGTGCGGGCAGCGGCAGGTAGTCAAAGACCGGCCGCCACTCGAGGTCCACTTGACCTGGTGCGGCCTGTGGGCATGCCGAGGGGCCCGTCGCCGGCGTGGCTGGCGGGCTCCTCGGGTCATGCGGGGATTCAGACGCGGATGTTGCGCCGGGTTCTTCGTAACGGATCCAGATACTGCGGCGGAACGAACTCCGGTAGCCCGTCGGCCGCCATCCGGACTTGCCAGTCCCCGTGGTGGATCAGCCGGTGATGAAAACCGCAGAGCAGCACCAAGTTCCGGAGATCTGTGGGTCCGCCGTCTGCCCAGTGAGAGTCGGCATGGGGCGCGGTGCCCGGATTCCGCCGGGTCGTTTCCCCATGCCGCTCTCCCGAACCCGG
>NZ_JBHRWK010000091.1:0-15297 GCF_042647925.1 Amycolatopsis speibonae
GACACACCGGATGCGACGACCGGTGATCCACCACACCCACCCACCAAACACATGATCAACAAACACCATCAAGACCATCCAACAAACACGCCGGTGGATCCAAGATGAGCGTCAGAACCCTCATTGCCACTCACGACTCTTGCGTCAAGCGGACATGCAGGCATGAGTCTGTCATGCGGCCGCCGGAAAGTGTCCCTTGTGGACACTCAAGACGCGGCTGGATCCATTCTGTCAGCACAGGTCGGCACGCGGTGAAGGCTCCTTGCCTTGAAGCAAGGCGAAGAAGGCCTTTCGTGGCAGGGCCCGATCAGGGCACGTTGCCTTACCCCTCAAGAACCGTCCGCACCACTCGCGGCCCCCAGCGCGCCGGCTGCCAGCCGGTAACCGAGAGACCCCAAACCCGCGATCATTCCGGCGGCCAGCGGGGCGAGCACGGATTCGTGCCGGAAAGACTCCCGCGCCCAGATATTCGAAAGATGTACCTCGATCCACGGTTTCGGATAGTTCGCGAGCGCGTCGCGCAGGCTCCAGCCGTGGATCATCAATGCGCCGGGGTTGATGATCGCGCCCGCGCTGTCGTAGTTCTCCTGGATGAAGCGAACGAGTTCGCCTTCGCAGTCATGCTGGTACGCAAGGACTTTCCAGCCGAATCCGGCCACCTCGTCGCAGACGGCCGCCTCGATGTCGGCGAGCGTGTCCGTGCCGTAGATCTCCGGTTCGCGCCGGCCGAGCATACCGAGATTGGGCCCGTTGATCAGCAGTATTCCGGTCACGATCGACGATTATGTCAGCCGATCCGGAAAAGGTGGGACGGTCGCGGCGAGTAAGGGGGAATGAGGGGATTCATAGGGGGTTGGGCAGGCGTAGCGGCATCGGTAGCGTCGAAAGAGTCGATCAGTCGGGCGGAATGAGGATCGAGACCATGGAATTGGAATTCCCGTCGTGGCCCCGGTACGGAGACGAAGAACGGACCGGGCTGAGCCGAGCGTTGGAACAAGGCCAATGGTGGCGAATCGCGGGCAGCGAGGTCGACGCCTTCGAAGCCGAGTTCGCCGAACACCATGGAGCGGCGCACGCGCTGGCGGTGACGACAGGGACGCACGCGCTGGAACTGAGCCTCGAAGTGCTCGGAGCCCGCCGCGGCACCGAGGTCATCGTCCCCGCGTTCACCTTCATCTCCTCGTCGCAGGCCGCACAACGGCTCGGCGCGACCGTCGTCCCGGTCGACGTCGACCCGGACACCTACTGTCTCGACCCCAGCGCCGTCGAGGCCGCCATCGGCCCGAAGACCCGCGTGATCATGCCGGTGCACATGGGCGGCCAGTTCGCGGACATGGACGCGCTGGCGAAACTGTCCGCCGACTCCGGGGTACCGCTGCTCCAGGACGCCGCCCACGCGCACGGCGGGAGGTGGCAGGGCAAACGTGTCGGCGAGCTGGGTTCGATGGCGGCGTTCAGCTTCCAGAACGGCAAACTGATGACGGCGGGCGAGGGCGGTGCCGTGCTGTTCGACGACGGAGACCAGTACGAGGAGGCCTTCCTGCGGCACAGTTGCGGCCGCCCGCGCGATGACCGGGGGTACTTCCACGCGACGTCCGGGTCGAACTTCCGGGTCACCGAGTTCACCGCGGCCGTGCTTCGTGCCCAGTTGACGAGGCTGGAGGAGCAGATCGACCTCCGTGAGCAGCGCTGGCCGGTGTTGTCCGCCGCCCTGGCCGAGGTCCCCGGAGTCGTCCCGCAGTCGCGTGACGACCGCTGTGACCGGAACCCGCACTACATGGCGATGTTCCGGATTCCCGGGATCACCGAAGAGCGGCGCGCGGAGCTGGTCGCCGCGCTCGTCGGGCACGGCATTCCCGCGTTCGTCGCCTTCCGCGCGATCTACCGGACGAAGGCCTTCTGGGAGACCGGCGCGCCCGCGACGACGCCCGAAGAACTCGCTCGTTCCTGCCCGAATTCCGAGTCCTTGAGCCAAGACTGCGTCTGGGTGCACCATCGAGCTCTGCTGGGCACCGAGCAGCAGATGCGGGACATCGCGTCGGTCCTGGCCGGGCTCCTGTGACGATCCGGGTCGCGCTGGTGGGGCTCGGCGTGGCGGCCAAGTCGATCTGGCTTCCCCAGCTCGCGAGTCACCCGGCGTTCACGCTGACCACGGTGGTCGATCCCGATCCCGCCGCCAGATCCGCCCTGGATTCCAGTCGCCTGACCGTGGTGCCCGGCATCGGGGCAGTCACACCGTCCGAAGTGGACCTGGCTGTCGTGGCCGCGCCGAACCACCTGCACTGCGAGCTCGCTTGCGCGTTGCTGGTCAAGGGAATCCCGGTGTTCGTGGAGAAGCCCGTGTGCTTGAGCACGGCCGAGGCGGACAGGTTGCGGCAGGCGGAACGCGACGGCGAAACCGTGCTGCTCGGCGGTAGTGCCGCGCGGTACCGGGCCGACATCCGTGCCTTGTACGGGCTGTCCGGGGGCTTGGGCCGGATCCGGCACATCGAGCTCGGCTGGGTCCGGGCGGGCGGTGTGCCGGGTGGCTGGTTCACCCGGCGGGAGCTCTCCGGCGGCGGCGTGCTGATCGACCTCGGCTGGCATTTGCTGGACACCGCCTCGCCGTTGCTGGGTGGTAGCGCCATCGCGCAAGCCGCGGGGACGTTGTCCGCGGACTTCCTCGGCGACGAACGCCGCCGGGTCACCTGGCGGGCGGATCTCGGCGGAGGGACCCTCGGCGACGTCGAGGACACCGCGCGCGGATTCCTGGTCACCGAGGACGGCGTGTCGGTGTCGCTGCGCGCCGGCTGGGCGTCACACGAACCGGTCGACACGACGACGATCCGAGTCGAGGGGAGTGGCGGCACGGCAACGCTTTCTTGCACTTTCGGCTTCAGCACCGACCGCGCGGGCGGGCCGGTCCTGACCCATCTGCGGGACGGGAAGAGCGTGCCGGTCACGGTGGCGGCGGAGCCGATCGGGGCGGAATACCGCAGGCAGCTCGACCTGATCCGGCGTCAGCTCACCGACCCCGCCTGCCGCGGCCTGGCGATCGAAGACGCCGCCTGGACCGTCGACGCCATCGAGCGCTGTTACGCGTCGGCAGCCGTTTACGTGTGAAAGGAGCGAGTCCTTGGACGCGATAGCGACAGTGCCCGATCGACGTCCGCCGCTCGGGGTGATCTTCGACCTCGACGGTGTGCTGGTGAACAGCTTCGACGTCATGCGGCAGGCCTTCACCACCGCCTACGCCGAGGTGGTCGGCACGGGGGAGGCGCCGTTCGCCGAGTACAACCGCCATCTCGGCCGCTATTTCCCCGACATCATGCGGATCATGGACCTGCCGTTGGAGATGGAGGAGCCGTTCGTCCGGGAGAGTTACCGGCTCGCGGACCAGGTGCCGGTCTTCGACGGCGTCCCCGACCTCTTGCGGACGTTGCGCGAGCGCGGGCTGCACCTCGCTGTCGCGACCGGCAAGAGCGGTCCCCGTGCGCGGTCACTGCTGGAGGTGGTGGGGTTGCTCCCGGAGTTCGAGTACGTCATCGGCTCCGACGAGGTCGCGAACCCCAAACCGGCACCGGACATCGTCCGGCACGCGCTCGACAAGCTCGGGCTCGGCCCGGCCGACGCGATGATGGTCGGCGACGCGGTGACGGACCTCGCCAGCGCGACCGCGGCCGGGACACTCGCGGTGGCCGCGCTCTGGGGTGAGACGGACGAGGCCGAACTTCTGCGTGCCAGGCCGGACGCGGTGCTGCGTCAGCCCGCCGACCTGCTGGAGCTGTGCCCGGAGGTCGTCCCCCACTGATCATGGAACGCCTGCTGTCCGCAAGTGAAAAGGGGGTGGCCGGGTCGGGAGTCGGCCCGGTGTTCGCCCTCGCGCGTGTCGGCGAGACCGTCGACGCGCGGATCCTCGCCGACGCGCTGGAAATCCTCGCGACGGAACATCCCCTGCTGCGAGGGAAGGTCGTCGGCGACAGGCTCCGCGTCGGGGAGCACGGGCCCGAACTCGTCGTGGGCGGTGACCTGCTCACCGAGATCACCACCTCTCGGCCCGGAGTCGCGCGGGCGCTGCTGTCCGGGCTCGATGTGGTGCTGGGCGTCGAGCACGCCTTCGCGGACGGCCGGTTCTGCGTCACGATGCTGTACCGGCTGTTGGATCTCTACGCGAGGCTGGCCGCCGGCTGCGTGGTGCGCCCGAATCCGGCCGCACCGCTCGAATCGCCGCTGGACGTCCGGTTGAGCGGCCGCTACCACCACTTCGACGACCTGCCCGAACCACCGCCCCGGGTGGACCGGCTTCCGGCCGGGCGCACGGACGCGACGGGCTACGGCGTCCGCACCCTCGTGTTCGGGCCGGCGGCGACCACTGGCCTGCTCACCGCCGCCCGGCGTACGGAGCTGTCGGTGCACGCTCTGCTCGGCGGGCTCCTGTCCGCGGCCCTGTGCGCCGAACTCGACGCGGGCCCGTGCGTGCTGCTCGTGACGTCGTCGGTCGACCTGCGGCCCCGGCTGGCGCGGCCTGTCCGGTCTTACGACGGGCTGAACTGCATCGGAGACATCCCCGCCGTCCTGAAGGGGCCTGCCGACCCTGTCGGCTTCGGCTGGCAGCTCTTGCCGCAGCTACGTTCGGGACTCGCCCGCGAGGTCCCCCAGCGGCGGTTCGCCATGGTCTTCTGCGGGCCGGGTCCCCTGACCGCTTTCCCGCCCGCGTCGCTCGCGATCTCGAACCTCGGGCGGCTCGATTCGCCCGGGTACCTCGGGATCACCTCGATCCGGTTCCTCACCACGGCACCCGGTCCGACACCGCTGATCTTCGTGACCACAGTGGACGGTCGCCTGACCATCGACGTCACCTACGACCGCGCCCACGTCTGCGAGGCCCGTGTCGTCAGCTGGACCACTCACGTCCAGCGTCTCCTCCGGACCGCTCGTGAGTGGTAGGACGGTTCTCTTGAGGGCTAAGGCAAAGGTGCCGTGGTTGACGCCGGAGGTGGCGGTGGGGTGTCGGTCCGGGTGGTCGTGAGTGGCAAGTGCCGTTAGAACGCGACTTACCACTCACGACCACCCAGACCCAGGATCGGCCGTCTCCGGAGGCTCCGCGGAGGGTGACGGTTCAGCAGGTGGCCGGGATCGACGGTGGATCACGAGGTCAGACAGCCGAGGACGACGGACTCGGGGACCTCGACGAGTTCCGGGCCCTGCGGGCCGTCGAGGACGAAGGTCAAACCGTGCCGGGCCTTCTTGTCGGATCGCATCAGCGCGACCAGCCGCCCGGGGTCCAGATCCGCCGGGACGGTCGTGACGAGGCCGTACCCGGAGACGATCTCCGCGTGTTCGTCGACCCGTGCCCGTCCGATCCGGCCGAGCGCGCCCGCGAGGCGACCGGCGAAGACCGTCCCGATGCCGACCGCTTCGCCGTGGCGGAGTTCGAAGTCCGTGGCGTGTTCCAGCGCGTGCCCGAGTGTGTGACCGTAGTTCAGCAGATGCCGCAAGCCGTGGTCATGCTCGTCGGCGGAGACGACGGAGGCCTTGAGCGTGACACTGGCGACGATCTGCTCGTGTACCGGTAACCCCCGGAGATCGCCGGCGCCGATGAAATGGCATCGGGCGATCTCGCCGTACCCGTTGAGCCAGTCGCGGGGCGGGAGCGTTTCGAGGAAGTCGGTGTCGCACAGCACGGCTCTCGGTTGCCAGAAAACGCCGACGAGATTCTTGCCTTCGGGCAGGTTCACCGCCGTCTTGCCGCCGACGCTGGCATCCACCTGTGCCAGCAGGGAAGTCGGCAGGTGCACCACGGACACGCCCCGGTGATACAGCGCGGCGGCGAGCCCGACCACGTCGGTGGTGGTGCCGCCGCCGCACGACACCACGACGTCGGACCTGGTCAGCCCGAACCGCGCGAACCGGCGGCACAGCCGTTCGACCTGGGTGAGGCGTTTGTCCCGCTCGCCGTCCCGGAAGGGCACCTTGAGCGTCGGAACACCGAGATCGGGAAGCCATTCGATGGGGCGCGCGGAGACCACGGCCGCGCGGCGGGCACCGAGTCCGGCGACGAGCCCCGGCAGGCGCGAGCGGGCGCCGGGTCCGATGTGGACGGAGTACGACCGGTCGCCGAGCGCCACTTCGACCTCGTTCATGGAAGTCCATTCTCGTGCCCGCCAGGGGACTCCCGGCGAGGGGAAGTTCCCATCCCCGGTAACCGGACGGTCTGAGGGGTTGGTTAGGGGGGTGAGTTCGCGCGGTTCCGGGTGAGGCTGGGAAGGTGCTACGTACCGACTTGATCCGGCCCCTGCCCGAGTTGCTCACGGCGCACGCCTCGGTGTCGGGTGACAAAGTCGCCTTCCGCGACGCACGCCGCGCGGTCACTTACGCGGAACTGGAGCGGCGGACGCGCTGGCTGGCCGGGCACCTGTCCCTGCGCAGGGTGCAGCCCGGAGACCGTGTGGTCATCCTTCTCGGCAATCGCGTCGAGACGGTCGAAAGCTATCTCGCGATCGTCAGGGCGGCTGCCGTCGGGGTACCGGTCAACCCGCGTTCCACCGACGCCGAGCTGGCGTATCTGCTCGACGACAGCGGTGCGCGGACGGTGATCACCGACGCCGCGCAGGCCGGACGGCTGGACCGGATGCGCGCGCGGCGGCCTGAGCTGGACGTCGTTGTCGTCGAAGGGAACTACGCCGCCTTCACCGGCACCGATCCGGGCGTCGCGGCCCGTGACGACCTCGGTCTCGACGACATCGCCTGGATACTCTACACCTCCGGGACCACCGGCGCGCCCAAAGGTGTGCTGTCCACGCAGCGCAACTGCCTCTGGTCGGTGGCCGCCTGCTACGTGCCCGTACCGGGGCTGACCGGTGCCGATCGCGTCCTGTGGCCGCTGCCGCTGTTCCACAGCCTCTCCCATATCGCCTGCGTGCTGGCGGTCACCGCGGTCGGGGCCGGCGCCCGGATCGTCGACGGGTACTCGGCGCACGACGTTCTCGACGCGCTCAGCTCGGATCGCTCGACCTTCCTCGCCGGTGTCCCCGCCCTCTACCACCATCTGATCCGCGCGGCGCGCGAAAAGGGCTTCCGCGCGCCGGATCTGCGGATGGGCCTGGTCGGCGGCGCGGTCACCACCGCCGCGCTGCGCAACGCGTTCGAGGAGACCTTCGGCGTCCCGTTGCTCGACGCCTACGGCAGCACGGAAACCTGCGGCTCCATCACGATCAACTGGCCGACCGGGGCTCGCGTCGAAGGCTCGTGCGGGCTGCCGGTGCCAGGCCTCGGCGTGCGGTTGGTCGACGTCGAAACCGGGATCGATGTCGCCGACGGAGCGGAGGGCGAGGTGTGGGTGCGCGGGCCGAGTGTCATGGCCGGCTACCACAACCAGCCGGAGGAGACGGCGGCCGCGATGGGCGGAGGCTGGTATCACACCGGCGATCTGGCCCGCCGTGACGAGGACGGCTACTTCACCGTCACCGGCCGCCTCAAGGACCTGATCATCCGGGCCGGGGAGAACATTCACCCGACCGAGGTCGAGAACGTCATCCGCGCCGTCCCCGGTGTCGCGGACGTCGCCGTCGTCGGCAAGCCGCACGGCGTACTCGGCGAGGTTCCGGTCGCGTTCGTGGTGCCCGGTGAAGGCGGGTTCGACCCGGACAGGCTCCTGGCCGTCTGCCGCGAGCGGCTCTCGTACTTCAAGGTGCCCGAGGAGCTCTACGAGATCGACCGTGTCCCGCGCACGGCGTCCGGCAAGACGACCCGGCACGCGCTCCTCGACAAACCCGCCAAGCTTCGTGCTTGCGGCGGTGACCATTACGAGTCGCTGTTCCGGGTCGACTGGGTGCCGGTGGCCGCCGAGTCGGCCGCCGCCGATCCCGGTGAGGTGGTGTGGTGCCCGCCGGTGCCGGAGCTCTCCGGCGCCGCGATCCGCCGGAGCGTCGACGAGTTGCGGGCGCGGATCGACGGGCCGGGCCCGCGGCTGACCGTGGTCACGCGGGGCCCGGCGCATGCCGCGCTGCGGGGGCTCGTCCGCTGTGCGCAGGCGGAAGAGCCGGATCGTTTCGTGCTGGTCGACCTCGAACCCGAGGCCAAGACACTGCCGTCACTCGTCGAGGGCGAGCCGGAACTGGCGGTGCGGTCGGGCGTGGTGCTCGCACCCCGGCTGGTGCGGGTCTCGGTGGGGGAGGAGCCCGATCCCTGGCGCGCGGTGGCGATCACCGGTGCCGACGGCGAATTGGCCACGATCCTGGCCAGGCATCTGGTGACCGGGCACGGACTTCGCGACTTACGGCTGATCGGCCCGGAGCTGGCCGCGGCCCGTGCCGGGCTGGGAGACGCCGTTTCCCGGTCGGCGGACCGGGCGGCGCCGGCGGAGGTGTCCGCCGTGATCCACCTGCCTTCGGGCGACCTTGAATCCTTTGTGGACGAAGTGCTCGATCTCGACGCGCTGACCGAAACGGCCGAGCTGATCATTTTTGCTCCGCTCCACGGCGTTTCAGGCGAGGCGGCGTTCCTGGAGATGGTCATCAGCGAGCGACGCGCCCGCGGCGGGCGCGGAATGGTGCTGACGTCGGATACCCCGCGGCCTCCGGCACAGCGGCTCATGGCGATGTTCGACGGCGCCCGCGCGACGAACCTGGCCTCCGCCGTGGTCACCGACCTCGACACCTCGGCCTTCGACGCGGTCCCGCCGCTGTTCAGAGGCCTCATCGACACGGTCGCGCCCGCGGCGGAACCGGTCCGGTCGGCAGGGCTCGGCAAGCCGGAGCAGCATCGCCTGCTGCTCGAACTCGTGCGTTCCGAAGCCGCGAAGGTACGGGACTGCGCGGGCCTCGCCACGCCCGGCCGCGAACCCACGTTCACGAGCCTCGGGTTCACCTCGGCTTCCGCCGTCGCCTTGCGAAACCGGCTCGCCGCGGCCACCGGGCTGGATCTGCCCGCGACGATCGCCTTCGACCATCCGACACCGTCCGCGCTCGCCGAGCGGCTCCAGTCCGGCCTCACCGGGGAACTGGCGGAGCCTGTCGTGGCGCGACAGGTGTCCGAGACGAACGAGCCGATCGCGATCGTCTCCCTCGCTTGCCGATTCCCGGGCGGCGTGGCCTCGCCCGAAGACTTGTGGCGCCTGGTCGCCGACGGCGGTGACGCGATCTCGGCCTTCCCGGACGATCGCGGCTGGGACCCGGCGGACGGAGGTTGCACCCGCGAAGGCGGCTTTCTCCCCCATGCCGCCGATTTCGACGCCGAACTGTTCGGGGTGAGCCCGCGTGAGGCGCTGGCGATGGATCCGCAGCAGCGGCTGCTGCTCGAGACGTCCTGGGAACTCCTCGAACGCGCCGGCCTCGATCCACTGTCGTTGCGCGGCAGCGACACCGGGGTCTTCACCGGGGTGATGCACCGGGACTACCTCAGCAGGCCCGGGTCACCGCCGGAGGAGGTCGAGGGCTACCTCAGCACGGGCAACGCCGGGAGCGTCGCGTCGGGCCGGGTCGCCTACACGTTCGGTCTGGAAGGGCCGGCGATCACGGTGGACACGGCGTGTTCGTCGTCGCTGGTGGCGATGCATCTCGCGGTGCAGTCGCTGCGCCGCGGCGAGTGCTCGCTGGCGCTGGCCGGTGGCGTGACGGTGATGTCCACCCCGGAGAGTTTCGTGGAGTTCTCCCGGCAGGGCGCGCTCGCGCCGGACGGCCGCTGCAAGTCCTTCGCCGCCGCGGCCGACGGCACGGCGTGGTCCGAGGGCGCCGGCGTGGTGCTGCTCGAAAGGCTTTCCGTCGCCCGGGAACTCGGGCATCCGGTGCTCGCCGTGGTGCGCGGTTCGGCGGTCAACTCCGATGGCGCTTCGAACGGCTTGACCGCGCCCAGTGGACCGTCTCAGCAGCGGGTGATCCGGTCCGCGCTGGCCGACGCCGGTCTGTCCACTTCGGACATCGACGCCGTCGACGCGCACGGCACCGGTACCCGGCTCGGTGATCCGATCGAGGCGCAGGCCCTGCAGGCGACCTACGGCCAGGACCGCGACCGTCCACTGTGGCTCGGCTCGGTGAAGTCCAACCTCGGCCACACCCAGGCCGCGGCCGGGATCGCCGGCGTGATCAAGATGGTGCAGTCGATGCGCCACGGCACTCTCCCGAAGACCTTGCACGTCGATGCCCCCACTCCCGAGGTTGACTGGTCGTCCCACGGCGTGGAACTGCTGACGGAGTCGCGTGAGTGGCCGGAGCCGCGTCGGGCCGGCGTGTCTTCTTTCGGGGTGTCCGGCACCAACGCCCACCTCATCCTCGAGTCGGCCGAGGAGACCGATCATCCCGATGTGGAAGAAGTCCCGGCGGGGCCTTGGCCGGTGGTGCTGTCGGGGGCGAGCGCCGAGGCGGTGCGGGCGCAGGCGCGGCGGCTGACGGAGTTCGTCGGGACGCGTCCTGAAGCGCAGGTCTCGGACCTCGCCCGCTCGCTGGTCGAAACCCGGGCGTCGCTGCCGAGCCGGGCCGTCTGCGTGGCCGGCTCGATCGGGGAACTGACGGAGAAACTGGAGGCCTGTGATGTGGGTTCTGCAGATGTGGTGGGCCGAGTTGTGTGCGTATTCCCTGGGCAGGGCGCCCAGTGGCCAGGAATGGGCCGAGCACTCCTCGGAGCCAGCCCGGTGTTCCGGGACGCGATGCTCGACTGTTCCCGGGCGCTCGAACGACTCGTCGGCTGGGACCTGCGGGAGGTGCTCGCGGACGAGGTGATGCTGGCCCGCGTCGACGTGGTGCAGCCGGTGTCGTTCGCGGTGATGGTGTCCCTGGCCGCGGTCTGGCGGTCGCTCGGCGTCGAGCCCGATGCCGTGGTCGGGCACAGTCAAGGCGAGATCGCCGCCGCCCACGTCGCCGGGATCCTCGCCCTCGACGACGCGCTGCGGATCGTGGTGCGCCGCTCCGCGATCATCGCCCGTGAACTGGCGGGCCACGGCGGGATGATGTCGGTGTCCGCCACCGAGAGCCGGGTGCGTGACCTGCTCGGCGGCACCGTGTCCCTCGCCGCGGTGAACGGCCCCGAATCCGTTGTCGTGTCCGGAGAACCGGCGGCACTGGCCGCTCTCGCCGAAGACTGCGCGGCGCTCGGGATTCGCACCCGCGCCGTTCCTGTCGACTACGCCTCCCACAGCTCCCAAGTCGATCTCATCCATGACGACCTTCTCCAAGCGCTTGCCGAGGTCCGGCCCGTAGCCGGAACGGTGCCTCTGTATTCCACTGTGGACGGACGCTGGGCCGACGGCGCGGGCATGGACGCCGGATACTGGTATCGCAATCTGCGGCAGCCGGTCGGTTTCGAGACGGCGATCCGGGCACTCGCGGCCGAAGGCTTCGACACCTTCGTGGAAGTCAGCCCGCACCCCGTCCTCACCAACGCTATCGAGGACATCGTCGACGATGCCGGACCCACGGTCGTCACCGGAACCCTGCGACGCGACGACGGCGACTGGGCGAGGGTTCTGGCCTCGGCGGGCCGGCTCCACGTCCGCGGCATCCCGATTCGCTGGGAATTCGGCCACGGGCCACGGACCGAGCTGCCGACCTACCCCTTCCAGCGGCGGCGCTACTGGCTGGAGCTCACCGAGCGGACCGCGACCGGGCATCCGTTCGCCGACACCGTGGTCGGCCTGGCCGGCGACGGCGAGGACGTGGTCGTCACCGGTTCCGTCTCGTTGTCCCGCCGTCCGTGGCTGGCCGACCACGCGGTGTCCGGGGTTGTCGTCTTCCCTGGCACCGGCTGGGTCGACCTGGTCATCCGGGCGGGTGACGAGGCCGGACGGCCGGTGATCGACGACCTCGTCATCGAGGCCCCGCTCGTGGTGCCGGACAGCGACGAGGTCGAACTGCAGGTGCGGGTCGTGACCGACGGCTCGTTCAGCGCGTATGCGAGAGTCGCGAGCGGACCCTGGACCCGCCACGTGTCGGGCTCCTTGTCCGCCGACGCTCCTTTGCCGGAAGGGCTCGGACAGTGGCCGCCCGCCGGAGCTGTTCCCCTTGACATACGGGACTTCTACGAACGCCAGGCGGAAGCGGGCTACGAATACGGCCCCGCGTTCCAAGGGCTGCGGACGGTCTGGACCCGGGGCGAGGAGATCTTCGCCGAGGTCGAGCTGACCGGGCAGACGTCCGGGTTCGGCCTGCATCCCGCACTGTTCGATGGCGCCCTGCACGCGTCCAGTCTGTGTTCCGGGCAGCGGTCGGCCGGGATCCTGCTGCCGTTCGCCTGGACCGGGGTTTCCCTGCACGCAACGGGCGCGGCCGCGGTGCGGGTGCGGGCGGTCCCGGTCGGGCAGGCCGAGGTCTCGGTCCTGATGACCGACCACAGTGGACAGATAGTCGCCGTGGTCGAGTCGCTCCGGCTCAGGCCGGTCACGGACGGCCAGTTGCGTGTGGCGACGGGGGCAGGGCTTTTCCGTTCCGAATGGGTGCCGCGCACGCTGCCGCCGGCGTCCGCGGACTTCGTGACACTCGACCTCACCGAAGACCTCGGCGACGCTCGTGCGATCACCTCCCGGGTGCTGGCGGCGCTGCAGGGCGTCGACGCGCCGCTGGCCGTGCTCACCCGTGGCGGTGTCGACGCCGGACCCGCCCAGGCCGCCGCCTGGGGACTGGTCCGGTCGGCACAGTCGGAAAGCCCGGGGCGCTGCTTCCTCATCGACGTCGACGACGATCCCGCGTCCTTGGCGCGGGTGCCGTCCGTGGTCGCGTCCGGCGAACCCCAGGTCCTGATCCGGGCGGGCGTGGTGTCGGCGCACCGGCTCGCCCGCGCGGCCGAACGTGCCTGGCGCTGGGAGGCGGCCGGGACCGAACTCGCCGTCGTGCCTTGCCCTGAAGTGCTCGAACCGCTGTCCGCCGGGCAGGTGCGGGTCGGCGTGCGGGCGGCCGGGCTGAACTTCCGCGACGTCATGGTGGCGCTCGACATGGTGCCCGGCCAGTCGGGGATCGGCGGCGAAGGCGCCGGAGTCGTACTGGAGGTCGCGCCCGACGTGGTGGGGCTGGCCGCCGGAGACCGGGTGATGGGCACCTTCGACCGCTCCTTCGGCGCGTTCGGGCCGGTGGCGGTCACTGACCGGCGCTTGCTGGTCGAGATGCCGGACGGCTGGACGTTCGAGCGGGCCGCGTCGATTCCGGTCGCGTTCCTCACCGCCTGGTACGGACTGCGGGATCTGGCCAGAGCCGGACCGGGGGAGCGGGTGCTGATCCACGCGGCCGCCGGTGGCGTCGGGATGGCCGCGGTCCGGCTGGCCCGCGGGCTCGGGCTGGAGGTGTTCGGCACCGCCAGTCCGAAGAAATGGGATGCGCTGCGGGAACTCGGTCTCGACGACGAGCACCTCGCGTCTTCGCGCACGCTGGAGTTCGCGGACCGCTTCCCGGCCGTCGACATCGTGCTGAACTCGCTCACCGGCGACTTCGTGACCGCTTCGCTGGATCTGCTCGCGCCCGGCGGCCGGTTCCTCGAACTGGGGAAGACCGATCTCCGGGAGGGGGTTCCGGGCTACCGCGCCTACGATCTGCGCGAGGCCGGATCGGAGCGCACGCAGGAACTGCTGACCGAACTGACCGGCATGTTCGAACGCGGCGAGCTCACCCCGCTGCCGGTGACGAGTATGCCCGCGCGGCGGGCACCGGCGGCGTTCCGTCATGTCGGCCAGGCCCGGCACGTCGGCAAGGTCGTGCTGAGGATGCCGGGCGACCTCGGCCCCGGCACGGTGCTGATCACCGGCGCGGGCACCCTGGGCGGGCTGGTCGCACGGCATCTGGTGGACGGGCACGGGATCCGGCGCCTCGTCCTCACCAGCAGGCGGGGGCCGGCCGCGCCGGGAGCGGACGAGCTGGTCGCGGAACTGGCGGAGGCAGGCGCCGAGGTCGACGTCGTCGCCTGCGACGCCGCCGATCGTGACGCGCTGGCCGCTGTTCTCTCGGCCATTCCCGATCTCACCGCCGTGGTGCACACGGCGGGAGTGCTCGACGACGGCGTGATCTCCGACCTGACCCCGGAGCGGTTCGACACCGTCTTCCGGCCGAAGGTCGACGCCGCCTGGAACCTGCACGAGCTGACCAAGGAACGGGACCTCGACGCGTTCGTCCTGTTTTCCTCGGCTTCGGGTGTGCTGGGGAATCCGGGGCAGGGCAACTACGCGGCGGCGAACGCGTACCTCGACGGTTTGGCCAGGTACCGGCACTCGCTGGGGCTTTCCGCGGTGTCGCTCGCCTGGGGCCTGTGGGCGATGCCCAGCGGGATGACCGGCCGGCTCGGCAAAGCCGATCTCGAACGCACCAGACGAGGCGGGATGACCGCCTTGTCCGTCGAAGAGGGACTGCGCCTCTTCGACGCCGCCCTGCGCTCGGTCGAACCTGTCTTGCTTCCCGCGAAGCTGGACCTCCGGGCCGGCCGTACCCGGCGCGTCTCGACGGACAGGCCGCAGACGACGGGGCTCGCGTCCCGGCTGGCCGGTATGTCCACAGTGGAGCAAGAGACACTGCTGGTGGAACTGGTGCGGGCGCAGGCGGCGACCGTGCTGGGGCACGCCTCCGCCGAGGCGGTCGATCAACGGCGACCGTTCAAAGAGGCTGGATTCGACTCGCTGACGGCGGTCGAACTGCGGAACCGGCTGAACTCCGAGACCGGTCTGAAGCTGTCGGCGACGGTGGTGTTCGATCACCCGACCCCGGTCGCGCTGGCCCAGCTGGTGCGGAGGGAACTGGCCGGTGAATCCCCGGCTACCGCGGCTCCCGTCACCACTTCGGTTTCGGATGAGCCGGTGGCGATCGTGGCCATGGGCTGTCGTTTCCCCGGCGGGGTGCGTGGCCCGGAGGACCTGTGGGAACTGGTCCATCGTGGTGGTGACGCTGTCGGCGACTTCCCGTCGGATCGCGGCTGGGATCTGACCGGTTTGTTCGATGCTGATCCTGATGCGGTGGGCCGGTGTTCGGTGCGTCAGGGTGCGTTTCTGGAGGATGTGGCGGGGTTCGATGCCGCGTTCTTCGGGATCAGCCCGCGTGAGGCGGTCGCGATGGATCCCCAGCAGCGGCTGTTGCTGGAAACCTCGTGGGAAGTGTTCGAACGGGCTGGGATCGACCCGGAGTCGTTGCGGGGCAGCGACACCGGGGTCTTCACCGGCGTGATCACCCATGACTACGCCACGCTTTTGCGTGAAGCCGCCGATGACACCGACGGCTATCTCACCACCGGCGTTTCGGCGGGAGTGGTGTCGGGCCGGGTGGCTTATACGTTCGGGCTGGAGGGTCCGGCGTTGACGGTGGACACCGCGTGTTCGTCCTCGCTGGTGGCGGTGCATCTGGCGGCGCAGTCGCTGCG
>NZ_JBHRWK010000092.1:0-103304 GCF_042647925.1 Amycolatopsis speibonae
GTACAGGCTGTTGCGGTGCACGCCGAGGTGGGTGACGAGGTCGTCGATGGACACCCCGTCGTACGCGCGGCCACCGAACAATCCCACGGCGGCGCGCACCACCTTGTCCTCGTCGAACGCCCTTGGCCTGCCCATGCCACGACGATAGACTTTTGAGGAACGATCAGTCAAGAACGATCGTTCCTCAAAAGTCGGGCGCGCAGGAAGTGGCGTGTGTCGCGGTCCACGTCGAGGAGGCATTGGATCCGACGCGTGGCCTCTCCACGCGTCGGCTTTGCTCGTGCCTTGGTTCGTCGTCCGTGGATGGGGCCGGGCGCCCGGCACGGCCCGGGTAGCCCTGCCCCATCTTCTCGCCGCCCCGATCGGCGACTGGAATCGATCTTGTCAGAGATCGCGATCGCCGCCAGTCGGTGACGCTCCGGTCAGCCGCAGTGCGTCATCGACGCGCGAAGTGGGCTGTCCCTTTCGGAGTGGAGCCGCTAGGCCATCTGGACTGTTTCGTCGCGGGAGCACTGGAATTGGTATCCGGCGTACGGATGGCGTGGGCCGTGGCGACCGCCACGCTCAGCCGACGCGAAAAGCGGTCTCGGTCCAAAGTGGACCGAGACCGCTTTTCGGAAGGTTTCGCTCAGAACCAATGGGCGCGGCCGCCGACCCTGCGTCCGGTTCCGCCGAGAACCGCGAGAACGACGCCCACGACCGCGACCACCGCGCCGATCGTGGTCAGCACGGGAATGCCGACGATCAGGCCTATGACGAGGATGATGACTCCGAGAATGATCACGATGACTCTTTCTTTTCCGGTGGCCGGATCGAACCGGCCTGGCGTTGGGGACCGTTGACTCCTCTTTGCCCCGCCCCGCGCCCGGCCAAACGTTCACGGTGGCAAGACATGAGGTTCGCCACCGAAACCCGTCCGTGCCCGGTGGATCAGGTGTATACCGGCCTTCCAGCGGGTAGCCATGGGGTGATGCTTCCGGCGACCGGCCGGACCATCCGAAAAGAACCGACGTGAGCCTGAACGACGACGACATTTCCACCACCACGGGCAACGAAGCAGAAGGCCCCGCGGACTTCGGTGCGGGCAAGGGCGCCGCCGATGGGCACGACGGCGGCGAGGACAGTGGTGCGAGCTGAGCGGAGCGAGCCGATCACCGGCACCGGGCCGAGCATCATGAGCGGCCCGGCGCCGGCCGGTAACGCGCTGGCTTGGCTGGTCGGTCGCGACGTCGACAAGCTCGCCGCGCGGTGCTGGGGCCGAGAGCCGTGGTCATGGCGGGACGAGAGTGGTTTTCAGGACTTGCTCGACCTCGATGGGATCGATGAGATCCTGTCGCGTCGTGGCTTGCGCACACCGTTCTTGCGGTCGGCCCGCGAGGGATCGGTGCTCGACTCGAGTTCGTTCACCGGTCACAGGGGTTCGCCGCCCATTACGACGTTCACGATGTCTTCGTTCTCCAGTTCGCGGGCCGCAAGCACTGGAAGGTATACGCCCCGGTGCACCCGGCGCCGCTACGCGACCAGTCCTGGAACGACCACGCCGACCCTGTCGCGGCACGGGCGCGCGAGGACGCTCCGGCCATCGAGAAGATCCTGGAGCCGGGTGACGTGATGTACCTGCCTCGTGGCTGGCCGCACTCCGCCGCCGCTCTCGGGGACGTCTCCGCGCACCTGACCATCGGGATCCATGTCGTCACCAAGTTCGCTGTGATCGAAGTGCTCACCTCGCTGGTCGGTGCTGACGAACGGCTGCGTGCCTCCTTCCCGCTGGGGATCGGAGTCGCCGACCCCGCCTGCTCGAACGACCACATCGGAGCTGTCCGAGAGGAACTGATCGACGCGCTGAAGGCCGTGCCCGACGAGGAAATCGCGCGCCACGTCCGGAACAAGGTATGGCAGGGCAACCATCCTGAGCCGCTGGCCCCGATCGCCGCCGTCACCTTCTTCCTGAACCTCGGTGTCGGCGACTCCGTGAGACGCCGTGACGGCCTCTCCTTTCCACGTGCGGGACCCGGGAGCGGGCAGCGTCTTGCTCGAACTCCCGGACCGCCGGATCTCCCTCCCCGCGCGACTTCGACGGCGTTGTCCGCTCTGCCAGACGGGAGCCGATCCGCGGATCTGGCCGACGCGGCGGGTGACCCGGGGGAGGGCACGGCTCCTCCCGCGGGGCACTGCCTGTTGATCGAGCACCCGGGGCCCCGGGTGCGGCTGGCTCTCCAGGAGTCAGGGTTCGACAGGACCAACCCCGCGATCAGCCGCCTCACACGTCGATTCGCCACCCCGCCCGCGGACGCCATCGACCTCCGCGGATACCCGTGCACCGGACGTACCCGACATTGACGGGCCGAGATGCCCGGCCGCGTTCACCCTTTCCGGCAGCGCTACAATGGGTTACGTATCGTGAGGTCGTTCAGACTGTGTGGAATCGGTCGGATTGTGGCCTTGGGCGGGCCACCCAGAACGAGGCGAGCCGAGCACCTGCCAGCGGGCATGACGTGCCCCTCCGCGGGGTAACCGTCCTTGACTCGCCGGTGGCTGGATGTTCGTCACCGCGGTCGAGGAATCCACTCGACAGGTGACTTCGATTGCACAACTTTGAACTCCACTTCGCCGCCGTCGAGGCGATGCTCGAGGTGGCGGATCCCGTGGCGACGGTATGACGCCGCCCGATGACCTCGAGACCGTTCTCGCTCGCCTGCAGCGAGCGGCTGCCGAGGAGCAGCACCTCGGCGCCGTCACTTCTCTGCGCATCGCTGTGCTTGTCGGTCTGGATGCCCTCACCGTCGACCTGCTCAGCGGTGCCGGAACCCTGGAACTGGTGTGGTGCGACCCTGCCGACGGGCCAGGGCCCGAGCTGGACAGTCTTCAGTACACCCTCGGTGACGGTCCCACCTTGGAAGCCGCCCAGGAGGGCTACACGGTTTCCGAACCCGATCTGGCAGCCACCGACCAGGCCCGCTGGCCGTTGTTCCTGCCTGCCGCGATGCGGTCTCCGGCCCGGGCCGTCATCGCCGCCCCGCTTCGGGACCACGACCGCACGTTCGGCGCCGTTACCGGTTACCGGGCCATGCCCGGCGCCTTGACCGCGTCGGAATCACGCGATTTCCATCGCGTTCGGGACGGGCTGTCGCCCCTGGCGCGGCGGAGCGCGGCGAGCTTGGTCATGAGTGAATCCGGTCGCGGCGACGGCCTCGGCCGCTACCGGGAAGAAGTTCGGCAAGCCGCGGGCCAGCTCGCCGTCACCCTTGCCATCCCGCCCGATCAGGCACTCGCCCGGCTGCGCGCCTATGCCTTCCGTGACGACCGTTCCGTGACCGACCTCGCCCGCGACGTCGTCACTCGTCGCCTGCAACTGGACGACCACAGCATGTAGCCCAGGAAGCAGCGTAGCGGTGATGGCTCCGCCACTCTCGCGGGAAGTGCCACCGGAAGTCGGGAACGGATCAGGGTGTGCCGCGAGGTGCGGCGGCAGACCCCGACCTGATGGCTTATTCGGTGGCGCGGAGTTCGTTGTTCTGGCGCTGGGATTCGTGGAGCTGGTCTTCGAGGGAGACGATGCGGCAGGCGGCGTCGACAGCGGTGCCCTGGTCGACCAGTTCCCGTACACGGGCGGCGATGCGCAGCTGGTGCCGGGAGTAGCGGCGGTGTCCGCCTGCCGAGCGCTGCGGTGTGATCAGGCCGGCTTCGTCGAGGCTGCGCAGGAAGTTCTGGGTGGCACCCAGCATGTCCGCGGCGCGGCCCATCGTGTACGCGGGGTAATGGTCGTCGTCGAATTTGTCGGCCCCGCCTGAAATCGCGGCGGGGGTCTCGCGTTGGTCAGGAATCATTCCACCTCCACATCACAAGGGACCCCGGCCGCCACTTGTGGCGACCGGGGTCCCAGGGGTTGGGTCTTCACCATTGTCTACCGGCAGTGAAGCCGGAGTCCTGCATCCGCGGTGTCCGTCCGAGAGGCGGACGATGCGGAGATCGCTTGTTCGTAACCGAGAACCACCTTCCAATCCGATGGGCCTGCGGCACCCGCGCGGCTCTACTGCATAGCCGCAGCGGGCGATCCAATGATGTTCCCGTTCCCTTCTATCCTGTGTTTTTCTCTTACCGGGTACTGCCTGTACTGCGATTCGCGAGGACATGACCGGCTGGAACCCTTTCCCTGATCGGTCCCAGCACGCGTCATGCCGCTGGTCACCGCCCGGAGCCCGTCAAAGATCGGCTCCGGGCGTCTGACCGGTACTGCACCTGCTGACTTGCCACTGCTCTTGTAACTACTTGCTGACCTGCAACTGCGTACTGCTTTTACCACTCATGCATTACTTCGCCGGGATCGGCATTGCTGCTTGCGTCTTCACTTCTTGATCCCGGTACTTCTCCGGTCACCAGTCGAAACCTGTTCACCGATTGGCTTCGTCCTGCCTGACCGCCTTGTCTCACTTCGCGGGTAGTTGCGTCATCTCCCGCGCCTGCTTGACGTTGTCTCTCTCGGTACGAGGAGAACACTACACACACCTGAGGTTGAATGTCTACCCCCGCCACCATAGATTTGCTCCTATGCCGGCGTGGAAGAACGCCGGCGCGGCAGATCCGCAGGTCACCGCGGGGGCGGCGACGGACGACATCACTCGAAAGGGAAGGCCGGAATGACCGACTCGACCGCACGGCAGGACCCGTTCGGCCTGACCGGGGTTCGCGACCAGCAGGAATACGCCGACACTCTCAGACGCCTGGCCGAGCAGGGCCGCCGCGACCGCTGCGTCGCGCTGATGTCGGAGACCGAGGCCCATGTCATGGCGGAACTGCTGGGCCAGTACGCCCTCCACGACCCCACCGGACCTCTCAACCAGCTCGCCGCCACCCTCGCGGCACGCCTCTACAGTCGCCTCGGCGCCTGAAAGGCACTGTCAGATGTCGGAGTGACCCTGTCCGGGTGGCGTGGTTTCCGCCGGAGACAGCAGGGGTAAGCGGTCGGGGTGCGGATCGTGGTCACCGGTGCCACCGGGAATGTGGGAACGGCCCTGCTCGACGTCCTCGAATCCGGCGGCGACGAGCTGGTCGGCGTGGCCAGGAGACTGCCTGACACCACCGTCGCGCGGTATCGCGCGGCGAGCTGGTGCGCGCCGGAACGCGGTGAGCCGCCGATGTGGCACACCAACGACCACGGGACCCGTCATGTGCTCGACGCGGTGGTGGCGGCAGGGGTCCCCCGGGTGGTGGCCCTCTCGTCGGTCGCCGCCTACGCACCCGCGCCGCGCTGGGAGAAGGTCGCCGCGGACATGCCGTGCGACGGCATCGAGACCAGCGCCTACAGTCGCGGCAAGGCCGCCCTCGAAAACTTGCTCGACCGGTTCGAGGAGAACTATCCGGAGGTCGGGGTGGCCCGGTTGCGGCCGTGCGCGATCCTGCGGCGGCGGGCGGCGGGGGAGTTCCAGCGTTGGCTGCCCGGTCCGGCCCTGCCCGCTCGGCTGGTGGGCGACCGGCGGCTGCCCATTCCACTGTGGACGGACCTGCGGGCCCAGGCGGTGCACAGCGCCGATGTCGCCGGAGCCATCCGCCTCGTGCTCGAAAGTGGTTTCACCGGCGCGATGAACCTGGCCGCGCCTGGGATCCTCGGCGCCGCCGCGCTGGCCGGACCGCTCGGCGGGATCCGTGTCCCGGCGCCCCGGCCGCTCGTCCGCGCCGCCGTGTACGCCGAGACCGCGCTGGGCTGGCGACCTCGGTACGACGCCGCGCAGGTGGTCGCGGACCTGGTCGCCGGGCTCCGGGCCGAAGCGGGTGAGGCGAGCCCGCCGCTCGCCTCGCCACGCCGTGACGGATTCCTGCCCCGGCTCCGCTCGCTCGCCCGCGCCCGGCCGAGCCACCGGTCCCAGTCCTGACGATCGGAGGAGACCAGTGAGCACGGAAACCTTCGACGCCGTCGTCATCGGCGCCGGGCACAACGGCCTGGTGGCGGCGAACCTCCTGGCGGACGCCGGATGGTCCGTCCTGGTGCTGGAACAGGCGGAGCAGCCCGGCGGCACGGTGAGGACGGACGAGGTCACCGGACCCGGCTTCCGCAACGACCTCTGCAGTGCCTTCTTCCCGCTCACCGCGGTGTCTCCGGTCATGCGGCGGCTGGGCCTCGAGGACCACGGCCTGCGCTGGCGGCACGCGCCCGAAGTGCTCGCCCACGTCCTGCCGGACGACCGCTGCGTGGTGCTGTCACGGGACATCGAACGGACGGCCGAATCCGTCCGTGACTTCGCACCGGGTGACGGTGCGGCCTGGCGAAGCCTGTTCGCCCAATGGCAGTACATCCGTGAGCCCTTGCTGGACGCGTTGTTCACCCCGTTCCCGCCGGTCCGGCCGGCGGTGCGGCTGCTGCGCCGCACGGGTACCGCGGACGCGCTTCGCCTGGCCCGGATGCTCACCCTGCCCGCGCGCCGCTTCGGTGAGGAGCATTTCGCCGGTGAAGGGGCGCGGCTGCTGCTGGCGGGGAACGCCGCGCACAGTGACCTTTCCGTGGACAACGCGGGTAGCGCGGTCTTCGGCTGGCTGCTCGCGATGATCGGCCAGGACGCGGGCTTTCCCGTCCCGGTCGGCGGGGCCGGGGAGTTGACCGCCGCGCTGGTACGACGGCTCGTCGCCCGCGGCGGACGGCTGCGATGCCGTTGTCCGGTAACGGAAGTACTCGTCGCCGACGGCCGCGCCATGGGCGTGCGCACCGGTGCGGACGACCTGGTCCGGGCCCGCGAGGCGGTACTCGCGGACGTGCCCGCCCCGACGCTGTACGGCGGGATGGTCGGTCCGGAATGGCTGCCGTCCCGGCTGCTCGGAGACCTCGACAGGTTCCAGTGGGACAGCGCCACGGTGAAGGTGGATTGGGCGCTTTCCGGCCCGGTTCCCTGGACGGCCGAAGGCGCCCGTGAAGCGGGCACGATCCACCTCGGCGCCGATCTGGACGGTCTCTCGGCGTTCGGTGGCGACCTGGTCCGGGGACGGAGCCCGCGGGACCCGTTCCTGCTGTTCGGCCAGATGACGACGAGCGACCCGGATCGGTCGCCACCGGGCACCGAATCGGCGTGGGCCTACACCCATGTCCCGCGTGGTGTGATGGAGGACCGGACGGCGCTGGACCGGCAGGTCGCGAGGATCGAGAGGACCGTCGAGAAGAACGCGCCGGGGTTCACCGATCTGATCCGGAGCCGGTACGTCCAGGGACCTCTCGAACTGGCGGGTCACGATCCTGGTCTGGTGGGCGGCGCGATCAACGGCGGTACCACGGCCATCCACCAGCAGTTGTTCTTCCGCCCGGTGCCCGGCCTCGGCAGGGCCGACACCCCGGTGGACCGCCTGTTCCTCGCGGGCGCCGCGGCTCATCCCGGCGGGGCCGTCCACGGCGGGCCCGGAGCCAACGCGGCGCGTGCCGCGCTGGCCAGGGCCGGCCTGCTCGGCGCGGGCTACGCGGCGGTGATCCGGGCCGCGAACCGGGCGGTCTACGACTGAGCGCTCTTCCGGTTCGCGTACTTCCCGGCCGCCAGGTCGGCGAGCCTGGCGAGAGCTTCTTTGTTGCGGGGTGTGGCGATGAGCGCCTGAACGGCCTCCGGGAGCACCTTGCCGGGACCGCGCACGACGTGTTCCGTCATCCGGATCCTTGTCCTCCCCTCACCATGAGGGGTCAGGGTGAGGCCCACCTGCGCCGTGCCGAGTGGCCAGCCCTTTGCTTCGAGCGAAAGGAAAGTGCCGGGCTCCACGGCCTTCACCACGGTGACGTCCTGGATGTGCATCGGCCACGGCCCGACGCTGTGATGAACGCGGGAGCCGACGGCGGGCCAGTGTTCGTCGACGTCGCGGATGTGCGAACTCCCCACCACCCATCCCGAGTAGAGCCAGCCGTCCGCGAGCACGGCGAACACGGCCTCCGGGGGTACTTCGACGACGCGGCTGACCTCGGTCACGACGTTCTCCTGTTCCGGGGTGAGTGGAGGCGGTGGCCGACCGCTGTCTGCTCAACAAGCCGGCCACCGTCCATCTGGTACCCGAAGCGGGTGGCATCACACGCGATGTCGTCGTCGGGTTCGCGCTCGCTCACACGTCGAGGTGATGATCGACGAGCCAGGCGGCGACCTCGTGCGGTTTCAGGTTGGCCGCCTGCGAGGCTTCGACGAGTAACCGGAACGCCTCGACGGGCCCGATTCCGTGACGGTTCATCAAAATTCCCTTGGCCGTGCCGATCGCGTCCCGGTGCTCGAGCGCGGCGTTGAGGTGGGCCTCGTTCTGGACTCCGATGAGGGCGATCGCGGAGTGGGAGGCGAACACGTCACCTTCCCGCTGGGTCTGATCGTCGAACGCGTCGATGCCGCGTGAGTAGAGGTTCAAGGCACCGAGCGTGGTTTCGCTGACGAACAGCCGGTAGGAGAGCATCGAGCGGACCCCGGTATCGGCGGCGGCCGGGGTGAACGCCGGCCAGCGGGCTTCGGTGGTGAGGTCGCCGGTGCAATGGACTTCGTGCTCCGCGATCGTCGTCGAGGCACGGGCCCTGTCCGGTCCGGTACCGCACCTCGTCGATGGTGGCCACCACTTGATCGGTGGGCGCGACCGTCCGGATCCGGCGACGGCGTTCGACCAGGGAGATCCCGCCGTATTCAGCTCCGGTCACATAGTCGACGGCGGCTTTCACTATCGCAGCGAGAGTCGTTTCGACGTCGGGTTCGGCCTGCGGTGTGTGCGCGATCGAACCGAGGATCGCGCACACGCTGTTGTCCACGAGACCCTCAGAGCTGGGCACGGCCGCCTCCTTCGTCGCCTTTCACAACGCAAGGTCGGTCCCGGGACGCGGTGGCGTCCCGGAGCGCTGGCGGTGAACACCTCGCGACATGCGGTTCGTAGACATCTCGGCCCACGTCTTCTGTGAAGATCCGCCGACCGGCGTACGGTGGGAGCCGCGTGGGGTCCAGTCCGCAGCTTCGCGTGCACGACGCCGATGTCCGCCGCAGCACCCGTCCTCGGGTCAACGTGCGGCCTGGCGACGCGTACCCGCGAGTTTCCTTTCCGTGCACAGAGCGCGGGCTGCTTGACGGCCGTGTCGTCCCGATCACCGGGAGACCACCGATGACTTCGTCCTGCTCGCCCCACCGTGTCAACGGTCATTCCGCCTACGCTCTCGCCGAAGAAGTCACCGGAGGGCTGGGTTTCCACGCCCGGCCTCTCGGAGCCTCGCCGGCGCGGGTCTGGGAGCACACCGTGACCACCGACCTGCTGATCCTCAACGTGTCCGGGGAGCTCGACACGCACACCGCGCCCGCGCTCCAGCGCGACCTGACCCAGCTGTTCGACCTGGACCTGCGCGTCCCGGTGTACCCGCTGCCGGCGGACGCGCTCCGGGAACTGTCCTAGGCAGGGAGGGTGGCGGAGGCGTACCCGGTCAGTCGCTCGGCGAGGTCTTCGCAAATCGGCGGCGGGGCATCGTCTTCGTCCCCCATGGGTTCCCCCGCGTAGGCATCCCGCGCGAAGGTGGCCACCACCCGGGGCGGCGGAAGGATCTCGTCACGCAGGCGGTCGACCACGAGCAGATGTTCCCGGCTGTCGGTTTCGAGAGCGAGGGCCCACCCTGTGCTTTCGTTCCACACCAAGGCGACGTCGCACTCGGATTGGCCGGGCAGTCGCCGGTCCAGGGCGATGTAGGCGCCGACGGTGGGGTCGAAATGGGTGTAGTAGGCGTTTCCGCTCAGCCTCAGTTCCTCGATCACGAGCCGTACGTATCGGTGCAATCCCCGGACCACTGCTTCGCCGAGTTCCGATTCCATGCTTTCGCCCCTTGCCGTCTCGTCGCGACGCGGCGCCGACTGCTTGACGCGGCAACGGGAATCGCCCCGTTCCGAGCGCAGGGTGACCCGGGGAAAGCCGGTTCAAACCCATGTTCGTCACGCTGCCGGGTCTCTGTGGGTCTGTCACGGTGAAGACATGACCACACCCGGGCCAGAGCCAGAGGACGCGCCAGGCTTGGAGCCTGGCGGCTCCGTACGCCCCGGCGACACCCCACCGGACGCCGGGCAGACCTCGGGTCTGTCACATCCGCAGCCGATCCCTTCGCGCAAGCCCGCCGTGATCACGCTCATCGTGATCGGGATTCTCGTCGTGGGCGTGGCGGGCTTCTTCGTCCTCCGGGCCCTGGATCTGCTCTGATCCACGTCCGGCAGGCCACTGTGGACGTTTGACACCGCATGCCCGGGGTAGCCATGAGCATCCACGGCGCATTGGAGGGGTCATGACCGCGATCATCGGGCAGTGCCGCGAAGAGCCGGTGGTGGTCCATGCCGACCGGGCGTAGGACCCGCGTGCGGATCGAACCGGGCGGGCCCCTGCTGGTGGAAGGGCCCGTCGAGGTCCTCACTCCGGACGGCGAAACGGTGACGTCCGATCGCTTCGTGGTCGCGCTCTGCGCCTGCCGTCGCAGCAAGCGCTACCCGTTCTGCGACACCAGTCACCGTCGCCGGTCACGGCAGGGGACGCACCGGTCTGAGGAGTGAGGTCTCACCGGCCGACCAGGCACCGAGGAGGTGCTCGGTCAGCCGGTTCTCCAGCAGGTCGGTGGCTTGGATGCCCAAGACGATGTCCGCGGCCAGTTCCGGCTCCCGCTCCAGCAGATCGCCGACTACGTCGTGCCTCAGTACCTGTTCGTGCACGGCGTCGGCCTCGATGTGTTCGGTGTAGAAGTGGCGGCATTCGGCAGCCCCGCCGAGCCTGCCCAGTGCCTCGTCCATCCGCCGGGCCGAGGGACCGGTGGTGATCTCGGTGACGGCGAAATGACCGACGAGCGCACCGCGAAGACCGCGGTGCAGGCCGAACAGCGACATCATGTTCACCGTGGCGAGCGTGCGGGCCGGAACGTGGTCGAGGTAGGCGAGGTAGCCCGGCGAAAGGCCGGCCCCGGTCAGCAGATCGGAGAACAGCCGTGAATGGGCCTGATCGGCCCGTCCGCCGCCGAATTCGTCGAATTCGACGGCCACCAGCGCGGCCTTGGCCCGGCCGCGCAGCCGCGGGATCACCCACACGTGCGGGTCGGCCTCCTTGAGGTGGTAGATCGACCGGTGGGCGAAGTATTCCTCGACGTGCCACCATTCGCCTTCGTCACGAAGGAAGTGTGAGACGCCTTCGCTGTCGACAGGTTCGATCAGCAGTTCGTCGAGCAGGGCTCCGACGTCGTCCCCACCGGGCACGGCGGCGCGGATGCCTTCGAGGAACGTCTTCTCCAACGCGGCGCGGAAGCCGAGGAGGCGCGGGTCCCATTCCCAGCCGTCGTCCACCTCGGCGAACCCTTGGTAGTGGAGTTCGTAGCAGACGTGCAATGCCAGCTGGAGGTCCTCTCCGAACGGATCGGCGCCGAGGACGGCATCCAGGTCGAAGTCGTCGCGGCGGCCGCCCGCCAGGGTGTCCACCACGGCGGCCGAGAGCGGGCCGCGGATCTCGGGCAGCGTCGCGCCCATCGTGCGGTCGATCGTCGTCATGATCGCGGAGTACCCGATCTACGGGTGCGGAACCGTCTCCTCGGTCAGCATTCGCAACACCGCGACGTCCCCGTCGGTGGCGGCCCGGCGTTGCCGTTCGGCGCCGGTGCCTTCGCGCTCCAGCCTGTCGAGCAGGGTGCGCACCAGATCGCTGTCACCGGTGTCCTCCAGCGCCGGCCGGACAAGCCCCATCAACGCGGCCATCCGGTCGGCGGCGGGGACGGGTTTCCCCGCGACCGGATCGACAGCGGGGCCGGCGAGCCCGTACCGGGCGGCCGACCAGACGGCGGCCGCGGCGACCTGCGGATCCAGCGGTGTGGCCGCCACGCCGTGGTCGAGGTCGTCGAGCGCGGTGATCACCAGCGCGCGGGTCAGGAGTCCTTGCAGGACGGCCTCGTCCACAGTGGACGCGGTGTCGGCGGCACGGACTTCGACCGCCGGCCGGTGCGAAGACGGCCTGGCGAGCCAGAACGTCTGGTTCCCGTCGGCCAGCACGCCGCAATCCATCAGGCGGTCGACCTGCCGGTCGTAGTCGGCGGCGTCGGTGAAACGGGGCGGGAGGCCCGAACAGGGGAAGCGGCTCTGCTCCATCGTCCGCCAGCTCTCGTACCCGGTGTCGAGACCGCGGTCGAACGGGGAGTTCGCCGACAACGCCAGCAGGATCGGCAGCCATTCGGCCAGCTGGTTCACGACGGCGATCGCGGTCTCCCGGTCGGGTACGCCGACGTGGACGTGACATCCGCAGGTTTCGCAGGCCTTGGCGACGCCGGCGTGCCGCAACGGAGTGCCGGAAGCGATGATGGCGCAGTCCTCGCCGGCCGCCGCCTCGGCGATCGCGCGCCGCCCCGCGGTCAGGTGCTCGTACAGCTCGTCGGCTGTGCCGCAGATGCCCGAGACAGACTCGATCCGCGACGGTCGCGGCTCGCGGTGCACGGCGGCGCCGTCCGGTAGCGGGCAGCAGATCCGTTGCCGCGCGATCACCGCCTCGGCACGCGGGCAGCTCACCCCCGTTCTCGGATCGACCAGGAGGAACTCCTCCTCGATCTCGATCCCGGCCGTCACCGTGCACCCTTCTTCGGCAGTGCACGCACAGCCGGGCCTTGGATCACCGAACCGTCGAGGCCGAACCTCGAGCCGTGACAGGGACAATCCCAGGTCTTTTCCGCGTTGTTGAACGCCACCAGGCAACCGAGATGGGTGCAATGAGCACCGACGGCGTGCAGCTCCCCGGCGGGATCGCGATAGGCGGCGACGAGTTCGCCGCCGTCGCGGGTCACCTTGGCCTCATCGGGAACGAGGTCGTCCAGGGAAGCGGGCTTCCGTAGCGCGCTGAGGTGATCGCCGACCAGGAACCTGGCCACGGTGGCGTTGTTCTCCACGGAGGAGAGCGCGGAGCGGAGGTCGAACCGGTTCGGGTCGTACAGACCCGCCGAGGGATTGTCGCGGCCGGTCAGGAGGTCCGCCAGCAGGAGACCCGCGGCGGTCCCGCCGGTCATGCCCCATTGCCCGAACCCGGTGGCGACCCAGAGGTGACGGCTCGCCGGATGGTAGCGCCCTACGTAAGGCACGGAGTCCAGTGTGGACAGATCGTGCGCGGACCAGCGATGCGTCACCCGTCGCACACCGGCGTGTTCGCCCGCCCATGAGGCCAAGCGTTCGTACCGGCTTTCGACGTCGACGGAATCGCCGACGCGGTAGTGCTCGCCGCCCGCGATCGCGTAGGGGACACCCTCGTCGAGGTAGCCACGGACGGAGTGGTGGGTGTCGGCGTCGAGGTACATTCCTTGCGGAGGGCGGTTTCCCTCGACCGGTCCGGCGACCACCAGGTCGCGCACCGGATCGAGCCGGGCGAAGTACAGGCCCCGGTCGAACACGGGGTAGTGCGTCGCCACCACGACTTCCCCCGCCCGCACCTCGCCGCTACCGGTCCGCACCCTCGTTCCGCCGAGTTCGTCGACGCCCTCGGCCCGGACACCTTCCACGATCGTGCCCCCGGTCTTCTCGATCTCGTCGGCGAGACCGAGCAGCCAGCGACGCGGATGAAAATGAGCCTGTGCGGCGAACTTGACCGCGCCGAGCGCCGGGACGTCGAGGTCGACGTCGGAGACGTAGGTGGCGGGCAGCCCGGCTTCGGCGGCCGCTTCCGCTTCACGCTCAAGGCTTTCCACGGTTTCGGGCTTGGTCGTGTAGACGAAGCTGTCGGCACGCGTGAAACCGCAGTCGATGCCGAGTTCGGCCGACGCGGCGGCGATCCAGTCCAGGGCGGCTGCCTGGGTGTACGCGTACGTCGCGGCGGCCTCGGTGCCCTTGGTCTTGGCCAAGGAGGCGTACTTCAGCCCGTGCTGGGTGCTGAGCTTGGCGGTGGTGTGCCCGGACACGCCCGCCGCCAGGCGGCCGGCTTCGAGGAGCAACACGGAACGGCCCGCCCTCGCCAGCCGGTAGGCCGTGGTGAGTCCCGCGATGCCACCGCCCAAGACGACGACGTCGGCTTCCAGGGGCAACGGCGTGCCGGTCCTGTCGGGGGCGGGAGCGGTGTCGAGCCACAGGGAACGTGTGCCGGGCAACTCGTTCATGACGCCCGGATTCCCGTGCGGACGTGCGGGCAAACCAGCGCCGGCCGGGTTTTCGCGTTCACTCGAACGGGTAGTCGTCGGCCATGAACCCAGCCCCCAGGTCCCCGGAGAAGAACATCTTCGTCATCGGCCTCGACGAGGGCAACGAAGAGGTACTGCGGCGCATGCCGGGCGCGGAGAGGTACCACTTCCACCCCTTGTCGACTGTCGAGGAACTCCAGCACGGGGAAATCCGCATCGTCGGACTCATGGAAAAGGCGCAAGCGGTCTTGGACGCTTTCGACGGCTCCATCGACGCGATAGTCAGCTATTGGGACTTCCCGTCCTCGACGATGGTGGCGATGCTGTGCGAGAAGTACGGCCTGCCCGGCGTACCGCTCGAAGCCGTGCTCAAATGCGAGCACAAGTACTGGAGCCGCCTCGAACAGGCGAAGGTGATCGACGAGGTGCCCGCGTTCGGGATCGTCGATCTGGACGAAGAGTCCCCCCGGCCACCCGACGGAGTCGACTACCCCATGTGGCTCAAGCCCGTGAAGTCGTTCTCGTCCGAATTGGCCTTCCACGTCGGCGACGAAGCCGAGTTCCACAAGGCCGTCGCCGAGATCCGGGAAGGCGTCGGCAGGGTCGGCGATCCCTTCGATCTCGTCCTCGGCAAGGTCAGGCTCCCCGCGGAGGTGGCCGACGCGGGTGGTGCCGCGTGCCTCGCGGAAGGTGAACTCAGCGGAGTCCAGGCCGCGACCGAAGGCTATGTCCACAATGGACGGGTAACCGTGTACGGTGCGCTCGACTCGATCAACTACGACGGCTCGCCCTGCTTCGAAAGACATCAGTACCCGTCGCAGTTGCCCGACGACGTCGTCCGCCGGATGACGGAGATCTCGGTCCGCGTGATGGAGCGGATCGGCTACGACAACGGCACGTTCAGCATCGAGTTCTTCTGTCATCCGGAGTCCGGTCAGGTGTGCCTGCTGGAGATCAACCCGCGGCATTCGCAGTCGCACGCCGAACTCTTCGAGTACGTCGACGGTTCGCCCAACCACCAGATCATGCTGCGGCTGGGCCTCGGTGAGGACCCCGGCGAACGACGGCGACGGGGCGACTATCAGATCGCGGGCAAGTGGTACTACCGCCGCTTCGAAGACGCGCTCGTCACCCGGGTGCCCACGCGCGCGGAGATCGCCACGCTGCGGTCGGAGATCCCGGGGGTGAAGATCGATGTGGTGGCGGAGGAAGGTGTCCGGCTCTCGGAGTTGCCCGAACAGGACAGCTACAGCTACGAACTCGCCCACCTCTTCGTCGCCGCGCAGACCGAACGGGAGATGAAGGCCAAATACCGCCGATGCGTGGAAACGCTGCGGTTCGAATTCGAGGAGGGATAGCCCATGCGGACGGTGGCGTCGCTGCCGTACGAGATCACCGGGGAAGACCACGTCCGGATCCCGATGTCCGACGGCGTCCGGCTCTCGGCGAGGATCTGGCGTCCGATCGCTTCGGACGCCGAGCCGGCTCCGGCGATCCTCGAATACATCCCGTACCGGCATCGTGACCTGACCTCGGTACGGGACTCGATCCACCACCCCTATCTCGCGGGGCACGGGTACGCCTGTGTCCGCGTGGACATCCGCGGTTCGGGGGAATCCGAGGGGGTGCTCGCCGACGAGTACCTGGAACGGGAACAGCAGGACGCGGAAGAGGTCCTCGAGTGGATCGCCGAGCAGCCGTGGTGCACCGGCCGGACCGGGATGATGGGGATCTCCTGGGGTGGGTTCGCCGCGCTGCAGGTGGCCGCGCGCAAGCCGCCCGGCCTGGCCGCGATCGCGATCTCGTCCTTCACCGACGACAGGTACGCCGACGACATGCACTACATGGGCGGCTGCCTGCTGTCGGACAACGTCGCCGAAGCGTCCACGATGTTCGCCTACGCCACGTTGCCGCCCGATCCGGCGCTGGCGGGGGACCGGTGGCGCGAGTTGTGGCACGAACGGCTGGAGAACTGCACCCTCTGGGCGGGCGAATGGCTGAGCCACCAGCGCCGTGACGACTACTGGCGGCACGCGTCGGTCTGCGAGAACTACAGCGACGTCCAGGTGCCTGTGCTCGCCTCCAGCGGCTGGGCGGACGGCTATTCGAACGCCGTTTCCCGTCTTCTGGCCAACTTGGACGTGCCGCGCCGCGGGCTCATCGGGCCGTGGTCGCACAAGTACCCGCATCTGGGGCAGCCGGGGCCCGCCATCGGCTACCTGCAGGAACTCGTCCGCTGGTGGGATCACTGGCTGAAGGACGTCGAGAACGGTGTCATGGACGGGCCGATGCTTCTGACCTGGATGCAGGACAGCGTGCCACCCTCGACGTCCTACGAGGACCGCCCCGGCCGCTGGGTGGGCGAGCCGTCCTGGCCCTCACCACATGTGCACCTGTCCGAGCATCGCCTGGCGCGGCACCGGATCGCCCGCCCCGGCGAGGAGGTCCCGGCGGAGAAGCTGGCGGTGGAATCGCCGCTGTCCGTCGGTCAGTTCGCGGGGAAGTGGGCGTCCTACAGTGCGCCGCCTGATCTGCCGTACGACCAGCGCGAAGAGGACGGCGGTTCGCTGGTGTTCGACACCGACGAACTGACCGAGCCGTGCGAGATCCTCGGTTCGCCGGTGGTGGATCTGGAGGTCTCGGCGGACAAGCCGGTGGCCCAGGTCGCCGTCCGGCTGTCCGACGTGGCGTCGGACGGCCGGGCCACTCGCGTGACCTACGGCCTGCTGAATCTGACCCACCGCGACGGACATGACGACCCGGAGCCCTTGGAACCGGGCAAACGCTATCGAGTGCGGGTCGAGCTCAACGCCGTCGCGCAGGCCTTCCCTGCCGGGCACCGGATCCGGCTGTCGATCTCGTCGTCGTACTGGCCACTGGCCTGGCCGCCGCCGGAAGCGGCGAGGGTGACCGTCCACACCGGACAGAGTGCGCTCACCCTGCCGGTCCGGCCGATCGCCGAAGCGGACGAGGTCCCGGCGCGTCCGTTCGGCGAGCCCGAGGGAGCGGAGCCCTTGCCCGCGACGCAGGTCGAGCCGGGGGAGCAGCGCTGGACCGTGTCGCGTGACCTGATCGACTACCGGTCGGCGCTCGAGATCGTGAAGAACGAGGGCAAGGTCCGGTTCGAGGACATCGATCTCGACGTCACGAGGAACGTGTTCGAGACGTACTCGTGGAAGGCCGACGACTTCTGCTCCCCGGTCGCGGAAACCGCGTGGTCGATGACCTTCGCCCGCGGTGACTGGGAAGCCAGGTCCGAAACCCGCACCCGGGTGTCCTGCACACCCACCGAGTTCGTGATCGACGCCCGGCTCGACGGCTACGAAGGAGAACGAAGGACGTTCTCCCGCAACTGGCATCGGACGGTACCCCGTGACCAGGTCTAGGACCAGCTTCACGGCCAAGTCGCTCCTCGCGTGGATGCTCGCCTCGATCCCCGAGGCCCGGGCTGGCGATCGAGGAGATCGCACACCTCGTCGACCGCGCCTGAGTGTGACCTCCCTCCGGGCGGGTACTCGACGGCGGAATCCGGCGGTGAGAAGGAGATGGTCATGGGACAGCGTTTCCACTCGGACACCGAAGCGGCCGGTCGCACTTTACGAACTTCGCCGGAGGCGCCGCAGTACCTGGTCCGCGGCGACAAGAGCGGTGGGGAAGCGGTGCACAAACCGGGGCCTTGGAGAAGTTCTGAGATTCGCTCACCCGCGAACCGGCTCTCCTCGCGGGAGACTGAAGATCCAGATGGTGGTTCTCTCCCGTCTGGTTGGCTTCCGGCAGGAAGACCAGCACCACCTCCGACCGGTGTTCTCGGCGCTGCCGGGCTGAGCACTTTTCCTGCCTCGTCCCAGGAAGCCCGGCACAGGGCTGGGGTCGGATCCCCTGATGCGGAGACCCGACCCCATGGTGTGCGCGGCTGGTCGGGAGAACCGGCCGCCCGCCTTGCCCTGCCGCCGGCCACGCCCCTGGCCGGTGGCGAGGTTCAGGGCTGTCCGGGACGGCCCACATCACCACGCCAAGCGCCGGTCTCGGCGCCGCCGCGGTCTTCGAGGAAGGTCTTGAACCGGTCGAGATCGCCTTGGACGCGGCGGTCGAGGATGCCGACCTTGTCGGCGACGTTCTCCACGAACCCTTCCGGATCGATGTCCATTTGGACGGTCACCCGGGTGTGCCGGTCATCGAGGCGGTGCACCGTGACGACACCTGCGTGGTTCGGGCCGTCGTCGGACTTCCAGGCGACCCGTTCGTCCGGATGCTGCTCGGTGATGGTGGCGTCGAATTCACGGGTGACCCCGGCGATGCTGATGGTCCAGCGGGTGTGCGTGTTGTCACGCTGCTCGATTCGCTCCACGCCTTCCATGAATCGCGGGAACTCGGCGAACTGGGTCCATTGGTTGTAGACGTCACTGACCGGCGCCTCGACATCGACGGATTTGGTGATCGTACTCATCAAACGCCTCCCTAGGAGCTGGTCTCTTTCATGTCCGAACCCCGGATACCCCCTTCCCCGGCGCCGAAACGAGCGGGACGCGGCAGGAACGGGAGTCCGTCTTCACACAGCGACGCGGATTGTCGCCCGAGTACGGCGATCGAGCAGGCGTTCGAGGTCGGCGCGGTCGGTCGCGATGCGGAGCGACGGTGGTGTCAGCTGTCCGACACAGCGATCGCTTTTCCGGAGGGCTTGGACGAATCGCGCGACTCGGGCCGCTGTCGGGGCGATGGTTTTTCCGCCGAGGTAGCAGACGACGATGAGGTCCTCGCCGGAGTGGGTCTCGACCGCGATCGCCCAGCCGTGGACCTCGTCCCAGAGCAGGGCGACGTCCCGATCGGGGTGGCCGGGGAGTCTGCCGTCGAGTGCGACGTAGGCCGAGACCGGGTTGTCGTGGTCGACAGTGCAGGATTCCAGGCCGATCCCGAGAGCGTCGGTGACTTCGGCGAGATAGTCCCAAAGCGCGGCGGGGACGGGGTAACGGGCCGGAGGGGCGAGCGTCGCGATCAACGGGGTGTCCTTTCGTCCGCGGCTGCCTGTGGTGGGGCCGGTGACCGGCCGGCCCCACCACGAGCGCGACTCTCAGGCGTTGATTTCCTTGCGATCGGTCTCGGAGCCGCCGATCCGGATGCGCCGCGGTTTGGCTTTCTCCGCGACCGGGATGCGCAGGGTCAGCACCCCGGCCTCGTACCCGGCGGCGATGCGGTCGGTGTCGAGGGCGTCGCCCAGGAACAGCTGACGGGAGAAGACGCCCAGCGGGCGTTCGGAAACCTGCATCTGGACGTCTTTGCCGGGGATCGGCCGTCGTTCCGCCTTGACCGTCAGGACGTTGCGTTCGACGTCCAGTTCGATCGCGTCGGCGTCGACGCCGGGAAGGTCGAAGCAGACGACGAACTCGTCGCCGTCGCGGTAGGCGTCCATCGGCATCGTGGCCGGTTTGGACCAGGTTCCCGGATTCGTGGCGCCGAACACCTGCTGGGTGAGACGGTCCAGCTCACGGAACGGGTCGGTGCGCATCAACATCGGGTTCCACCTCCTGGGTTCGTTGTCTGGTGTCAACACGCCCCACTGTTCTAACATGTCATCGAACCGATGACAACACCCGAGTCGTCGAAAGGATGACATGACTGAGGTTGACCTCGCGGACCGGGCGCGTGCCCTGTACGACGTGGTGCTGGCTGCCCGTTCCGGCACGGCCGGGCCGGAGTCGCTCTTGGCCGCTTTGGAGTCCTTGCGGGCGATTCGTGAGGAGTTCGCCTCCTGGGAACCGGAGCTGATCGCGGCGGCCCGTGCGGAAGGGGCAAGCTGGACTTCGCTGGCTCCGGCGTTGGGGGTCGCCAGCCGTCAGGCGGCGGAGCGCCGGTTCCTGCGGCTGCGGCCGTCGGACGGTGGCGAGCGGACAGGCGAAGCGCGTGTCGACGCCGAACGTGATCGGCGCGCCGGCGACCGGGCGGTCTCGGAGTGGGCGCGGCGCAATTCGACGACATTGCGGCAACTGGCCGGGCAGGCCGGTGCGCTGGAGGGATTGAGTGCGGAAGGCCGGAAAAGGGCTGACAAGCTCAATACGGCACTCGGCGAGAACGACGCGGCCGATCTCTTGACCCCCCTGTCCGACATGCGAGATCACCTGACGGCCGATCATCTCCAGCTGGCCGACCGCCTCGGCGCGATCAGCGAGCACACCGGGCAGGTACGGCGAGACGCGTTGGACAGTCGTCGGCGGCCCGCCACCTGACGCCTTCCCGGCGGACGACCGTCCACTGAGGACCGAGCCGCAAGCGGTGCCTCGGAGCTGAATCTCGTCGCCAGTGACGACTGGGCAAGCGACGACTGGCGGACCCTACACCGCGGGCTCGGTGAGGTCGCACGGCAGCGTGGTGACCTGGCCGAGGCACTGCGGCTCGCGACCACCGCGCTCGGCGAAGGCTCGGACGACCTGCTCGGCGCGTCGCAGGTCTTGCCCCGGATCTAGGTCGCGGTCTCCGAGGCGCGGGAGGGGCAGGCCACGCTCGATGACCAGGCTGCCTCGTCGTGATCCCAGCGCCGAACGCGGTCAAACCCGCGAACGCCACGAATCCTCGCGGAGATCACCTTGGACCGTCTCACCCGCTAGACGTTTCGCTGGTGGAGAGCATGTTCTTGTCCCAGCGTCCCAATTGTTCGTGAACCGCTCCGCCGCGGGAAGCCGAGCCGCAGAGTGGGTTTCGCCCGTTCGGGCAGGCAATGCGATCGAGGGGGAACACAATGACGATGACGCGAAAACTCGCGGCCGGCCTGGCGCCCGCGCTGTTCGCCGTGCCGACGTCCACCGACGCCGCGGTACCGAGTCGGCCGGGTGTGGGAGTCATGGGGGAGTGCAACCCGTATCCCTCGCTCTGCGGAGCGATCCGCACTCTGTCGAGCTCGAATCACGGCTCGCGGATCACCGCCGAGCGGACACCGGCTACACCTGCGGAATCGTCGCCGCGTATGCCGGGCGCACGACGGCAGGATCGATCGGCTCCTGGTACAGCAACGCAATCAGAGCCGCTCGCCGGGTGACAACGGCGCGCTGGTTGATGTACCCCTTGTCGGTGATTTCACCGTGATCGAGACTGGGCGGCTCGGTGACCAGCAGCAGACGTTCGATCCGGGCGGCCGATCCCCCGCCCTGATTCAGCTCGGCCAGTTTGCGCGCCAGGTGCAGCCGTACGTCCGGATCGTCGTCGTCCTGGCCGGCTCGAAGCCAGCACAACGCCGAGACGGACGACCGGTCCGCTCCGACCACCACCGCGTCGGCCAGGATCCCGGTCGTGGCGAGCAAGGTCTCCCGAAGACGTCCGGGCGCGACCCAGGTTCCGCTGGACAGCTTGAAATCCTCGGCGATCCGGCCGTCGAACACCAAGCCTTTGCGAGGGTCGCTGTCATCGAGGAGCCGGGCGGCGTCGCCAGTGCGGTAGTAGCCCTCGTCGTCGAAGACGTCGTCGCTCTTCTTGCCGACATAGCCCGGGGTCACCGAAGGACTGAGCACCCTGATTTCCTGACGGGCGCCGTGGGGCACGAGCTTGACCGAGACCCCGGGCAGCGGCACACCCATGCCGTCGCGGACTGAGCCGTAGGTCGAAGTCGCGGCCGGTCCCGTTTCGGTCGCTCCCCATGACGAGACCACCGGGATATCGCGTCCTGTCGCTTTTTTCGCAAGCTCGCGAAGCCTGCTCCGAAGGCCACTGTCGAGAGCGGCTCCGGCATAGAGGATCAGCTCGGCCGCACCGAAAACCTGCGAGGCGAGTGCGTGGTCCTGTTCGAGCCGATGGACCAGCATGGCGTAGCCGGCCGGGACGTTGACACAAATGGTGGGGGGAGCGGATCGCAGCGCTTCAAGGGTGCGCTCGAAGAGGTCCGGGGTCGGCTTCCCGTTGTCGATGTACAGACTTCCGCCGTTGCACAGCGCGAGATGCAGGTTGTGGTTGCCGCCGAAGGTATGGCTCCACGGCAACCAGTCGGTCAGCACCGGCGGGGTCCTTGTCACGAACGGCCAGATCTGCCGGAGCATCTGCTGATTGGCGCCCAGCATGGCGTGTGTGTTGAGTACGCCCTTGGGGACATCGGTGGACCCCGAGGTGAAGAGGATCTTGGCGACATCGTCACCGTTCACCGCATGGAACGCTCGATCGACATCGGCGGTCACGGTCGTCCGCAGCAGCCCGTCGAGCGACTCGTGGCGTGGTCCTCGCGCGTCGCGGGCCACCAGTTCGCGACAGGCCGGGCCGGCGACGGCTCTCACGGCGTCGAGCGCGGCGCCGAACAGCTCACCGTCATCGGCGAACACCATGCCGGGGCGCACGAGTTCGGTGATCGCCCGCAGCCGAAGGTGAGTGGCCGACCGGACCGAGTACGCCACACTCACCGGGACGATCGGCGCCCCGATGGTGTAGCAAGCCAACGTGAGCAGGAGGTGGTCGATCGTGTTCCCGGACAACACGAGCAAAGGGCTTTCCTGCCCGAGACCCCGATCGAGCAACGCCTGAGCCAGCGCGTCGACCTGAGTTCGCGCTTCACCATACGAAACGGGAAGCCAGCCGCCGGACGAAGTACGTTCGGCCGCGAGGACTCGATCGGGCGTCTCGCGGGCCCAGGTGCGGAGTGGCTCGGCGAGCGAACGCGGGCAGGCGCCCACAGGCTCGGTGGAACGAAGGATCCGTACGCCGTCCGATCTGTCCTCGCACGTGATCGCCGGCTCCGCGAAGACCTGTCTCATGGCATGGGGTCGATGGTCAGTTCGCCGGACTTGATGAGGGCGGTGACCCGTTCGATGTCCTCGTCGAGCGCGCGGTCGCGGTCGAGGAACGGGGATACCGCGCGAATCTGGTGGTAGACGGCCAGCGTCGGGCGGCTGAGGTAGTCGAGCCCGCGGAGGTCGGCGGCCTGGCACAGGGCGATCAGCTGGATCGCGGCGATCTGCTGCACGAGTTCGACGACGGATCGCGCGTCACGGGCCGCGATCGTGCTCATGCTGACCTTGTCCTGGTTGTGCGCCTCGGTCGACCGGGAGAACGACGTCGCCGGCATCGTCCACTTGAGAGCCTCCGCCGCCAGCGCGGACGCGGTGATCTGCATTCCTTTGAAACCGTGGAAAAGGCCGGCTTCGAAATTGTCGTGGGTGAGCCGCGGGATCAGGTTCGGGGTCAGCCCGTTGTTGAACTTTTCGTCGACGATCAGTTCGAGCTGGCGATCCAGGAGGTCGCCGACGCTGGCCACGGCGGTCTTCACCGAGTCCATCGACTGGCTGACGTGTCCACCGTAGAAGTTCCCGCCATTGTGGACAGTGCCGGTCGCCGCGTCGAACAGTGGATTGTCGTTGGAGGAGTTGACCTCCACGGTGAGCCAGTTGCGCACCCAGTTGACCGTGTCCCGCACCACCCCGATGACGTGCGGGGCGCAGCGAATCGAATACCGGTCCTGAATCGGGTGTTCGAGTTCACGGAAGTTCACATCGGGATGGATGGTGGTTTCGCCGATCGACGCGACGGGCGTGAGCATCCGCCTGATGGCGCGGGCGCTGGTCATCAGCCCGTCATGCGGCTTCTGCAGGAACAGGAACTCCGCGAAGTGGGCCGGGTTTCCGGCGAGTACCTGGCTCGCCATGGCGGTGCAGCACTCCGCGACTTCGGCGACCCGCTCGGCGTCGTGCACGGCGAGCGCGGCGTACGCCGAAGAGAAGGACGTTCCGTTCACCAGCGCGAGGCCTTCCTTGGCCTCCAGGGTGAGCGGCTGGATCCCGCACTCTCGCAGCGCGTCCGCCGCCTGCTTGAGGATCCCTCGATGGGACACGGTGCCCTGTCCGGTGATCATGCCCGCCAGATAGCTCAGGGGGACCAGGTCGCCGCTGGCGCCCACCGAGCCGCGCTCGGGGATGCGCGGCAGGATCTCCGCGTTGAGGCAGTCCACGATGGTCTGGATGAGTTCCGGGCGGACCCCGGACGCGCCGCGGGCGAGGCAGTTGGCCCGGACGACCATCGTCGCCCGAGCGACTTCCGGTGTGGCGTAAGGGCCCACGCCGGTGGACAGGAAGCGGATCAGGTTGTCCTGCAGCTGGGCGGTCTTGTGCTTCGAAACCTGACGGGTGTTGCTGTCGCCGAATCCGGCGGTCACGCCGTAGATCGGCAGTCCGGACGTGACAAGCTCGTGCTTGAGGTCGTTGGATGCTTCGATGCGCCGCCGCGAATCCGCGGAGAGCGTGAACACCTGCGTACCAGGAGATCGAGCGGCAAGCACGAGCTCGTTGATCGTCAGTTCGCGACCGTCGATGCAGATCTCATCGAGTTGGTGCGAGGTGGTCAAAGACATGACCGGACTCCTTCTAGTGCAATCCTGCGAGTATTACTCGGTCGCGTTGACGAGGGTGGCCGCGTTGCCGGGAGGCAGCTCGTTGGCGAGCATCCTTTGATGCACCTGCCCCAGCTCGTGGAATTCCACCGTCGTCGACAAACACGGGTCCAAGCGATTCGCCGCCACCAGTTCCGTCACCGCACGACACTGCTTGAAGTTGGCGAAATGCGATCCCTGCAGCCGTTTCTGGCGCATCCACAGGAACCGCAGATCGATGTCCGCGTGATAGCCGGTGGTGGCGCCGCAGATCACGATCATGCCGGCGTTGTCGCCGATGTAAACCGAGGTGGGCAGTGTGTCCTGGCCGGAATGTTCGAAGACGATACGGGGGTTACGGCTTTCGCCGACGATACCCCACAGTGTGGAGCGGAACCTCTTGACCTCGCTCATCCACGCTTTTGTCGCCGCGGTGTCCGACGCGTCCGGGAGCGGGCCCCAATGAGTGAAATCCTTGCGATTGATGACGCCGGCGGCGCCGAGTGCCTTGCAATGATCCGCCCTGGATTCCGAGGACACCACCGCGACGGGTATGCCCCCGAAAAGGCGGACGATTTGAATGGCCATCGAGCCGAGTCCGCCCGCGCCACCCCAGATGAGGACCACGTCGCCGGGCTGGACCGTGTGCGGCTGCCAGCCGCAGAGCTGCCGGTACGCCGTCGCTCCGGAGACCATGAAGCACGCTGCTTCCGGCCACGAAAGCTGAGCGGGTTTGGGGTGGCACTGGTACTCGTCGACCAGGGTGAACTGCGCGAACGAACCGTAGTTCACTTCGTAGCCCCAAGCCTTCTGGGTCACCGAGCTGATCGGATCGGCACCCATCCGGATGTCCGCCGCGCGCTCGTCCCATTGGCAGCCCGACAGGACGACCTCATCGCCGACCTTGACCTGGCGAACACCGTCGCCGACCGCCCACACGATGCCGGATGCGTCCGAACCGCCGATATGGAAGTCTTCCGGCTCGCCGTGCCGTTGCCGCATCCCGATGACGTCCAGCGGTTTGCCGAGAGCGGCCCACACGTTGTTGTAGTTGATCCCCGCGGCCATCACGAAGACGAGGACTTGACCGTATCCGGGCCGCGGGGTCGGCAGTACCTCGTGCTGAAAAGCCTGGTCCGGTTGACCGTAACGGTCTCGGCGCAGTACCTGTGCGTGCATCTGATCCGGGACATGACCCATGGGAGGCAGTTCCCCGAGGTCGTAGAGATTTTTTCCCATTGAGTCACTTTCCTGCGATCGTGAATGGAGAATTCAACCGTGATACCCGCTGACGGCGTCCTCTGTGCGAGCAGCCCCCAAATCCACTATTCGCGTGCTGAGCCTCGAGAAAGTCGCGGGTGTCGCGGGACGGAAGATTCCCGCGTCGGTGCGTCCGGGTTTCCCAGGATGTCGGCCGCGCGACGGGAGCGTCAACCCCTAGCGACGCCCCTACGGCACCCAGTACCGCCGCTGACGACCAGCGGGAACATTTGTCGTCAGCGGGAAAACGCGTGTTCCGCGACGGATAGGGGTCAGTTGGTGGCGGCTAGGGGCTGCTTTCCCGTCGAGGCGCTCAGTAGCGTGCGGAGAACAAAAAGGTGACGTGCTGCCGTGGGTGAAGAGGTCTCGGATGTTTGCTATGCGATGGCGGCTGTGTCTTCTCGGGATCGTTTTCCTCGTCGGCGTGGCGGGGATGCCCCCCGTCACGGCCGATGCGACGCCTGGCCGTCCGTCGCTCACGCAGCAGGTACGGGGCCTGACCGAACCGGTGGACCTGCTGGTCGACAAGTCGGGTGTGCCGCACATCTACGCGCGGAACACCCCGGATGTGTTCCTGGCGCAGGGTTTCGGTGCCGCACGCGATCGAATCTTCCAGATGGACCTGTGGCGGCGCAAGGGTTTGGGCCTGCTTTCCGAAGTGCTCGGTGATTCGTTCGCGGAGCAGGACAGGGCTTCTCGGTTGTTCCTCTACCGCGGGGGCATGACGCAGGAGTGGGCCGAGTACGGGCCGGAGGGCAAGCTCGCCGCGACGCGGTTCGCCGACGGCGTCAACGCCTATGTGGACTTCCTGGCCGCCAATCCCGCCGCGCTGCCCGAGGAATTCCGGAAACTCGGGTATACCCCGGCCCGCTGGAGCGCTGAGGACGTGGTGCGGATCCGCGCGCACGGGCTCAGTCAGAACCTCAAGAGCGAGGTGGCGCGCGCGAAGATCGCCTGTGCCGGCGGGATCGAGGCCGATCGGTACCGGGTCCGGCTCGAACCCGCGCACAGCCCGCGGGTTCCGGCCGGGCTCGACCCGTGCGCGCTGCCCGCCGACGTGACGCGGGTGTTCACCCTCGCCACCGGCGGCCTGGACTTCAGCGCGGGTGCGAGTCTGGCCGAACCGCTCGTCGAGGCACCGGAGGGCAGCAACGCCTGGGTGGTCGGCACGAACCGGAGCAGCACCGGACGGCCGGTACTCGCTTCGGATCCGCACCGCGCCCTGCCGTCGCCCGCGACCAGGTACGTGTCACACCTGAACGCGCCGGGGCTCGACGTGATCGGCGCCGGTGAACCGTTCGCGCCAGGGATCTCGCTGGGGCACAACGAGGTCTCCGGGTTCAGCCTGACGATCTCGGCGATGGACCAGGAGGATCTCTACGTCTACGAACTCGATCCCGCCGATCCGAGCCGGTACCGCTACGGCGGCGGCTGGGAGAAGTTCACCACCGTCACCGAGCGGATTCCGCTGCGTGACGGGGGCACCAAGGAGGTCGTGCTCCAGTTCACCCGGCACGGCCCGGTGATCAAGACGGACACCGCGGGCAACCGTGCCTACGCCGTGCGAGCCGCGTGGCTGGAGCCGGGCATGTCACCGTACTACGGCAGCCTGAAACACCTGCGGGCCAAGAACTTCGGCGAGTTCAAGCAGTCGGTGGACACCTGGGGCGCACCCGGGCTCAACCACGTGTACGCGAACTCGTCCGGGGAGATCGGCATGGCCGTCGGCGGACTCGCGCCGCGGCGGACCGGGTACGACGGACTCCTGCCGGTGCCGGGGGACGGACGATACGACTGGAACGGCTTCGTGCCCGCCGCGGAACTGCCACGGGTCCACAACCCCGCGAACGGGCTCGTCGTCACCGCCAACGAGTACAACGGGACGACGCCGGACGTGGGCTACGAATGGAGCAATCCTTCGCGCTACCAGCGGATCAACGAGGTGCTGGGATCGAAGCCGCGAAGCACGCCCTCCGACTCCGCGACGCTGCAGAACGACCAGCTCTCCCTGCAGGCACGGCGGCTCGTCACGCTGCTGCAGCCGTTGAGCGGCACCGATCCGGCGGTGGCCGAAGCGTTGTCGTTGCTGAAGAGCTGGAACGGGGTGCTGGACGCGGGAAGCGCGCCCGCGCTGCTGTTCGAGGTGTGGTTCATGTGGCACCTCGGGCCGAACTTCCTGTACTCGGTGCTGCCCCCGGCGGTGGCAGGCGCGATCTTCCTGCCGGACCAGGCGGTGCTGATGGACGCCATGGAGAACCCGGACCGGTATTTCGGTGCCGGTGGCGCCGCCGTCAGGGACCAGCTGCTGCTGAAGACTCTCGGTACCGCGATGGCGGATGCCCAGCGGCGCGGCGGCGAGGATTCGGCGAAGTGGAAATGGGGCGAGCTGCACCGGGTGGAGTTCGCGCATCCGCTGGCGCCCAAGGTCGACCAGCCGACGGCCGACCGCTGGAACGCGGGGCCGGTGCCGATCGGCGGGTCGTGGCACACGGTGAACTCCTCGATCTACAGCCCGGTCGACTACCAGGGCCTGGCCGGACCCTCGTTCCGGATGGTGCTCGACGTGGGGAACTGGGACGCCGCGCAGATGATCAACGCGCCAGGGCAGTCCGGTGACCCGAATTCGCCGGGCTACGAAGCGATGACCGAGAAGTGGCGCACCGGCAAATACGTCCCGCTGCTCTACAGCCGCGAGGCGGTCGAGCGGAACACCGTCCTGCACATCCGGCTGGTGCCGAAACCCTGACGATCCCGACCGCACAGACCGCGGCCCCGCACTTCCCGGAAAGTGCGGGGCCGCCGTCTGTGGTGAGAAGAGCCGTCAGGCGATGCCCGCCAGCTCGGTGGGCAGATCGGTGCGGCGGCTGACCTTGAGCTTGCGGTACGTCTTGGTCAGATGCTGCTCGACCGTGCTGACGGTGACGCACAGCTTCCGGCTGATCTCCTGGTTGCTGTGGCCGAGCGCGGCCAGCACCGCCACCCGCCGTTCCGCCGTGCTCAGCGGCTCCAGCGGGTTGAACTCGTCCGCGACCTCGGCCGAGCCCGCCAGCGGTTTGCTGTGCACGATCAGCCGGCTGTGGAGCACGTTGGCGTGCGCGACCTTCGAGAGCTGGATCGCCCGTCTGGCGAACATCCTGGCCCGGTTCGTCTCGCCGAGCACCTGACCGGCCTGGCTCAGGTCGGCCAGGGTGTAGGCCAGCTCGTACGGGTCACCACAGTGCTGCAGCAGATCCGCGGCCTCCTGCAGCAGCGGGACCCGCTTGCGGAGATTGTCGGTCGAGGCCAGCACCCGCAGCGCGACCGCCCTGATCCGCGGCCCCCGGCTGCCGGGCAGCTCCAGCTCCTCGGTGACGAGGCGCTGAGCCACATCGCCGCGGCCGAGGCGGACGTACACCCTGGCCGCGTCGCTGCGCCACTGGGTGAGCGCGGGGTAGTCCAGCCCCCATCGGCGGGACCGGTCGCCCGCCATCTGGAAGTCGTCCAGCGCGGCGTGCAGCCGGTCGGTCGCCAGGTGGTAGCGCCCGCGTGCCTGCAGGTACTGCAGCCAGAACCGGGTCTGGTGCGTCGTGCGCGGCATCATGTGAGTGAGCTGCTCGGCCGCTTCGTCGAACCTGCCCATCATGGTGTTGGCCAGCACCAGGTGCGCCCGTGGCGAGCCGATCGCCACCCCCCAGCCCTGCGGCGGCATGATCTCCAGCGCCTTGAGCGCGTGGGCACGCGCTTCGGACGGGTTGCCCAGCTGGAGCGCGATCGCCGCGCGCAGATCGGTGAGGATCGCCCGCCACGTGGTCGCGTTGCGGTTCTCCGCCTCGGCCAGCAGCTCCTTGCACCACTCCGTGGCACGGTTCGGGCACTGCGCGTACAACAGCGTCTGCAGTGCCGACAGCGCGCACTCGATGGGCATGTCGCTCATCCGCCAGCTCTGCAGCACCTGCTCGGCCTCGTGCACGCTGTCCGAGGTCGCGCCGTCCTTCAGTACGGTGAACAGGGTGCTGCCGGCGGCCTCGCCCCGATCCGCGAAAGCCGGGTCGACGGTGTCCTCCAGCAGTCGAGGATGGAAGAACCGCAGCCACTGCACGGTCATCCGGTAGTCGGCGGTCAGCGCGGGGCCGGCGTCGGCGATCGTGTCCCGGAGACCGGCCAGTACCTCCTTGGCTTCGTTGGCGAAACCGTGCCAGGCCAGCCATCGGGCCAACGCGGGCGCGTGCTCCTGCGCCAGCTTCCCTTGCTGCAGCTCGGCGGTGAGCAGGCTCAGGTGCTGACCGGACGCGGCCGGGTCCACCAGCCACTGCACGCCGGTCAGCCGGACGGTCAGTTCCGCCCGTTGCCGCTCGTCGGAGCAGGTGCGCCGCGCGAGGTCCAGATAGGACACCGCGGCACGGAGGTCCGCCTGGGCGACCGCCTGTTCCGCGGTGTCCCGCAGGAAGTTGACCGCCCACATCTCGCCGGATTCTCCCGAAGCGGCGATGTAGGCCGCGACCTCGGCCGCCTCGGCTCCCTCGTCGTGCAGCAGCTTGGCCGTGCGCAGGCACAGGGCCGTGTGCTCCTGGCGATCGAGGTCGGCCAGCACCGCGTTCCTGGCCGCCGGGTCACGGAACCGGCCGCCGACGGTCAGCCCGCCGCTGTCCACAAGGGAGAGTAGGTCGACGACGTGGGACGGGCACATCTCCGTCACCTTGGCCACGTTGGCGGCCGTGGCGAGTTCGTCGAGCACGGCCACCGCCCGCAGCACGCGGGCGGCGTCGGGATCGGCGCGGTGACAGTAGGACAGCACCGCCTGCCGATAGTTCTCCCCGGTGACCGGGACCGGCGGAAGGGTCCGGCCGCTTCCGGCCACCGCGGTGGCGGCCAGCCAGTCCTCCGCCAGCGCGCACACCAGCATCGGATTGCCACCGGTCAGTTCCGCGCAGCCGGTGACGAAGGACGCGGCGGGGATACTGTCCAGCCGTTCGCCCAGCAGTTCGCCGACGCCTGCTTCGGACAGGGGCTGGAGCCGGACGTGCCGGGAATGCGGCTGCCGCATGACCTCGGTCCGGAGCCGGGCCGAGCCTTCCCCTGTTCGTTCCGCGAGGACCAGCAGGACCCTGGCGGACCGGATCCGCCGCTGCAGATGAAGCAGGGTGTCGGTGGATGACTGATCCGCGAAGTGCGCGTCGTCCACTGTGATCACGACCGGCCTTTCCTTGGCCAGTTCGAGCACGAGCGCGCAGATCGCCTGTGCGAGCAGCAGGGCCGTCTGATCGAAGGCCAGCGGGTCGTGGCCGGGCCGCCTGCTGGTGACCAAGCCGGCGGAAAGCAGGTATTCCGCTTTCGCCAAGACGGTTTCGGGCAATGCCGCGTTCCGGAACAACTGTCCGATGACACCCATTCGGAGAGTCTGCTCTGCCAGCGAGGCCGTCGCGCTGAGGACCAGCGCGCCGGAGTCGATCGCCTGGTCGTTGAGCCGTTCCAGTAGTTCGGTCTTGCCGCTGGCGACGCCACCGGAGACGAGGCAAGCCCGACCCCTGCCGCCATTCTCATACACTTTGTTCAGCTGATCAAAAAAGATATCTCTTTCTGCGATCGACATGGTGTCCCCCCACAGGGCTTTTGTGACATCACCGTTGCATTGACTCAGCACTAATTCCCCAGAATTCGCGAGTGAGTGAGGTGACCGTACCACCTGATCGGGTGTAACGGTGACGGGTTCCACGGAGACGGATCGCGGGGTGCCGGTGAGCGGGGTGTCACTTTTCCAGGCGAGTTCACCTGAATGGAGCTGTGGGGGCGGCGTTTATCCGGAAGTACGGGTAGGGGTTCCTATGAGCATAGGGGTTGAGTGGGGTCGTTCTTTCTGCTTGTGGACATGCTTGATCGCCACTCGTCCCGACTGAGGCCGGTTGGTTAGTGGCCAACCGGCCCCGCGGGTCGCGCCGCGGCTGAGGATTAACGAGTCTTTTACCTCGTCGGGGTGAGATCAGGCGGCCGCCTTCGAGGTCCGCGCCGCGGCCGGCGTCGGGGACCAGGAGCCATAGGTGACCGCGCGTAGCACCCATTCGACCGGACCGTAACGGAACAGTCGCAGCCACAGCCTGCTCGCCAGGAGCTGGGCGACGAACAGGCCGAGGGTCAGCAGCAGCACGGTGCCCGGCCGCAGCTCGCCGATCAGCCCGGCGCCGAGGCCGGTGAAGATCAGGGCGCACACGAGCGACTGGGTGAGGTAGTTGGTCAGCGCCATCCGGCCGCCCGCGGCCAGGAATTCGGTCGGGATCCGGAGGCGTGGCGAAGAGAAGATCCGCAGGGCCGTGGCCACATAAGCGGCGGTCAGCAGGGGTGCGGTGGCATAACCGACCGCGGTGGCCAGCGTGTCGTGGGTGCCGCCGAAGCTGGCGAAGATCAGCGCTCCGGACAGTCCGACCGGCAGACCGACCCATTGGAGCAACCGCAGTAGCTGCCCGTGTGCGGCCGGGTCCGCCAGCGCCCGGTGCTTGCCCAGTGCCAGCCCGATCAGGAAGGAGGCGAAGGCGAGCGGGCCCTGTACGGCTAGCGTGCCGAGGCTCCACGGCAGCGTCTTGAGGTGCTCGGACAGCACCTGGCCCGCGCTCCCGCGCAGCGCTTCGGTTGATCGGGCGCCTTCGATGAGCGCCGACGCCGGGTCCGTGGCGATCGCCCCGGACAGGCCGACCAGCACCATCGCGACCGTCGTGACGACGGTCAGCAGGCAGGCGAGAATCATCGCTGTCCGTGGGCGGATGTTGCGGACAGCGAGCAGAATCAGGCCGAGGACGGCGTATGTCGCCAGAATGTCACCGGGGAACAGCAGCACGGCGTGCGCGATGCCGAGGACGAACAGGGCCGCGAGCCGCCGGAGGAAGGCCGGTTTGAAGGGGGTGCCCTTACGCTCGGCCGAATCCATCTGCAGCGTGAAGCTGTATCCGAAAAGGAAAGAGAAAAGCAGATAGAACTTCATCGTGAACAAAAAGAAAATGGTCCACTCGACCGCGTTGTCCACCCAGGAATCGAATGCCGGATCGGCGATTCCGGTGAACGCGAAACCGGAGGAGAACAGTGCCATGTTCACGGCGAGAATGCCCAGCAGGGCGAACCCTCGGAGCGCGTCCACGTGCATCAGGCGGGTGCCTGGGCCGGCCCCGCTGCCGGCGGTCATGAGATGCACGCCTCTTTGAGTTTGTCGATGTTCCGGACGGTGTCGCGGACCCAGTGGGCGAACGTCTCGACCGTCTCCCGCTTGTTCCGCTGGGACTTGGCGTACTGGTCGGCCAGGCCGCCGACGGCCCCGCCGACCTCCTTGTCGGAGACCGATCCGGCCAGCTCGCGCAGCTTGCCCGCCCGGTTCTGGAGCTCGTCGGCGTCCCGCTCGCGGTTCTTGTAGTCCGGCACCATGGCGGCCAGGTCGAGAGCCTGCACGCACGTCTTCGCCCTGCTGGTGGTGGCCTGGGCCTTGTCGGCTTCTTTGCATCCAGTTGCGAAGACAAGCACGGTGACCAGCAGTAACGAGCACTTCCGAGCCATTCGCGCGGTCATCTGAACCCTTCGCCGTAGCCGGGAAATCGGACATAAAGATCTGATTGCACCGATGTTATTGATCTCCCCATCTCCTGGCGATCGGCGTAGAGACGGATATTCGCCTCATCAAAAGGGAGGAGGCGCCCGCGGGTCTTGGTACCGATTGACGAGGGTGCGCGGAGGCGGGCTGTGCTCCAATCGAGCGGTGCGAGAAGCGACGACGGCCCCCGTGACGACCGACGACGCCTCGGCCCCGCTGGAGATCTCCGGGCTGCGGAAAGTGTTCGGTGACAAGGTCGCGGTCGACTCGGCCGACCTCACGGTCCGCCGCGGCTCGTTCTTCGGCCTGGTCGGGCCGAACGGCGCCGGGAAGACCACCACCCTGTCCATGGCCGTCGGCCTGCTGCGGCCGGACGCCGGCTCCGTGCGGATCTTCGGCGTGGACGTGTGGCGTGAACCGGCCAAGGCCAAGGCGTTGATCGGGGTACTGCCGGACGGACTGTCCGTGCCCGAACGACTCACCGGCCGTGAGCTGCTGGTCTACAGTGGCCTCCTGCGCGGCCTGGACCGGGAGACCGCCGGTTCGCGGGCAACCGAGCTGCTGCAGGTGATGGGGCTGGCCGAGGCCGAGCGGACGCTGATCGTGGACTACTCCGCGGGCATGCGGAAGAAGATCGGCCTGGCCAACGCGCTGCTGCACGCCCCGAAGCTGCTGGTGCTCGACGAGCCGTTCGAAGCGGTGGACCCCGTGTCGGCGGCCACCATCCGGATCATCCTCAACCGGTTCGTCGCCGCGGGCGGCGCGGTGGTGCTGTCCAGCCACGTGATGGCGCTGGTGGAGCTCATGTGCGACCACGTCGGCGTGATGTCGGACGGCAAGGTGGTCGCGGTCGGGCCGGTGGACGAGGTCCGGGGCGGCGAACAAGGCCTCGAGCAGGCGTTCGTCGCGCTGGTCGGCGGGCACACCGAAGGGGCGGAGGGGCTCGCGTGGCTCTCGTCCTGATCCGGATGCGCCTGCGGGTGCTGACCCATTCCTTCCGGCCTGAGCAGGCGATCACCAGTATCGGCAAGCTGCTGCTCGGCCTGCTCGGCGCCGCGCTCACCATCGGGCTGGCGGCGGTCGGCCTCGACACCGACAAGATCACCGCGGACCTGCTCGGCATGGTGTTCCTGGCCTGGTTCGCCGGCTGGATCCTCGTGCCGCTGCTCTCCGGCGGCGGGGACGAGACCCTGCGCCCGGAGCATTTCGTGCTGTTCCCGATGACCTCCCGGCAGCTGGCGACCGGACTGCTCGGGGTCGCCTTCGTCGGCGGCGGCTCGCTGGTCACCCTCCTCGCCGGGGTCGCGCTGGTGGTGTTCGGCGCCGGTCTCGGCACCGGTGCGACGCTGGTCGCCATTCCGGCACTGCTGCTGCAGACGGTGTTCTTCGTCCTCGTCTCGCGGGTGGTCCTCGCCGCCCTCGGCGCCGCGCTGAGGTCACGCCGCGGGCGGGATCTGGCGCTGCTGCTGGTCGCGGTGCTCTGCGTCTGCGGTTTCCTGCTGCGGTACCCGATCCAGTCGCTCGGGCCGGAGATCGTGCGCGGGAACGCGCCGGGGTTCTCCACCCTTCTGCACCTGCTGCCGTCGGGCTGGGGGATCGCGGCGGTCGAGGCGGCGGCACGGGCCGACTGGCTGATCGCGTTCGGCGCGCTGCTCGGGCTCGCGGTGCTGATCGGGCTGCTGCTGCTCGCGTGGGCGCCGCTGATCGAACGCCGGATCACGGCCAGGGCCGCGACCGGCCGCAGTCGCCGGGCCGGATCCGACGGACTGCTGGTCCGGCTGCTGCCGGCGACCCCGCTGGGCGGTGTCGTCCACAAGGAACTGCTCACCTGGGGCCGCGACGCGCGTCGCCGGGCGGTGCTGGTCACTTCGCTGGCCGCGCTGCCGGGTGCGGTGGTGCCGGCGTTGAGCGGCGCCGACCTGCTGCTGCCGTTCGCCGGGTTGTTCGTACTCGGCCTCGCCTGCGCGGAGACTTCGAACCTCTACGGACTCGATGGCGGCGGCATGTGGCACACGCTGGTGGCGCCCGATTCCGCGCGGGCCGACGTCCGCGGTCGTCAGCTGGCGTGGGCGCTCGTGGTGGCGCCGTTCTGTATCGCGCTCACCGTGGGCTTCACCGTCTTCAGTGGACTGGACTGGGCTTGGCCGTGGGTGCTCGCGCTCCTGCCCGCGGGTATCGGTGGCTGCGCCGGCTCGGTGGTGCTGCTCTCGGTGATCGCCGCGTACCCGGTGCCGCAGAACGCCGACAGCAATCCGTTCACCTCGGGCACCAACCCGCACTACCTCCAGCTGGGCCTGATCCCGCTGCTGCTCACCGCGATCGGCCCCTCGACCGCCCTGCTGATCCTGGGCCTGGTCGATGACAGCCCCGTGCTCGGCTGGCTGGCCGTGCCCGTCGGGGTGGGCGTCGGCGTGGTGATGTGGTGGCAGTGCGGTCGTCAGGCGTACCGACGGCTCGAGAGCCGCGGCCCAGAGCTGTTCAAGGTGGTGCGCCAGGGGGTGTGAGCCCTGGCGCACCCTGTTCACGACTTGCTCAGCGGGAGGGTCCGCAGGCCGCGGATCACCAGCGACCGGCGCACCTTCGGCTCGGCCACCACCTTCAGCTTCGGCATCCGGGCGGCGAGGGCCTGGAACGCCACTTCGCCCTCCAGCCGGGCCAGCGGCGCGCCGATGCAGTAGTGGATGCCGCTGGAGAAGGACAGGTGGTCCGGGCCGTCCGTGCGGTTGAGGTCGAACCGGTCCGGTTCGGTGTAAACCTCGGGATCGCGGTTCGCCGCGCCGATCAGCAGCACCACCTGGGTGTCCGCGGGAATGACCGTGCCGTGCAGCTCGACATCCTCGTGCGGCAACCGCTGTGACTGCTGCACCGGTGACTCGTAGCGCAGTGTCTCTTCGACGGCTTTCGCCGCCAGGCCCGGGTTCTCGCGCAGCTGGGCCCACTGGTCGGGATGACGCAGCAGGGCCAGCGTTCCGTTGCCGATCAGGTTCGCCGTGGTCTCGGACCCCGCGATGGCCAGCAGGCCGAAGATGTTGACCAGCTCCTCGGGGGTCAACTTCTCCTCGGCCCTCGCCTGAACGAGACTGGTGGTCAGATCGTCACGGGGCTCGGCCCGCCGCTGGTCGATCAGCTCACCGAAAAGGACCGTGAGCTCCTGGATCGAGATACGCAGCTGCTTGGCGAACTTCACCGAGCTGACGCCGTCGAGCGTCGCGCCGATCACCGCGCCGTGGCGCAGGAAGTCCGTCCAGCGGTCTTCGCCGATGCCGAGCAACTGGCCGATCACGACCAGCGGCAGCCGGGTGGCGAACCCGGTCATCAGATCGAAACCGTCTTCGCGCTCCAGCTCGTCGAGCAGCTCTTCGCAGGCGCGTTCGACGGCGGGCCGGAAGCGTTCGATCGTGCGCGGGCCGAACGAGGGCGCGACCAGACGGCGCAGCCTGCCGTGGTCCGGCGGGTCCAGTTCCAGAAAGGACACGTCCAGCTTCGGCACGTCCTTGAGCCCACCGTTCAACAGCTTTCCTTCGGTGGTACGGATTCCGAAGCGTTTGTCACGGAGGATCGAGTCGATCAGCGGATGGCTGGCGGTGAGCCACGGCCCGAGTTTGCTGCGGTGCAGCGGCCCGAGGTCCCGGACCCGCTGGTGCACCGGATACGGATTCTCCTGACCGCGCAACAGATCCGCGAACGGATCGCCGAGCACCCCGCTGAGCCGGACCAGCGCCTTGGCGGCGAGCAGGGTCGTGCCCAGCCGGAGATCACCGGCGCGGCTCTGGGTGGCGGTCACCATGGAAAGTCCTCTCCGGAAACGGGAACAACCAATGGCCGCATCGTTCCACGGAAGTCTTCCCCGTCGTGCCGGGACGAACCCCTAGCCATCCCCTACGCGGCCCCAGAACACTTTGTCGCGGTAGAGGAAGGAGCGCGACCGACAGTACGGTCGGGCGATCCGGACGCCGATGGCAGGGGTCATCGCGCGCGGTCCGAAGTCGCCCGGGGGAACCCGGGACCAGTGCGGTGGGGGAGCTCAGTGGAACAGAGCGTTTCGGCGACGGTGATCCCGTCGGCGACCGAAGTCCAGGACGTCGACCGTCGACCGGTGTTCGCCCGGGCACCGGTCGCGATCGTGGCCGCCGCCGTCGGGCTGGCGCTGCTGGTCACCAGCGGCTCCTACGGCTACCACCGCGACGAGCTCTACTTCCTCGCCGCGGGCGCGCATCCGGACTGGGGCTACGTCGACCAGCCGCCGCTGGTGCCGCTGCTCGCCTGGGCGCTCGACCACGTCTCGGGCGGTTCGCTGGTCGTGCTGCGGCTGCCGGCGATCCTGCTCGCGGTGCTGGGTGTGCTCGTCACCGCGATGATCGCCCGCGAGTTCGGCGGCGCGCGGCGGGCGCAGGTGATCGCCGCGGCGGCCTACGGCGCGGCGCCGATCACGCTGCTGGCCGGGCACTGGCTGGCGACCAACTCGGTGGACATGTTCTTCTGGGCGCTGGCCACCCTGCTGCTGGTGCGCTGGGTGCGCACCAGGGACGATCGGCTGCTGCTCCTGCTCGGGATCGCCGCCGGGGTGGCGTTGCAGGCCAAGTACCTGATCGTGTTCTTCCTGGTGTTCGCGGTGGCGGCGGCCGCGCTCGCCGGGCCACGGGAACTTCTGCGCCGTCCGATGCTCTGGGCGGGTGCCGCGATCGCGATCGTGTGCGCGCTGCCGACAGTGCTTTGGCAGGCCGCGAACGGCTGGCCGCAGATCGAGATGAGCGAAGCGATCGCACAGTCCGCCGAGGCCACCGGTGGCCGGGTCGGCTACCTGCCGACCCTGCTTTCGCTGGCCGGGCTGCCCGCGCTTCTGCTCCTGTTCGGCGCGGGACGGCTGCTGTGGTCGGACCGGTTGCGGCAGTGGCGTTTCCTCGGGTTCACCGTCGTCGCGCTGCTGGTGGTGTTCATCGCGATCAACGGCCGCGCCGACTACCTGGCCGGTGTCTTCCCGCTGTTGCTGGCCGCGGGCGCCGCCGGGCTCGGGCCGTCACCGCGTACCCGTTGGGTGCCGTGGGTGGCCTGGCCGGTGCTGCCGGTTTCGGCCGCGCTGGCCGCCGCGCTGATGCTCCCGATCTATCCGGTCGCCTCGGTGGCGACCTCGCCCCAAGCGCTGGCTGAGTCGGCGCAGACCGTGGGCTGGCCCGAGTTCGCGGGCGCCGTCGAGCGGGTACGGCGGACGATGCCGTCCGGCACGGTCGTGCTCACCGCGGACTACGCCCAGGCCGGTGCCCTGGACAAGTTCGCGCCGGGGCTCGCCGTCTACAGCGCGCATCGTGGCTACGCGTACTTCGGTGTCCCGCCGGAGAACACGACGTCGGTGTTGTTCGCCGGATCCGATCCCGGTGAGCTGGGGAAGTACTTCGGCTCGGTGCGACCGGCGGGCACGACAGGAAACGCTTACGGCGGGCTGAAGAACCTGGCGCTGGACGTTCCGCTTTGGATCTGCGACCAGCCGTTGGACAGCTGGCCGCGGCTCTGGGAACGCATGCGCCATATCGCCTGAGCCCGCCTGCCCCGCTCGCGGGGCCGGGGCTGGGGCGGGGCGCGGTGCGAAGGGGGCGATAGGGGTATCCGTTCCCGAACAACGGTTTTAGGCTCGCCTCGGCGGTACTTGCGTTGGTTCGCCCATGACGCCGGGGATTTCCGGCGATTTTCCGTCCCGGTGTGGAGGAATACCATGACTGCGAGAATTTTCGCCCCGGACTCGGTGCGTACCTTTTCCGAACTCGAACGCGAAGTGGTCGGCGTCGCCGAGGCACTGCGGCAGCGGGGTGCGGGCCCCGGTGTCCGCGTCATGCTCAAGGCAGGGAACTCCGCCGGGTACGTGAGCACGCTGTTCGCGCTGATGCACGTCGGCGCCTCGATCGTGCTGGTGGATCAGCAGGAGCGTCCGGAAGAGACTCGGCGGATCGCTCAGCGTGCCAGTGTGAAACTGGTCATCGCCGACGAGGACGCGCCGCTGGCCGACATCGACGAAACGTCGTTCATCTACGAGCTGATGGTCGACGCGCCGGGTTTCGCCCCCGCGTACCCCCGAGTGTCCTTTGAGGACTGGTGCGAGCTGCCCGACAGCCTGCTGATGTGGTCCTCGGGCTCCACCGGCGAACCCAAGGGCATCGTCAAGAACGGTGGGCGGTTCCTGCGCAACCTGCGGCGCAACGCCGACCAGGTGGGCCACACCGAGCAGGACGTCCTGCTGCCGCTGCTGCCGTTCTCCCACCAGTACGGCATTTCCATGGTGGGCATCGCCTGGCTGGCCCGGTGCTCGCTGGTGATCGCGCCCTACCGCCGCCCGGACCGGGCGATGCTCATGGCGGCGCAGTGCGGTGCCACCGTCGTCGACGCCGCCCCGGCCACCTACCGGAGCATGCTCAACATCCTCCGCAAACGCCCGCAGGTCAAAGACCAGCTGCGCACGGTGCGGATGTTCTGCAGCGGTGCCGCGCCATTGGACGGACCGCTGGTGGACGCCTACGTCGAGGAGTTCGGGCTGCCGCTGCTGGACAGCTACGGCAGCACGGAAGCGGGCAACGTCTCCTTCGCCACCTCGGAGAACGCGGTCGGCTGCGGGCGCGCCATGCCGGGACTGACGGTGGAGGCGGTGGACGACGAGAACCGGCCGGTGGCCGCCGGCGAGATCGGCGAGCTGATCATCCACACCCCGGACATCCTGACCGGCTACCTCGCCGAAGACGGCACTGTCGACCCCGCCGACCAGGAGACCTACCGCAGCGGCGACTTCGGCTACCTGGACCCGGACGGCAACGTGTTCGTCCTCGGCCGCAAGTTCGCCGTGCACCGCAACGGTTTCACCCTGTACCCGGAGATCATCGAGCGCAAGGTGAGCGCCGCGGGCTGCTCGGCGAAGCTGATCGCGCTGCCGGACGAGCAGCGTGGCGCGCGCCTGACACTCTTCGTCGAGGACGAACAGCTGCGGGAACCCGCGCACTGGCGCCCGCTGGTCGACGACGTGCTGGCGGAGTCCGAACGGCCGAACCGGATCCGCGTGATCGAGCGGTTCCCGTTGAACCGCAACGGAAAACCGGATCGCGGTCAGCTCACCGCACTCGCCGGCGGAGCCGTGGAATGACCGCGGCGGCGGAAACGGCGTACTTCTTTCCCGGCCTGGACGGGTTCCGGCTCGCCGAGATCGGCAAGTTCCTCGTACTCAGCCCATTCGCGCGCGAACGGCTCGCGGTCGCCGACGAGGTGCTCGGCTACTCGGTCACCCGCGCGCTGCGCGACTCCGGCGACTACGCGTCCCCCGCGGCTCGTGCCGCCACGCTGGTGAACGCGCTTTCCCTGGCGGACTGGGCGAAGGAGAACCTGGGCGAGCCCGGCTACTGCGTCGGCATGAGCTTCGGCGAGCTGATCGCCGCGGCGTACGCGGAATGCCTGCCGTTCGCCGACGCCGTCCGGATCGCCGCCGGGGTCGGCGAGTGCGAACTCGACTACTTCCGTACCGCGCACCAGGATCTCGTCACCCAGGTGGTGACCAGGGTGGCCGCCGAACGGATGGACGAACTGCTGGCGGACCTGTCCGATCGCGGGATCTGGTACGACCTGTCCGGGCACGTGGACGACGGCCACTACCTGATCACCATGGCGGAGAAGCATCTGGAGGAGTTCACCGCCGGGGTCGGCAAGGCGGGCGGGTACTCGTTGTACGCCATGCGCCCTGCCGCGCACTGCAGTGCCTTCGGGCCGCTTCGCGACCGGATCGAGACGGAGGTGTTGCGCGGCACCGCGTTCGCCGACCCCGCCGTGCCCGTGGTGTCCGATGTGGACGGTTCGGTCCTGCGGACCGGCCGTGCGGTGCGGGAACTGGTGCTCAGCGGCTTCCTGCGCCCGCTGGAGTGGCGGTCGACGGCCGTCGCGATGGCCGGGCTCGGCGTGCGCAGGCTGTGTGTGGTGGGGCTGGACCGGATGTGGTTCCGGCTCGCGGTCACCAAGAAGAACTTCATCGTGGAGCCGGTGAACCAGGCCACGGTGTTGCGACACCGCCGAGGCTGACCGCGGCGCGATGCCGGTTCGCTCGGAAAACAGGTTGAGATGGGGAGTCGTTGGCCATGGCCAGTGCGGATGATGTCACTGAGAACTCCGTCCGGACGGCCGCGCTGCGCGACCGCTTGACGGCCGCGTCCGCCGCGGAGCGCGCGCGGTCGCTGCTCCGGCTGGTCCGGGAACAGGTCGCGGACGCGCTGGAGCACGTCCGGCCGGAGACGGTCGGCCCGCGGACGGTCCTGCCGGACCTGGGCTTCGATTCCCTCGCGGCGGTGGCCCTGCATCGCGGGCTGGTCGCGGCGACCGGGCTCGACCTCCCGGTGACGATGGCCTTCGACCAGCCGACGGTGTCGGCGCTGGTCGGCTTCCTCGAAGGTGAACTGCTGGGCCGCACCACGTCCGTGGCGGTCGCGCCCGCGCGGGCGGCCGACGACGGTGAGCCGATCGCCATCGTCGCGATGGGCTGCCGCTTCCCCGGTGGCGCCGAGACCCCGGACCGGTTCTGGGAGCTGATCGCCGACGGCGGGGACGGCACCGCCGGGTTCCCCGAAGACCGCGGCTGGGATCTGGCCGCCCTGTTCGGCCAGGACGACGGCCACAGCGCCGTGAGCGCGACTCGCCGGGGCGGGTTCCTGGACGGGGCAGACCGGTTCGATCCGGCGTTCTTCGGTATCAGCCCGCGTGAGGCGCTGGCCATGGATCCGCAGCAGCGCCTGCTGCTGGAAACGTCCTGGGAGACCTTCGAACAAGCCGGCCTCACCCCGGGTTCGCTGCGCGGGAGCCGGACCGGTGTCTTCGTCGGCGCCGAGAACCACGAATACGGCCCGCGCACGGACCAGGCGCAGGATGGGCTGGAGGGCTACCTCGTCACCGGGACCGCGGCGAGCGTGGTCTCGGGCCGGCTCGCCTACACGTTCGGCTTCGAGGGCCCGGCGATCACCGTGGACACCGCGTGCTCGTCCTCGCTGGTCGCCCTGCACCTCGCGGTCGCCGCACTGCGCCGCGGCGAATGCGACCTGGCGCTCGCCGGCGGGGTCGCGGTCATGTCCGGCCCGGCCTCGTTCGTCGCCTTCAGCCGCCAGCAGGGGTTGGCCGCCGACGGCCGCTGCAAGCCGTTCGCGGCCGCCGCCGACGGGACCGGCTGGGGCGAGGGAGCCGGTCTGGTCCTGGTCGAGCGGCTGTCCGACGCGAAGCGCAACGGGCACCGCGTGCTGGCGCTCGTCCGCGGGTCCGCGGTGAACTCCGACGGCGCCAGCAACGGCCTCACCGCGCCGAACGGGCCCTCCCAGCAGCGGGTCATCCGCGAGGCGCTGGCGTCGGCCGGGCTCGAACCCGGCGAGGTGGACGTCGTCGAGGCACACGGCACCGGGACGAAGCTGGGCGATCCGATCGAGGCACAAGCCCTGCTCGCCACCTACGGCCAGGACCGGCCCGGCGACCGCCCGCTGCTGCTCGGCTCGGTCAAGTCGAACATCGGGCACACCCAGGCCGCCGCGGGCATCGCCGGGGTGATCAAGATGGTGCAGGCGATGAGCCGCGGCGTCGTGCCGCCGACCCTGCACGTCGACGAGCCGACCCCGTTCGTGAACTGGGCCGCGGGCGCCGTGCGGCTGGTCACCGAGACCACGCCGTGGCCGGAACTGGACCGGCCGCGCCGGGCGGCGGTGTCTTCGTTCGGGATGAGCGGGACCAACGCGCACACCATTCTCGAACTGCCCGAGCCCGAGCCGGTGCCCGAGTCCGAAAAGGACACTCACCATCGGGTTCCCTGGGTGCTTTCGGCGCGGTCGGACGCCGGGCTGCTCGCGCAGGCCGCCCGGCTGAAGGACTTCGTGGCGGAGCTGGAATCGCCCGGTGTGGCCGAGATCGGTACCGCGCTGGCGACCACCAGGACGGCGTTCGAGCACCGCGCGGTGGTGACCGGAACGGCGCTCGGCGATCTGCTCGCCGGGGTGTCCGGTCTGGCCGAGGGTTCGGTGCCCGCGGGCACCGTGCGCGCGACCGTGGCGGAGAACGCCGACAAGGTCGTGTTCGTCTTCCCCGGCCAGGGCTCCCAGTGGGCGGGCATGGCGACGGACCTGCTGGACAGCTCGCCGGTGTTCGCCAAACGGCTGCGCGAGTGCGCGGCCGCGCTGGAGCAGTTCGTCGACTGGTCGGTGCTCGACGCGCTGGGCGCGGACGCGGAGGACCCGTGCTGGACGCGGGTCGACGTGGTGCAGCCGATGCTGTGGGCGGTCATGGTGTCCCTGGCCGAACTGTGGCGGTCCGCCGGGGTGGAACCGGCCGCGGTCATCGGCCATTCGCAGGGCGAGATCGCCGCCGCCTGTGTCGCGGGCGCGCTGAGCCTCGACGACGCCGCCTGGGTGGTGGCCCTGCGCAGCAAGGCGATCGCGGCGAGCCTCGCCGGTCGTGGCGGCATGCTGTCACTGGCCGCGCCGGTGGCCGAGGCCGAACGGCGCCTCGTGGGCTGGGGCGACCGGCTGTCGGTGGCCGCGGTCAACGGGCCGAGCGCCACGGTGGTCTCCGGTGACCCCGAAGCACTGGCGGAACTGCAGGCAGCCTGCACGGCGGACGGTATCCGCGCCCGGCTGGTGCCGGTGGACTACGCCTCGCATTCCTCGCACGTGACCGAACTCGAGACGCATCTGCTCGACGTGCTCGCCCCGATCGACCCGCGTACCCCGCGCATCCCGTTCTATTCCACAGTGGACCGGTACTGGCTGGATTCCCCGGTGGTCGACGGCGGTTACTGGTACCGGAATCTGCGCCAGACCGTGCGGTTCGCCGAATCGGTGCGTGCGGTGCTGGAGGCGGGGCACGGCGCGTTCATCGAGATCAGCGCGCATCCGGTGCTCACCGCCGCGATCGGGGAAACGATCGAAGCCGCCGGTGCCGACGCGGCCGCGCTCGGCACGCTGCGCCGCGACGACGGCGGGCAGGACCGCGTGCTGGCCTCGCTCGCCGAGGCCCACGTCCGCGGCGTCACGGTGGACTGGAGCGGTTACTTCTCCGGCGCGAGCCCGTCACCGTTGCCCACCTACGCCTTCCAGCGTGAACGTTTCTGGCTCGACGCCGGAGAGAGCGGGCCCGCGGACCTCGCCGCCTACGGCCTCGGCCCGGCCGGGCACCCCATGCTCGGCGCGCTGGTCGGGGTGGCCGGTGACGACGCGCAGCTGTTCACCGCGAGCCTGTCGGTCTCCGCGCTGCCCTGGCTGGCCGACCACGTCGTGGCCGGGAACATCCTGGTGCCGAGCACCGCGTTCGTGGAGCTCGCGCTGCACGCGGGCGGGCGTCTCGGCGCGGAAACACTGGAGGAGCTCACCCTCGAGGCGCCGTTGATCGTGCCGGAGCGGGACGCGGTGGAACTCCAGCTGACGGTCGGGAGCCCCGACGGCGACGGCCGCCGGACGCTGCTGGTGCACGCTCGGCCCGCCGGGGGAGAGCTGCTGGACACGCCCTGGACGCGGCATGCCGCGGGCGTGCTGGGACAGGCTTCGAACAGCGAAGGGCAGCGGTTCGCCTGGCCGCCGCGCGGGGCGGAACCGCTTCCGCTCGACGACCTGTACGACCGGTTCGCCGCCCAGGACTGCGTCTACGGTCCGGCTTTCCAAGGTCTGTCCGGCGCTTGGCTCGCCGGGGACGAGGTCTTCGCCGAAGCCGTGCTGCCCGAAGCGGAGGAGTCCGCCGGGTTCGGGTTGCATCCGGTGCTGCTGGACGCGGTGCTTCAGGCGACCGAACTGGCTTGGCCGGTCACCGGCCCGGCCCGGCTGCCGTTCGCCTGGTCCGGGGTCACCCTGCACGCCGTGGGCGCGACGAGGGTGCGCGCCCGGATCACCCGTGCCGGCGCGGAGTCGGTGCGGGTCGAGGTCACCGACGGCACCGGCGCCCCGGTCGCTTCGGTGAACTCGCTGGTGACCCGGCCGGTGGTGCTGGAGCGCGAAGGGAACCTGCCGCCGGATTCGTTGTTCCGGCTGGACTGGGTCACCCGGCCGCTCGCCGCCGGGGAAACCCCGGAGCACGAGATCGCCGACCTGTCCGACGACTCGGCGCAGGCGCACGAAACCGCCGCCGCCGCGCTCGCCGCCGTACAGCGGTGGCTGGCGGACGAGAGCCGCGTCGCGGCGAAGCTCGTGGTGGTCACCCGAGGCGCGACCGAAGGCACGAATCCCGCGCAGGCCGCCGTCTGGGGCCTGGTCCGCTCGGCGGAGGTGGAACACCCCGGCCGGTTCGTGCTGGTCGACCTCGACGGTGAACCGGCCTCCGCCGCCGCACTGCCCGCGGTGCTCGCGTCCGGCGAGCCCGAGGCCGCCGTCCGGCGGGGAACGGTGCTGGTGCCCAAACTGACCAGGGCCCCCGCGCCGGTCGCGCGACGGCTCGACGACGGCGGGACGGTCCTCGTCGCCGGCGGCACCGCCGGGCTGGGCGCGCTGCTCGCCCGGCATCTGGTGGCCGCGCACGGGATCCGGAAGCTCGTGCTGACGAGCCGCCGCGGAATCGAGACGCCGGGCGCCGAGGAACTGCGGGCCGAGCTGACGACCGCCGGTGCGGAGGTCACCGTCACCGCTTGCGACGTCGCAGACCGGGAGGCGGCGGCCGCGCTGCTCGACGGCATCACGGATCTGACGGCGGTGGTGCACACCGCGGCCGTCCTCGACGACGGCCTCGTCGAGGACCTCACCCCGGACCGCCTGTCCGCGGTACTCCGGCCCAAAGTGGACGGTGCGCGCACCCTGCACGAGCTGACCGCGGACACCGGGTTGGCGGCGTTCGTGCTCTTTTCTTCCGTGGCCGGGACGTTCGGTGGAGCAGGGGTGGCCAGTTACGCCGCCGCGAACTCCTACCTCGACGCGCTCGCACAGGCCCGTGTAGCCGGGGGCTCGCCCGCGATGGCATTGGCCTGGGGTGTCTGGGGCGGTGGCGTCGGGATGACGTCACGACTGTCCGAACCGGACCTTCGACGGCTGGCCGCGGAGGGGCAGGCGCCGCTGACCCCGGCGCAGGGACTCGCGTTGTTCGACGTCGCCCTCGGCGGTGAAACCCCCGTCCTGCTGCCCATGTCGCTCGATCGCGCGACCCTGCGCGCCCAGCCGGACACCCTGCCCGCCTTGCTGCGGGGACTCGTGCGCGGGCCACGGCGCGTGGCCGCGGCCGCCGCCTCGGCGGACGGCTCGCTGGTGGGCAAGCTGGCCGGGTTGCCGTCCGCGGACCGTGACCGGGTGCTGCTGGAGCTGGTCCGGGCGCAGGCGTCGGCGGTGCTCGGGCACAGCGGCACGGACGCGGTGAGCGACCGGAAGGCCTTCCGCGAACTGGGTTTCGACTCGGTGAGCGCGGTGGAACTGCGGAACCGCCTGAACTCCGCGACCGGGCTGCGGCTGCCCGCGACCCTGGTCTTCGACTTCCCGTCGCCGCTGAGCCTGGCCGTCCACATCCGCCGGTTGCTGCTCGGCGAGGCCGAGACCTCGGCCACGGCGACGACCACGGTATCGACGGACGAACCGATCGCCATCGTCTCGATGAGCTGCCGGTTCCCCGGCGGCGTCAGCACGCCGGAACAGTTGTGGGACATGCTCGCCGCCGGCGGCGAGGGGATCGGCGACTTCCCGCAGGACCGCGGATGGGACCTGGCCGGGTTGTACTCGCCGGACCGGGACCGGTCCGGCACCAGCTACACCAGCCGTGGCGGATTCCTCTACGACGCGGCGGAGTTCGATCCTGGGTTCTTCGGGATTTCGCCGCGTGAGGCGCTGGCGATGGATCCGCAGCAGCGCTTGCTGCTGGAGACTTCGTGGGAGGCCTTCGAACGCGCCGGGATCGACCCGACTTCGCTGTCCGGCAGTGCTTCCGGCGTCTTCGTCGGAATGTCCTATCAGGACTATGCCTCCCGGCTGAACCGCATCCCCGAAGAGGTCGAGGCATATACGGGCAACGGAACTTCGCTGAGTGTGGCGTCGGGTCGGGTGGCGTATGCGTTGGGGTTGGAGGGTCCGGCGGTGACGATTGATACGGCGTGTTCTTCGTCGTTGGTGGCGTTGCATTTGGCGTTGCAGTCGTTGCGTCGGGGTGAGTGTGGTTTGGCGTTGGCTGGTGGTGTGGTGGTGATGGCGTCGCCGGATATGTTTGTGGAGTTTTCTCGTCAGCGTGGGTTGGCGGTGGATGGTCGTTGTAAGGCGTTTTCGGCGGGTGCTGATGGTTTTGGTTCTGCTGAGGGTGTTGGTGTTGTTGTTTTGGAGCGGTTGTCTGATGCTCGGCGTAATGGTCATCGGGTGTTGGCGGTGGTTCGTGGTTCTGCGGTGAATCAGGATGGTGCGTCGAATGGTTTGACGGCGCCGAATGGTCCGTCTCAGCAGCGGGTGATTCGTGCTGCGTTGGCGGATGCTGGTCTTTCTTCGTCTGATGTGGATGCTGTGGAGGCGCATGGCACCGGGACGACGTTGGGTGATCCTATTGAGGCGCAGGCGTTGCTGGCGACTTATGGTCAGGATCGTGAGGAGCCGTTGTGGCTGGGTTCGGTGAAGTCGAACCTGGGACACACGCAGGCGGCCGCGGGTGTCGCGGGCGTGATGAAGATGGTCATGGCCATGCAACACGGACTGATCCCGGCGACGCTGCACGTGACAGAGCCGTCTCCGCATGTGGACTGGTCTTCGGGCGCGGTGCGGCTGGCGACGGACTCCGTCGAGTGGCCGGACACCGGAAGGCCGCGTCGGGCGGGGGTTTCCGCGTTCGGTATCAGCGGTACCAACGCCCACGTCATCCTGGAACAGGCGCCACTCACCGAAGCCCCGGTTTCCCCTGCCCCGCCGGTGCTGCCGTGGGTCGTGACGGGCAAGACCCCGGAAGCTCTCGCCGCGCTGGCGGCCCGGGTGGCCGAATACGGCCTCGACCACAATCCGGCCGACGTCGCAGCCGGGCTCGCGGGCCGGTCGATGTTCGAGCATCGCGCGGTCGCCGTCGGCTCGACTCAATCGGAACTGCTGTCGGCGTTCGCGTCGGGTGAGCTTCCCGCTGGTGTGGTGCGGGGTTCTGGCTCCGGTGTGGATCGTGTGGTTTTTGTGTTCCCTGGTCAGGGTTCGCAGTGGCTGGGTATGGCTTCTGGCTTGTTGGGTGAGAGTCCGGTGTTCGCGTCGCGGATGGCGGAGTGTGCCAGTGCTTTGGGATCCTTTGTGGACTGGTCGTTGTTCGAGGTGCTGGACGACGAGGTCGCGTTGGGTCGGGTTGATGTTGTTCAGCCGGTGTTGTGGTCGGTGATGGTGTCGCTGGCCGCTGTGTGGCGGTCACTTGGTGTGGTTCCGTCGGCGGTGGTGGGTCATTCCCAGGGTGAGATCGCGGCTGCGGTGGTGTCGGGTGGCTTGAGTCTGGAGGACGGCGCTCGGGTGGTGGCGTTGCGGAGTCAGGCGATCGCCGCCGAATTGGCTGGTCTGGGCGGAATGTTGTCGGTGGCCGCTCCGGTGACGGAGGTCGGCGAGGGTGTGTCGATCGCCGCGGTGAACGGCCCGAACGCGGTCGTGTTGTCGGGCGATCCGGAGGCGCTGGCCACGGCGAAGGCCAAGTTCGAGGCTGAGGGTGTCAGGGCTCGGTTGGTGGCGGTGGACTATGCGTCGCATTCCGCGCACGTGGAGCGGATCGAGGCGGAGCTCGCGAAGTTGCTGGCTCCGGTGACCCCGCAGTCCGGTGATGTCCCGTTCTATTCCACTGTGGACTCCCGCTGGTTGGACACGGTCGAGCTGTCGGGTGGCTATTGGTATCGGAATCTGCGGCAGACGGTCCGGTTCGCGGACGCGGTCGAGCAGTTGGCCGTTGAGGGTTTGCAGATGTTCGTCGAGGTCAGTGCTCATCCGGTGTTGACGATGGCGATCGAGGACACGGTCGATGTCCCGGTGGTGGGCACGTTGCGCCGTGACGAGGGCGGGTTGGAGCGGTTCCTCCTCTCGGCGGGCGAGGCGTTCTGTCATGGCGCGGACGTGGACTGGCCGGGGTTGCTCGGCAACGCCGGGACGGCCCCCGAAGATCTGCCCACGTATCCGTTCCAGCACGAGCGCTACTGGCCGGATGGCGTGAACGGCAACGGGAACGTCGTGTCCGCCGGACTCGGCGCCACCGAACATCCGCTGCTCGGCGCGGCGATCGAACTCGCGGACGGGGAGGGGCTCCTCTTCGCCGGCAGGGTGTCCGTGCACAGCCACCCCTGGCTGGCCGAGCACGCCGTCGCCGGCACCATCCTGTTCCCCGGCACCGCGTACCTGGAGCTGGCCATCCACGCCGGTGACCGGATCGGCTGCGGCCACCTCGAAGAACTGGCCATGGAGACCCCGCTGGTGCTGCCCCGCAGCGGCGGCGTGCAACTGCAGCTGGTCGTGGCCGAGCCCGGCGAGGGCGGTCGCCGCGGCATCGAGCTCTACTCCAGGCTCGACGACGGCGAGTGGACCCGGCACGCCGCCGGGGTGCTCAGCCCGGCCGCACCGGCGGCCACCGCGGACCTGACGGCCTGGCCCCCGCCGGGAGCGGAAGCCGTCGACGTCGCCGGGTTCTACGACGGGCTGGCCGAGCAGGGTTACGAGTACGGACCGGCGTTCCAGGGCCTGCGGGCCGCTTGGCGCCGGGGCGACGAGGTGTTCGGCGAGGTCGCGCTGCCCGAGGCACACCGGTTCACCGCGGACCGGTACGGCCTGCACCCCGCCCTGCTCGACGCGGCGATGCAGGCCACCGAGCTCGGCGGCTTCGACGAGGACGGACAGACCCGCCTCCCGCTGCTGTGGACCGGCGTCACCCTGCACGCCACCGGCGCCGCCGCACTGCGCGTCCGCGTTTCGCCTGCCGGGCCGGACTCCGTGGCCGTCGACGTGGCCGACCTCACCGGTGCTCCGGTCGCGTCGGTCGCCTCGCTGGTGGCGCGCCCCGTTTCGGCGGAGCAGCTCGCCGCCGCCAGGTCCGCCGGCCGGGACGCGCTCTACCGGCTGGACTGGACGCCCCTGCAAGTGGAACCCCAGTCCGGTGAGCGTCCGGTGTTGGTGAGCGGGGACCACCTCGGCCTCGCCGCCGCCGGCCTCGAACCGGTCGAGTACGCGGATCTCCAGGTGCTCGCGAAAGAGCTCGTCGAGATCCCGGCCGTGGTACTCGCCACCTCCCCCACGGCAGTCGAGGACGAGCTGACCACCGCGATCGGGACGGCGACCGAACGGGTGCTCGGGCTGGCGCAGGACTGGCTGGCCGACGAGCGGTTCGCCGCCTCGAAACTGGTTCTGGTGGTCCGCGACGCGCCGGCGCAGTCCGCGATCACCGGCCTGATCCGGTCCGCGACCGCGGAGAACCCCGGCAGGCTGGTGCTGGCACATGTCGACGACGACCCGGCCTCCCTGCGGGCCGTCCCCGGCGCGCTTGCCACCGGTGAACCGGAGTTCGCCGTGCGGGCCGGACAGGTGCTCGTGCCGCGGCTGGCCCGAGCCGGGCAGCCCACCGGTGAGCCGGTGGCGCTCGACGCGGACGGCACGGTCCTGGTCACCGGCGGCACCGGCACCCTCGGCCGCCTCCTCGCCCGGCATCTCGTCTCCCGGCACGGCGTCCGCCACTTGCTGCTCGTCAGCAGGCAGGGCCCCGAGGCCGAAGGCGCGGGCGCACTGGTCGCGGATCTCGCCGAGCTCGGCGCCGAAGTGACCGTCGCCGCCTGCGACGTGTCCGAGCGGGAGGAGGTCCGGGCTTTGCTGGGAACGATCCCGGCCGACCGGCCGCTGACCGCGGTGGTGCACACCGCCGCGGTACTGGACGACGGCGTGTTCGGCTCGTTCACCCCGCAGCGGGTGGACAAGACCTTGCGCCCCAAGGCTTACGCCGCGATCCACCTGCACGAGCTCACGCTGGACCTGGACCTCGCCGCCTTCGTGCTCTTCTCTTCCGGCGCGGGCGTCTACGGCAGCCCCGGGCAGGCGAACTACGCGGCCGCGAACTCGGTGCTGGACGCCTTGGCGCAGCAGCGCCGGGCGGCCGGGCTCCCCGCGATCTCGCTGGACTGGGGACTTTGGGCGAGCACCAGCAAGCTCACCGGCACGCTGGGCGCGGCGGACTTGAGCCGCATCGCCAGGGAAGGCGGCCTCGCGATCTCCGACGAGGAAGGCCTGGCGCTGTTCGACGAAGCGCTGCGGCACAACTCGCCGGTGCTGATGCCGTCGCCGATGGACACCTCGGTGTTGCGGGCCCAGGCCAAGGCGGGCACCCTGCCGCCGTTGCTGAGCGGATTGGTGCGGGCGCCCGTCCGTCGTGGCACGGCGGGTGCCGCTTCCGCCACGGGTGGGGACGACCGTGAACAGGCCGCGTTGCTCGGCAGGCTGGCCGGGCTGGACCACGACGGCCGGGTCGCGCTGCTGCTGGACCTGGTGTGCGGGCACGCCGCCACCGTGCTCGGGCACCAGAGCGCGGCGGCGGTGGATCCGCAGCGGGGATTCCTCGAGATCGGCTTCGACTCGCTGACCGGGATCGAGCTGCGCAACCGGCTCAACGCGGCGGTCGGGCAGCGACTGCCCGCCACGCTGATCTTCGACTACCCGGCGCCGGAAGCGGTGGCCGGTCTGCTCGCGGAGAGCCTGACCGTGACCGGACAGTCCACTGTGGACGCTCCGCCGCTGCTGGGCAGGCTCGACAGCCTGGACGCGGAGCTGGCCGCGCTGACGCTGGACGAGCGGTCGCGAGCCCAGCTGGTCGAGCGGCTCACCGCCCTGGCCGCCCGGTACGGCGGCGGCACGACGGCGGGCGGCGGACTCACCGAGAAGATCGACGCCGCCTCCGACGACGAGATCTTCGACTTCATCGACAACGAGCTCAAGGCGTGAGTTCGGCAACCGAACAGATCGAGGCTGAATGTGATGCGAAAGATGACACGACGGCGATTGCGGCCGTCCGCGCTGCTGGTCGCGGCGCTGCTCGGGACCACGCTGGTCTCCGGCGTCGGCGGCCAGACCGCTCAGGCGGCGCCGCCGGTCCCGGCGCGCCAGCCCGACGAATCGGTGCTGCGCCCGGCCGAGGCCCAGCACGATCCTCCGAGCAAGCTGCCGCCGGGTTTCGCCCAGCAGACCGTTGTTTCGGGCCTCACCGAGCCGACCGCGGTGGCGTTCGCGCCGGACGGCAAGACCTTCATCGCGGAGAAATCGGGGATCATCCGGGTCCGGGATTCCGTCGATGCCACGACGGGCAAGGTCTTCGCCGATCTGCGGACCGAGGTGTTCGACGGCTGGGACCGCGGCCTGATCGGCTTGGCCGTGCACCCGAAGTTCCCGCAACAGCCCTACGTCTACGCGCTCTACACCTATGACGCGCCGCCGGGGGAGACCGCGCCGAAGTGGAACGACAAGTGCCCGTCGCCGCCGGGGTACACCGAGGACGGCTGCGTGGTGACCAACCGCATCGTCAAGCTGACGATGGGCGCCGACGGGATCTCCGGCGCGCCGGAGACGCTCGTCAGCGGCTGGTGCCAGCAGTACCCCAGCCACACCGCGGACACGATCGCCTTCGGTCCCGACGGCCTGCTGTACGCCAGCGCGGGTGAAGGCGCCAGCTTCAACTTCGTCGACTACGGCCAGCAGAAGAACCCGTGTGCCGACCCGCCGGGGGGCGCGGGCACCAACCTGACCATTCCCGACGCCCGTGGCGGTTCGCTGCGCTCGCAGTCACCGCGCCGCCCCGGGGGCGAGCCGATGGTGCTCAACGGCACCGTGATCCGCGTCGACCCGCTGACCGGCCAGGGCGTGCCCGGCAACCCGTACGCGTCGAGCACCGACGAGAACGCGCGCCGGATCGTGGCCTACGGCATGCGCAACCCGTTCCGGTTCACCCTGCGCCCGCAGACCGGTGAGGTCTGGCTCGGCGACGTCGGCGAGACACTGGCGGACGAGATCAACCGGTTCACCCCGGACCCGGCGAAGGCGCCCAACATGGGCTGGCCCTGCTTCGAGGGCAAGGACCCGCATCCCGGCTGGAAGGCCGCCGGGCTGAAGCTGTGCGAGTCCCTCTACGCGGAGGGCGGCGACCAGAAGCCGGTTCTGCAGTACGCCGGTGGTGCCAAGGTTTCGCCGGACGACACCTGCCCCAACACCAGCGGTGCCTCGCTGTCCGGGTTCGCTTTCGCCGACGGCCAGACCCTGCCGGAGCCCTACCGGAACTCGCTGTTCTTCAGCGACAGCACCCGCGGCTGCATCTGGGTGATGGGCAAGGACGCGCAGGGCGCACCGGATCCGGCCAAGGTGACCACCTTCGCCAGCGGCCTCGGGGTGCCGGTGCAGCTGGCGTTCGGACCCGGCGGCAGCCTGTACTACGTCTCGGTCGACACCGGTGAGCTGCGCCGGATCAGCTACGACAACGACCCGAACGTCGCGCCGCAGGCCGTGATCAAGGCCAAGCCGGCCGCCGGACGGTCGCCGCTGTTCGTGCGATTCGACGGCCGCGGCTCCACCGACCCCGAAGGCGCGCGTCTGCGGTACGAATGGGACCTGGACGGCGACGGCCAGTTCGACGACCGGACGGGGCCGACGGCGAGCTGGCTGTACCTGAAGAAGCAGTTCGTGCGCCCGGCGCTGAAGGTCACCGACCCCGGTGGCAAGAGTTCGACGGCCAAGGTCGACGTGGTGGTGGACAACGCCCCGCCGCCCGAGCCGGTCCCGGTGATCACCACGCCGGCTCCCACGCTCACCTGGCAGGTCGGCCAGCGGATCTCCTTCTCCGGTGGGGCTTCCGATGCCCAGGACGGCCCGTTGCCCGCCTCGGCGCTGGACTGGAAGCTGACCATGCGGCACTGCGCCGGGGACGGCCACTGCCACAGCCACGACATCGAGACGTTCGCGGGCACGGCCTCGGGTGAGTTCGCCGCGCCCGACCACCCCTACCCGTCGCACCTCGAGCTGACGCTCACCGCCACCGACTCCGACGGCAACGTCAGCACCAAGACCATCGAGCTGCAGCCGCAGACCGTGGACGTCACGTTCAAATCCGACCCGCCGGGCATCGGGGTCACCGTCGGCAACTACGGCGTGGTGACGGACTCGACGGTGAAGGTCATCGTCGGCACCGCGCTCTCGGTCAGCGCCGCCGGCAAGATCGAGATCCCGCCGTACGAGCTGGTGTTCGACAAGTGGGGCGACGGCGCCGGGGCGAGCCGCATCATCAAGGCACCCGAACAACCGGCGACCTACACCGTCTATTACCGGGTCTGTCCCTGTTAGCCGGATTCCGCGGTCAGTAGTTCCGTGAAGGCCTCCTTCCCTACCTTGAGAGTAGGGAAGGAGGCCTTCACTACACCGGCTCCACCGCGAGGTGCTAGGGGGCGCTTAGGGGTTGTCGGTCCTTCCTTGGCGCAAATATTCTCAGCGGGAATTCTGGGGAAACGTGCGTGTACGGGCAATTCTTTGTTTCGCGGATTCCCGCGGACGCGGTCAGGCTGCGGGGTATTCGCGCGGGCCGCGCGCGTGGGTGGTCCGTCGTGAAGAGGTGGTGTTGAGTGAGCAATGAGCAGAAGCTTCGGGACTACCTCAAACGTGTGACCGCGGAGCTGGCGCAAACGCGCCAGCGGCTGCAGTCGGCCGAAGAGGCGGAGAACGAGCCGATCGCGATCGTGGGCATCGGCTGCCGTTTCCCCGGCGAGGTGCGCTCCGCCGAGGACCTCTGGGAGCTGGTCCGCGCCGGTGGTGACGCGATCGGCCCCTTCCCCGCCGATCGAGGCTGGGATCTCGAGGCGCTCTACGACCCGGACCCCGACCGGCCGGGCACCGCCTACGTCCGCGAAGGCGGGTTCCTGCCCGGCGCCGCTGATTTCGACGCCGGGTTCTTCGGTATCTCGCCGCGTGAGGCGCTGGCGATGGACCCCCAGCAGCGGCTGCTGCTCGAGGTTTCCTGGGAGGTGCTCGAACACGCCGGGATCGTGCCCGCGTCACTGCGCGGCAGCCGGACCGGCGTCTTCTCCGGCGTCGCCTACTTCGACTACCTGAGCCGGTTCTCCGGCGCCGAACTCCCCGCCGACCTCGAGGGTTACGTCGGCAACGGCAACGTCGGCAGCATGGCCTCCGGCCGGATCGCCTACACCCTCGGCCTCGAAGGCCCCACCCTGACCGTGGACACCGCGTGCTCCTCGTCGCTGGTCACGCTGCACCTGGCGGTCCGTGCGCTGCGGGCGGGCGAATGCGATCTGGCACTGGCGGGCGGGGTCACCGTCATGCCCAGCCCGGCGACGTTCCAGGATTTCAGCCGCCAGCGCGGGCTCGCCACCGACGCGCGCTGCAAGGCGTTCGGTGAAGGCGCCGACGGCACCAGCATGAGTGAAGGCGTCGGCATGTTCCTGGTGGAACGGCTCTCCGACGCCAGGCGCAACGGGCACACCGTGCTCGCCGTGGTCCGCGGCACCGCGGTCAACTCCGACGGCGCCAGCAGCGGGCTCACCGCCCCCAACGGCCCTTCCCAGCAGCGGGTAATCCGCGCCGCGCTCGACAGCGCCGGTCTCGAACCGTCCGATGTGGACGCTGTCGAGGCACACGGCACGGGCACCTCCCTCGGCGACCCGATCGAGGCGCAGGCGCTGATCGCGGCGTACGGGCAGGAGCGGGCGGAACCGCTGTGGCTCGGCTCGGTGAAGTCCAACATCGGCCACACACAGGCGGCCGCCGGGGCCGCGGGCGTGATCAAGATGATCATGGCCATGCGGCACGGTGTGCTGCCGAAGACACTGCACGTCAGCGCGCCGACGTCCCGAGTGGACTGGACCGAGGGCGCGGTCTCGGTGCTGACCGAAGCCAGGCCTTGGCCGGAGACCGGGCAGCCCCGCCGCGCCGGTGTCTCGTCGTTCGGCATGAGCGGGACCAACGCCCACGTCGTGCTCGAACAGGCGCCGGAGGCCGAGCCCGCGGAGCTCTCGCCGAGCACCCCGGCGGTGGTTCCATGGGTGCTTTCGGCCAAAACGCCGGAGGCGCTGCGGGACCAGGCCGGACTGCTGAGGCAGGCCGTCGGCCCGTCGGCGGACGTCGCCGACGTGGCGTTCTCGCTGGCGACCACCCGGTCGTTCCTGGAACACCGAGCGGTCGTACTGGGCGAAGGCCACGACGACCTCCTCGCCGCGATCACGGCCCTGGCCGACGGGACGACGTCACCGGATGTGGTGACCGGTGTCGCGACGCGCGGCAAGACCGCGTTCCTGTTCGCTGGTCAGGGTTCTCAGCGTGCCGGTATGGGTGCGGAGCTGTATGCGGAGTTCCCTGTTTTCGCTGAGGCTTTTGATGCGGCGGCTGAGTTCCTGCCGCCGTTGGGTGATCTTGGCCGGACTGAGTTCGCGCAGCCTGCGTTGTTCGCGCTTGAGGTTGCGCTTTATCGGCTTGTCGAGTCGTGGGGTGTGCGTCCTGACTTCCTGTTGGGTCATTCGATCGGTGAGATCGCGGCTGCGCATGTGGCTGGGGTGTTCTCTCTGGAGGATGCGGGCAAGCTGGTGTCGGCTCGTGGTCGTTTGATGCAGGCGTTGCCCGAGGGTGGCGTGATGGTCGCGATCGAGGCGACGGAGGACGAGTTCGAGCCTGACGGTGATTTTGGGATCGCGGCGGTGAACGGTCCGAACTCGGTGGTGATCTCCGGGGTCGAGTCCGTGGTTGTCGGTCTTGCGGGGGAGTTCGCGGCCAGGGGTCGTAAGACGAAGCGGCTTGAGGTGAGTCATGCGTTCCATTCGCCGTTGATGGAGCCGATGCTCGCCGAGTTCGCTGAAGTCCTCACCGGGATCACGTTCAACGCACCGGTGATTCCCCTCGTGTCCACTGTGTCCGGTGGGCTGGCCGCAGACTTGGCGTCACCGCGGTATTGGCTGGATCACGTTCGTCAGGCGGTGCGTTTCGCCGACGGCGTACGAACGTTGGCCGCACAGGGCGTGACCCGGTTCGCCGAGATCGGACCCGACGGGGTGCTGAGCGGGCTGGCGCATGGTTGCCTTCCCGATACCGAGGCCCTGTTCGCGCCGTTCCTGCGGGCCGACCGGCCCGAGGTCCGCAGCGCGGCGGGCGCGCTGGCCGCATTGCACACCCGTGGCGTGCCGGTGAACTGGACCGCGCTGGTCAGCGGGCGCCGGATCGGGCTGCCCACCTATGCCTTCCAGCACGACCGGTACTGGTTCGACGCCCCGCCCGCGGCCGGGCGGTCCGCCGCGACCGGGCTCGGGCTCGCCGCGACCGAGCATCCGCTGCTCGGTGCCGTGATCGAACTCGCCGCAGGGGAGGAGACCGTCCTCACCGGACGCCTGTCGCTCGCCACCCATCCCTGGCTCGCCGGGCACGCGGTGCACGGGCGGGTACTGGTGCCCGGCACCGCGTTCGTGGAACTCGCCGTCCAGGCAGGCGACCGGGCGGGCTGCGACCAGGTCGACGAGCTGATCATCGAGGCACCGCTCTACCTGCCGGAGACCGGCGGCACCCGGCTGCAGGTGTCGATCGGCGGCCGGGACGAGCGCGGACGCCGCGAACTCGGCCTGTACTCCCAGCCCGAGGACGATCCGGACGCCGCATGGACCCGTCACGCGGCGGGCTTCCTCAGCTCCGGCCCCCGTCGGACTGCCGACACCCTCGCCGCCTGGCCTCCGCCGGACGCCGAGCCTGTCGAGCTCGGCGACTTCTACGCGGACGCCGCGCGCCAGGGATTCGCCTATGAGCCTCCGTTCCAGGGGCTGCGGGCCGTCTGGCGGCTTGGCGACGAGGTGTTCGCCGAGGTCGAACTGCCGTCCGAAGCCAAGGTTGACGCGGACCGGTTCGCGGTCCATCCGGCCCTGCTGGACGCCGCGCTGCACGCGCTCGCGTTCGGCGACCTGATCCCCGGTGGCACCGCGGGCAAACTCCCCTTCGCCTGGACCGATGTCGTGGTCCACGCGGTGGCCGCCGCCTCGCTGCGGGTCCGGCTGAGCCCGGCCGGGACCGACGCCGTCGCCGTGCTGGTCGCGGACGGAGCCGGCGAACCGGTCGCCGAGATCGGCTCTCTCACCCTGCGCCCGCTCGCCGTCGACGCGCCGTCCGACCGGTATCGCGACAGCCTGTTCCGGCTGGACTGGCACCCGATTCCCGCAGGGGACGCGCGGTCGTCCGTCGCCGTGTTCGGCGACGACTTCACCGGTTTCGCGGAACTGGCGGCCCGGGACGAGCTGCCCGGCTACGCGGTGGTCCCGTTCACCGCGACGACGGCGGACCTCGCCGGACAGGTCGGCCGGATGCTGCGGCTGGTCCAGGATTGGCTCGCCGAGGAAGCGCTGGGGGACACCCGGTTCGTTCTGCTCACCGGCAAGGCGGTGACCACCGGCGAGGACGCCGCGCCGGAGCCCGCCGCCGCGGCCGTCTGGGGACTGCTGCGGTCGGTCCGGGAGGAGAACCCCGGCCGGGTCGTGCAGATCGACGCGGACGACGGGCACGCGTCCGTCGTGGCCGCGTTGTCCTCCGGCGAACCCGAGGTGGCTGTCCGCGACGGGAAGTTGCTCGGCGCGAGGCTGGTCAGGGCCGAGCCGGTGGCCGTGCCGCCGCCCGGTCCGTGGCGGCTGGAGAGCCGCCGGAAGACCACCCTGGCCGAGCTCGCGCTGCTGCCCTGCCCCGAGGCCGCCGCGCCGCTGGCGCCGGGGGAGGTCCGGGTTTCGGTCCGCGCGGCGGGCCTGAACTTCCGTGACGTGCTCAACGCGCTCGGCATGTACCCCGGTGACGCCGGGCTCATCGGCGTCGAAGGCGCCGGGGTCGTCACCGAACTCGGCTCGGCGGTCACCGGGCTCGCGGTCGGCGACCGGGTGCTCGGGCTGCTGCCCGGCGGTTTCGGCCCGCTCGCGGTCACCGACGCCCGCACGGTCGTGCGCATGCCCGAGCACTGGAGCTTCACCGAAGCGGCTTCGGTCCCTGTCGTGTTCCTCACCGCCTTCTACGCGCTGCGGGACCTCGCCGGTCTGCGCGCGGGGGAGTCGCTGCTGGTGCACGCGGCGGCGGGCGGCGTCGGCATGGCCGCCGTGCAGCTGGCGCGGCACTGGGGCATCGAGGTCTTCGGCACCGCGAGCGCCGCCAAGCAGCCGGTTCTGCGGGGTCTCGGCCTCGACGACGACCACCTCGCCTCTTCCCGGGACCTCGAGTTCGCGGACAAGTTCCTCGCGACCACCGGCGGCCGCGGGGTGGACGTCGTCCTGAACGCGCTCGCGAACGAGTTCGTCGACGCGTCGCTGCGCCTGCAGCCGCGCGGTGGCCGGTTCCTGGAGATGGGCAAGACCGACGTCCGCGAACCCGAAGCGGTCGCCGCCGCGCACGAAGGCGTGCGGTACCAGGCATTCGACCTCGGCGACGCCGGTCCGCGGCGGATCGGCGAGATGCTGGAAGAGGTGCTGGCCCTGTTCGACGGGGGCGCGCTCGACTTCCTGCCGATCCGCACCTGGGACGTCCGCCGGGGCGCGGAGGCGTTCCGGTTCGTTTCCCAGGCCAAGCACATCGGCAAGGTCGTGCTCACGGTGCCGCGCCCGCTCGACGAGCAGGGCACCGTCCTGATCACCGGTGGCACCGGCACCCTCGGCGGGCTGGTCGCCCGGCATCTGGTCACCGAGCACGGCGTGCGGCGTCTGCTGCTGGTGAGCCGCACCGGCCGCGCCCCCGCGTTGGAAGCGGAGCTGACCGAGCTCGGCGCAAAAGTCCGGATCGCGGCGTGCGACGTCGCGGACGCCGACCAGCTGGGCGCGCTCCTGGCGGAGATCCCGGCCGGGCACCCGCTCACCGCCGTGGTCCACGCGGCGGGAGTCCTCGACGACGGGATCATCCCGTCGCTCGACGACGACAGGCTCACCGCGGTGCTGCGGCCCAAGGCGGACGCGGCCCTCGTGCTGCACCGGCTGACCCAGCACCTCGACCTCGCCGAATTCGTGCTCTTTTCCTCCGGTGCCGGGGTTTTCGGCAGCCCGGGGCAGGGCGCCTACGCGGCGGCCAACGCCTGCCTCGACGCGCTGGCCGAGCAGCGCCGCGCCACCGGCCTGCCCGCCGCTTCGCTGGCGTGGGGGCTGTGGGCGGAAGCCAGCGGGATGACCGCGGGACTCGGTGAGACCGACCGCGCCCGGCTGGAACGCGGCGGCAGCACGGCCCTGTCGAGCGAGCAGGGGCTCGCGTTGTTCGACGTCGGCCGCGGTGGTCCCCACGCGACGCTCGTGCCCGCGCCACTCGACATGGCCGCACTCCGTGCCGAGGCCCGCGCGGGCACGCTCCCGGTGCTGCTGCGCGGCCTGGTGTCCGCCGGTTTCCGGCGGACCGCCTCGGCCGCGGCGACGGCACAGGGCGGTGAACTCGTCCGGCGGCTGGCCGGACTGTCCGAAGTGGACCGTGAACAGGCGCTGGTGGACCTGGTCCGCGCCGAGGCCGCGGTGGTGCTCGCCCACCGTTCGGCCGACAGCGTCGACCCCGGGCGCGCGTTCAAGGAACTCGGTTTCGACTCGCTGACCGCGATCGAACTGCGCAACCGGCTCGGTGCCGCGACCGGGCTGAAGCTGCCGGCGACCCTGGTCTTCGACTATCCGGCGCCGATCGTGCTCGGCCGGTTCCTCGACGAGGAGTTGCGTGGCGGCGCCGCGGGAACCGCCGCACCGGCCCGCGCCACCGCCGGGGTGACCGACGAACCGATCGCCATCGTCGGCATGGCCTGCCGCCTGCCGGGCGGCATCGACGGGCCGGACGGGCTGTGGCGGCTGCTGGAGGACGGCGCCGACGCGATCGGTCCCATGCCCGCCGACCGCGGCTGGGACATCGACCGGCTCTACGACGCCGACCCGGACAAAGCAGGGACGATGTACACCGTCGACGGCGGCTTCGTGGCCGGCGCCGCCGACTTCGACCCCGCGTTTTTCGGGATTTCCCCGCGTGAAGCGCTCGCGATGGACCCGCAGCAGCGACTGTTGCTGGAGACTTCTTGGGAGGCGCTGGAAAGGGCGGGTGTCGACCCCCTGTCCTTGCGCGGTTCCGCCACCGGCGTGTTCGCCGGTGCGGGCGGGTCCGACTACGCGAACGTGCTGAAGAACGCGCCGGCGGAAACGGAGATGCACGTCCTCACCGGGACGGCGGGCGCGGTGGTCTCGGGCCGGATCGCCTACGTCCTGGGTCTGGAAGGCCCCGCGGTCACCGTCGACACCGCTTGCTCGTCCTCGCTGGTCGCGTTGCACTTGGCGGCCCAGTCGCTCCGGCAGGGCGAATGCGATCTCGCACTGGCCGGTGGCGTCACGGTGATGGCCACCCCGGCGACGTTCGTCGAATTCAGCCGTCAGCGCGGTCTCGCCGCCGACGGCCGGTGCAAGCCCTTCGCCGAGGGCGCGGACGGCACGGGCTGGGGCGAGGGCGCCGGAATGCTGCTGGTGGAACGGTTGTCGGACGCCCGGCGGCTCGGTCACCCCGTGCTCGCGGTGGTGCGGGGCAGCGCGGTGAATTCCGACGGCGCGTCGAACGGCTTGACCGCGCCGAACGGTCCTTCTCAGCAGCGTGTCATCCGGGCGGCGCTGGCGAGCGCCGGCCTTTCACCGTCCGATGTGGACGTTGTCGAGGCGCACGGCACGGGCACCGCGCTGGGCGACCCGATCGAGGCACAGGCGCTGCTGGCGACCTACGGCCAGGACCGGGAAGAGCCGTTGTGGCTGGGATCGGTGAAGTCGAACCTGGGGCACACCCAGGCCGCGGCCGGAGTCGCGGGCGTGATCAAGATGGTGCTGGCGATGCGGCACGGTGTCCTGCCGAAGTCGTTGCACGTGGACTCGCCCTCGTCGCAGGTCGACTGGTCGGCCGGGGCGGTGGAGCTGCTCACCGAGGCCAGGACCTGGCCGTCGGCCGGGCGTCCGCGACGGGCGGGGATCTCCTCGTTCGGGATCAGCGGGACCAACGCGCACACCATCATCGAACAGGCACCCGACGAGGCTCCGACCCGTCAGGCCGCCGCACCGTCGGTGCTGCCCTGGGTTCTCTCGGCGAAGACCGGTGACGCGCTGCGAGCGCAGGCAGGGCGTCTGCGCTCCTTTGTGGACTCTCCGGCGGACGTGGCCGATGTCGCGTTCTCACTGGCGACGACCCGGGCCTCGCTGGAGCACCGAGCGGTCTTGCTGGGCGAGGACAAGGGCGAATTGCTGCGGTCGCTGACCGCGCTGGCCGACGGCGAGTCTTCGGCCACCGTCGTGACCGGGACGCCCGTGCGGGGCAAGCTCGCGTTCCTGTTCAGCGGACAGGGCGCCCAGCGGGTGGCCATGGGACGGGAGCTGTACGCGGAGTTCCCGGTGTTCGCCGAGGCGTACGACGCCGCCTGCGCCCACTTGCCTTCGGGGCTGCGTGAGGTCGTGGCAGGCGACGCCGAAGCGTTGAACCGGACGGAGTTCTCCCAGCCCGCCCTGTTCGCGATCGAGGTCGCGCTGTACCGGCTGGCCGAGTCCTGGGGGCTCCGGGCCGACTTCCTGCTGGGGCATTCGATCGGCGAGGTCGCGGCGGCCCATGTGGCGGGCGTGTTTTCCTTGGCGGACGCGGGCAAACTGATCACCGCCCGCGGACGGCTGATGCAGGCGCTGCCCGACGGCGGGGCGATGGTGGCGATCGAAGCGACCGAGGACGAGTTCGAACCGGACGGCGAGTTCGGGGTCGCCGCGGTGAACGGTCCCGATTCTGTGGTCCTCTCGGGCGCCGAGGACGTGGTGAGCCGGATCGCTGCGGAGTTCGCGGCCAAGGGCCGCAAGACGAAGCGGCTCGCGGTCAGCCACGCGTTCCACTCGCCGTTGATGGAGCCCATGCTCGCCGGGTTCGCCGAAGTACTCGCCACCCTGACCTACCACGAACCGGCGATCCCGCTGGTGTCCACCGTGACGGGGGCCGTCGCCACCGGACTCGCCTCACCCGGGTACTGGCTGGAGCACGTCCGCGCCGCGGTGCGGTTCGCCGACGGCGTGGGGGAACTGGCCGCCCAGGGCGTGACCACCTTCGTCGAACTGGGCCCCGACGGCGTGTTGAGCGGACTCGCCCAGCGGGCCCTGCCCGACACGGAAAGCCTGTTCGTGCCGGTGCTGCGCGCGGACCGGCCCGAAGTGCGTTCGGCGCTGGGCATGGTGGGCGCGGTGCACACCCGCGGGATCGCGGTGGACTGGACCGCGCTGCTCACCGGCAACCGGGTCGAGCTGCCCACCTACGCCTTCCAGCACGAGCACTTCTGGCCGAAGGGCATGGGCGGGCACGGCGATCTCACGGCGGCCGGGCTCGGCAGCGCCGACCATCCGCTGCTCGGGGCGGCGGTGGAGGTCGCGGACGGCGAACTGGTTCTCACCGGACGCCTCGCGCTGGCCACCCACGGCTGGCTGGCCGACCACGTCGTCCAAGACAGGGTGCTCCTGCCGGGGACCGCGTTCGTCGAACTGGCGCTGCAGGCCGGGAAACGGACCGGATACGACCGCCTCGCCGAACTCACGTTGTCGGCGCCGCTCGTCCTGCCGGAGACCGGCGGAATACGGCTCCAGGTGGTCCTGCGCCCGGCCGACGAAGGGGCGGGCCGGGAAATCGCGATCTACTCCCGTCGCGACTCCGACGGGGAGGAGTGGACTCAGCACGCCATCGGCACGCTGGTCGCCGAGCCGCCGACAGGGCAGCCGGGCGCGCTGACCGAATGGCCGCCGCCCGGCGCGGTACCGGCCGGACTCGGTGAGTTCTACGAAAGTTTCGGCGAGGGCTTCCGCTACGGCCCGGCCTTCCGTGGCCTGCGTGCCGTGTGGACGCTCGGGGACGACGTCTACACCGAGGTCGAGCTGCCGTCGGAAGAGCATTCCGAGGCGGCCCGGTGCGGTCTGCACCCCGCGCTGCTCGACGCCGCGTTGCACGGCATCGGGTTCGGCGGGTTCGTCTCCGACGCGAGTGCGGGTTTCCTGCCGTTCGTGTGGAGTGACGTGGCGCTGCACGCCACCTCGGCCACGGCCGTGCGGGTCAAGCTCAGCCCGGCCGGGCCGGACGCGGTGTCGGTGCTGGTCGCCGATGCCGAAGGGGTACCGGTCGCCGAGATCGGCTCGCTGGCCCTGCGCGCGGTGACCGCGGATTCGATACGGGACTCGGCGATCCCGGCGGACACCCTGTGGACGGTCGACTGGGTCGCGCTCCCGGCCGGACCTGCCGTGGACACCGAGGCGACGGTGCTCGCGAACCTCTCCGAGCTGAACGGCGAAGTGCCCCCGATCGTGGTGGTCGACTGTGCGGCCGACGGCGCGGCCGCGGGTGAACTGACTTCGTCGACGCTCGCACTCGTCCAAGAGTGGTTGCGCGACAAGGCTTTCGATGACTCGCTGCTGGTGATCCGCACGCGCGGCGCGGTCGCGACGAGTGCGGGCGAGGACGCCTCTGACCTCCCCGCCGCCGCGGTCCACGGCCTGCTGCGCAGTGTCCAGTCCGAGCATCCCGGCCGCGTGCTGGTGGTGGACGTCGACGAAGACCCGCGGTCCCTCGGGCTGGCACTGTCGCTCACCGGTGAGCCGGAGATCGCGGTGCGGGGCGGTGAGCTTTTCGTGCCACGCCTTGCCCGCGTCTCCCGGACCGCCGAGCTGGCGGCGCCCGCGGACGGGCCCTGGCGCCTCGACAGCGTCGGCAAGGGCACGCTGGGGAACCTCAGCCTGCTGCCTTGGCCTGCCGCGCGGGAACCGTTGGGCGAGCTCGAAGTGCGCGTCGCCATGCGGGCCGCGGGGGTGAACTTCCGTGACGTGCTGAACGCGCTGGGCATGTATCCCGGCGACGCCGGTCTGATGGGCATGGAAGGCGCCGGGGTGGTGCTGGAGGTCGGTGCGAAGGTCACCGGACTGGCGCCGGGCGACAGGGTGCTCGGCCTGATCTCGGCGTCCTTCGGCCCGGTGGCGGTGGCCGACTCCCGGATGTTGGCGCGGATCCCACGCGAGTGGTCCTTTGTGGACGCAGCTTCGGTGCCGCTGGTCTTCCTCACGGCGTTCTACGCTCTGCGTGATCTGGCCGAGGTCGAGTCGGGGGACGCGGTGCTGGTGCACGCGGCTGCCGGCGGCGTGGGCATGGCCGCGGTGCAACTGGCCCGGCATTGGGGTGCCGAGGTTTTCGCGACGGCGAGTGCTGCCAAGTGGGACGCGGTTCGCGCGCTGGGCGTGGCCGATGACCATCTGGCATCGTCGCGGGACACTGGCTTCGAGGCGAGTTTCCTGGCTGCGTCTGATGGTCGTGGTGTGGATGTGGTGCTCGACGCGTTGGCTGGCGAGTTCGTCGACGCGTCGCTGCGGTTGTTGCCGCGCGGCGGCCGCTTCGTGGAGATGGGCAAGACGGATGTCCGTGAGCCGGGCGAGGTCGCTGTCGAGTTCCCCGGTGTTGTCTATCGGGCGTTTGATCTGATCGAGGCCGGTCCGGTGCGGATCGGTGAGATGTTGACCGAGCTGGTCGGGTTGTTCGAGGCTGGCGCGTTGTCGCCGTTGCCTTCTCGGGTGTGGGATGTGCGGCAGGCGCCGGAGGCGTTCCGGTTCATGTCGCAGGCGAAGCATGTGGGCAAGGTCGTGCTCAGTGTGCCGCAGCCGCTTGATCCGGCGGGGACGGTGTTGATCACCGGTGGTACCGGGAATCTGGGTGCGCTCGTGGCTCGGCACTTGGTTGGTCAGGGTGCGCGGAAGTTGTTGCTGGTGAGTCGTCGTGGTGTGGCGGCTCCTGGTGCGGACGAGTTGGTCGATGAGCTGACCGGTTTGGGTGCCGAGGTGTCGGTGGTCGCGTGTGACGTGGCGGATCGTGACGCGTTGGCCGAGGTCCTGTCCACTGTGGACTTGACGGCGGTGGTGCACACCGCCGGTGTGCTGGACGACGGTGTGGTGGAGTCGTTGACTGCCGACCGTGTCGCCGGGGTGTTGCGTCCGAAGGCGGACGCGGCATGGAATCTTCACGAGTTGACGAAAGACAGCGATCTGGCCGAGTTCGTGGTGTTCTCGTCGGCATCGGGGGTGTTCGGCAACTCGGGTCAGGCGAACTACTCGGCGGCGAATGTCTTCCTGGATGCTCTGGCCGCTCACCGCCGGGCACACGGTTTGCCGGGGTTGTCGTTGGCGTGGGGCCTGTGGGAGCAGGAAAACGGCGGCATGGGGGCGACCCTCGGTGTCGCCGACCGCGCCCGCACCGCCCGGTCCGGCAGCGCCGCGATCCGTCCGGAACAGGGGCTGGCACTGTTCGACGCCGCCCGTGCGCGAGCCGCGTCACTGCTGGTCCCCGCACCGCTCGACCCGGCCTCCCTGCGGGACACGGCCGTACCGGCACTGCTCCGGGGACTCGCCCGGCCGTCCGCCCGGCGCGCGGCCTCGGGCAAGGTGGGCGACGGTGGTTCCCTGACGCACGAGCTTTCCGGGCTCTCCCCGGCGGAGCAGGACAAGCGGCTCACCGACCTCGTGCGGGCCAACGCGGCGATCGTGCTCGGGTATGCCTCGGCGGACCGCATCGAACCGTTGCAGGCGTTCAAGGACCTCGGTTTCGACTCACTGACCTCGGTCGAACTGCGCAACCGGCTGGCTTCCGCGATCGGCGCGAAACTGCCGGCCACGCTGATCTTCGACTACCCCAGCCCGGCGGTGCTCGGGACGTACCTGCGCACCGAACTGCTCGGCGCGCAGCCCGCCCCCGCTGCCGCCGCACCGGTGCGGCGGCAGGCGGTCACGGACGACCCGATCGTCATCGTCGGCATGGCCTGCCGTTTCCCCGGCGGGGCGAACTCGCCGGAGGAGTTCTGGGACCTGCTGCTCCAGGGCCGCGACGCGATTTCGGAGTTCCCGGCCGACCGCGGCTGGGACGCCAAGGCGCTGTACCACCCGGACCCCGCCCACGAGGGCACGACCTACACCGTCGAAGGCGGGTTCCTGCACGACGCCACGGAGTTCGATTCCGGCTTCTTCGGCATCTCGCCCCGCGAGGCGCTGGCGATGGACCCCCAGCAGCGGCTGCTGCTGGAGATCGCGTGGGAGGCCTTCGAACGCGCCGGACTGGACGCCACCGCCCTGCGCGGCACCGCCACCGGCGTCTTCGCCGGGACGATGGGCCAGGACTACGCCAGCGTCCTGCAGAACGCGTCGGCGGAGACCGAGGCACACGCGCTGACCGGCAACGCGGCGTCCATCGTGTCCGGTCGCATCGCCTACACCCTCGGGCTGGAAGGCCCCGCCGTCACCGTGGACACCGCGTGCTCGTCTTCGCTGGTGGCCTTGCATCTGGCCATGCAGTCCCTCCGCACCGGCGAATGCGATTTGGCGTTGGCCGGTGGCGTGACCGTGATGGCCACCCCCGCGGCCTTCATCGACTTCAGCCGCCAGCGCGGGCTGGCCGCGAACGGGCGCTGCAAGCCGTTCTCGGCCGACGCCGACGGCACGAGCTGGGGCGAAGGTGCCGGAATGCTGGTCGTCGAGCGGCTTTCCGACGCCCGGCGGCACGGACACTCCGTACTCGCGATCGTGCGCGGCAGCGCGGTCAACTCCGACGGCGCGTCCAACGGGCTGACCGCGCCCAACGGTCCCTCGCAGCAGCGGGTGATCAAGGCGGCGCTGGCCGGGGCCGGCCTCGCACCGTCCGATGTGGACGTCGTGGAGGCACACGGCACCGGGACCTCGCTGGGCGACCCGATCGAGGCGCAGGCCCTGCTGGCCGCCTACGGGCAGGACCGCGAACGGCCGCTGTGGCTGGGTTCGGTCAAGTCGAACCTCGGGCACACCCAGGCCGCGGCGGGCGTCGCGGGCATCATCAAGATGGTCATGGCGATGCGGCACGGGGTGCTGCCGAAGACACTGCACGCGGACCAGGCGTCACCGCATGTGGACTGGTCGGCGGGCGCGGTGGAACTGCTCACCGAAGCCCAGCCGTGGACCCGGAACGGGACCCCGCGCCGGGCGGCGGTCTCCTCGTTCGGGATCAGCGGGACCAACGCGCACACCGTCCTCGAAGAAGCACCGGAAGCGCCGCCCGCCGCGGTGACGGCGGACCGGCCGCTGGTGCCGTGGGTGCTCTCGGCCAAGTCGGTGCCCGCGCTGCGGGCCCAGGCGGGCAGGCTCCGGGCCCGTGTCCTCACCGGCACGGCCCCGAACGCGGTCGACCTAGGCTGGTCGCTCGCCGCTTCCCGCGCCGCTCACGAACACCGCGCGGTGGTGCTCGCCGAGGACCCCGCGAGCGCGGCCGCCGGACTCGGCGCGGTGGCGGCGGGGGAAGCACTGGCAGGCGTGGTGGAAGGGACCGCGAGCACCGGCAAGCTGGCCTTCCTCTTCACCGGCCAGGGTGCTCAGCGTCAGGGAATGGGCTCGCAGCTGTACCGCGAGTTCCCGGTGTTCACCGAAGCCTTCGACGCCGTCTGTGCGGAACTCGACCCGAAGCTCGGCCGGTCGCTGCGGTCGGTGCTCGAAGCCGAACCGGATCTGCTCGACCAGACCTGCTTCACCCAGGCGGCGCTGTTCGCGGTCGAGGTCGCGTTGTTCCGGCTGGTCGAGTCCTGGGGCGTCCGCCCGGACTTCCTGCTGGGGCACTCCATCGGGGAGATCGCCGCCGCGCACGTCGCCGGCGTGTTTTCGCTCGCGGACGCCGCCACGCTCGTCGCGGCTCGCGGGTCGCTGATGCAGGCACTGCCGTCCGGTGGCGCGATGATGGCCGTCGAGGCCACCGAGGACGAAGTGCTGGTGCAGCTGAAAGCCGTAGCGGACGCGGTGGACGTCGCCGCGGTCAACGGGCCGCGTTCGGTGGTGATCTCCGGTGCCGAAGCCGCGGTGCTCGCGGTGGCGGACGGCTTCACCGCGCAAGGCCGCCGGACCAAGCGGCTGGCCGTCAGCCACGCGTTCCACTCGGCTTTGATGGAGCCGATGCTCGCGGAGTTCGCCGAGGTCCTCGGCGGGCTGACCTTCGCGGAACCGCGGATCCCGATCGTTTCGAACGTGACCGGTGAGCTCGCCACGGGCCTGTCAGAGCCCGCGTACTGGACCGCGCACGTCCGCCAGGCCGTCCGGTTCGTCGACGGCGTCAGCCTTCTCGCCGGTGCCGGGGTGACGACCTGGCTGGAGCTCGGGCCGGACGGGGTGCTTTCCGCGATGGCCCGTGAGTGCCTGCCGGAGCAGGGGACCGAGGCCGCTTTCGCCTCGGTGCTGCGCGGCGAGCGTGACGAGTCGCGCGCGGCGCTCGGTGCGCTGGGAAAGGTGTGGGCGAGCGGCGGGGAGGTCGACTGGGCCGCGTACTTCGGCCCGGCCAACCGGGTCGACTTGCCGACCTACGCCTTCCAGCGGCAGCGTTACTGGCTCGACGCCCCGGCCACCACTCCGCAGGAACAATCGTCCGAAGTGGACAGCCGGTTCTGGGCGGCGGTGGAACGCCAAGACCTCGGCTCCTTGGCGGAAGGCCTCGACGTGGACCAGCCGCTCAGCGCGGTGCTCCCGGCGATGGCGGCGTGGCGGCGACAGCAGCGCGACGAGTCCGTTGTGGACGGACTGCGGTATCGCGTGAGCTGGCAACGGCTGCCCGAACGGCGGGCAGGGGGAGTCGCCGGTTCCTGGCTGCTGCTGGTGCCCGCCGACGGCCACCCGGCCGCCGAAGCGGTGAGCCGGGCACTCGGCGCCGAGGTCCGGACCCTTCCGCTGCCGTCGGACCCCGGCCACTGGGGAAGCGAGTACACCGGTGTCGCCGCCTTGCTGCCCGCGGGCGCGCACGCGGCGACGGAAGCCCTCGCCCTGATCCAAGCGCTCGGCACGGCCGGGCTCGACGCGCCGCTGTGGCTGCTCACCCAGGGAGCGGTGACCACCGGCGGCGGCGACAGGCTCGCCGACCCCGCGCAGGCACAGGCCTGGGGCCTTGGCCGCGTGGCCGGGCTGGAGCTGCCCGACAGGTGGGGTGGTCTCGTCGACCTTCCTGCCGACTGTGACGACCGTGCCGCCGAGCGGGTACTCGACGTGCTCGCCGGGGACGAAGACCAGGTGGCCGTGCGGTCCACCGGGACGTTCGCCCGGCGGCTCGTCCGGTCCGTGAAACCGGCGGGAGCCACGGCTTGGCGGCCGTCGGGCACGGTCCTGATCACCGGTGGCACCGGCGCGCTGGGCGCGCGGGTGGCTCGATGGGCGGCGCGCAACGGCGTCGGCCACCTGGTGCTGACCAGCAGGCGGGGCGCCGACGCGCCCGGTGCCGGGGACCTCGCCGAGGAACTGCGCGGACTCGGCGCCGAGGTCACGGTCGCCGCCTGCGACGTGGCCGACCGCGACGCCGTCGCCGCCCTGCTCCAGAGCCTGCCCGCCGGGCCGGATTCGGTGGTGCACGCGGCCGGGGTGTCCCGTTCGGCGCCGCTGGGCGAGACCTCGGCGGCCGAATTCGCCGAGGTACTCGAAGGCAAGGTCGCCGGTGCGGTCCACCTGCACGAACTCACCCGCGACCGGGACCTCGACGCGTTCGTCGTGTTCTCCTCCATCGCCGGGATCTGGGGCAGCGCCGGGCAAAGCGGCTACTCGGCCGCCAACGCCGCGCTCGACGCGGTGATCGAGCAGCGACGCGCCGACGGGCTTCCGGGGACCGCGATCGCGTGGGGCCCCTGGGCCGAAGGGGGCATGGCCGACGGCGAGGGCGGTGAACAGCTGCGGCGGCTCGGGCTGGCGGGGCTGGCGCCCGAACGGGCGCTCCTCGCGCTGGCCGGGGCGGTCGGCGCCGGGGACGCCGCGGTGACCATCGCCGACGTCGACTGGTCACGATTCCTGCCGGTGTTCACCTCGGCCCGGCCTGCCCGGCTGTTCGACACGCTGCCGGAGGCCGCCACCGGACCGGCCGCGGTCGCGGAGCCGGGGCGGCGGGACGAGCTGGCCGGGATGAGCCCGGCCGAACTCCGGCGCACCCTGCTCGACCTGGTCTGCGCCGAGACCGCGGCGGTGCTCCAGCTGCCGGGCGGCGGCGACATCGGTCCCGCGCGTCCGTTCCGCGACCTCGGGCTGGACTCGGTCACCGCGGTGGAGCTGCGGGACAGGCTCGCCGCCGCGGCCGGGGTCCCGTTGCCGGCCAGCACCGTGTTCGACCACCCGAGCCCGGACGCGCTCGTCGCGCACCTGGCCGCGGAGATAGCCGGGGACGAGGACGAGTCCGACGAGGACGGGCGGCTTCGCCGTGCGCTGGCCCTGATCTCGCCGGCCGCGCTGCGGGAAGCCGGGCTCAGTGGCACGTTGCTGCGGCTGGCCGGGCTGGCGGACCCGGATTCGCCGGACCAGTCGGGGGACGGGGATCTCCTCGACTCGATGGATCTCGACAACCTGGTGAAGATCGCGCTCGACGGCAATTCCTGATTGACACAGCCAGATGGGGATGATGATGGGTACGCCTTCCGAAAAAGTCGTCGATGCGCTGAGGGCGTCGCTCAAGGAGACCGGCAGGCTGCGCGAACAGAACCAACGCCTGCTGGACGCCGCGCGGGAGCCGATCGCCATCGTGGGCATGGCCTGCCGGTACCCCGGCGGGGTCGCTTCGCCGGAGGACCTCTGGCGGCTGCTCGCCGACGGGGCCGACGCGGTCGGCGGCTTCCCCACCGACCGAGGCTGGAAGCTGGACGAGCTGTACCACCCGGACCCCGACCACGCGGGCACCAGCTACGCCCGCGAAGGCGCGTTCGTCCACGACGCCGGACAGTTCGACCCCGGACTGTTCGGCATTTCCCCGCGTGAGGCGCTCGCGATGGACCCGCAGCAGCGGCTGCTGCTGGAGACCTCGTGGGAGGCCTTCGAACGGGCCGGCATCGCCCTGCCCGCGGTGAAGGGCACCCGGACCGGCGTGTTCGCCGGCACCAACAACCAGGACTACGTCTCGTTGCTGGAGAACGGCCCGGACGAGCTGGAAGGCTTCCTCGGCACCGGGAACGCGGCCGCGGTGCTGTCCGGCCGGGTGGCCTACACCTTCGGGCTGGAAGGTCCGGCGGTCACCGTCGACACCGCCTGCTCCTCCTCGCTGGTGGCCCTGCACCTCGCGGTGCAGGCGCTGCGCAACGGCGAATGCGACCTGGCGCTGGCCGCCGGAGTCACCATCATGTCCACCCCGGCGGCGTTCCTGGACTTCAGCCGCCAGCGTGGCCTCGCGGTGGACGGCCGGTGCAAACCCTTCGCCGACGCCGCCGATGGCACCGGCTGGGGCGAGGGTGCCGGCGTGCTCCTGGTGGAGCGCTTGTCGGACGCCCGCCGCGCGGGACACCGGGTCCTGGCCGTGGTGCGGGGATCCGCGGTGAACCAGGACGGCGCTTCCAACGGGCTGACCGCGCCGAACGGGCCTTCGCAGCGTCGCGTGATCCGGGCCGCGCTGGCCAACGCCGCGCTCACACCGTCCGAAGTGGACGTCGTGGAGGCGCACGGCACGGGCACCGCGCTGGGTGACCCGATCGAGGCGCAGGCCTTGTTGGCGACGTACGGCCAGGATCGCGAGCGGCCGTTGTGGCTGGGGGCGGTGAAGTCGAACCTCGGGCACACCCAGGCCGCCGCCGGGGTGGCCGGAGTGATCAAGATGGTCATGGCGATGCGGCACGGCGTGCTGCCGAAGTCGCTGCACACCGACACGCCGTCGTCGCGGGTGGACTGGACGGCGGGTTCGGTGGAACTGCTCACCGAAGCCAAGTCCTGGCCGGAAACCGGGCGCCCGCGGCGGGCGGGGGTCTCGTCCTTCGGCTTCAGCGGGACCAACGCGCACGCGGTACTGGAACAGGCCCCTGCCGACGATGTCGAGCGGGTCGAGCCCGCCGCGCCGTCGGTGGTGCCGTTCGTGTTGTCCGGCAAGACCCCGGCCGCCCTGCGGGCGCAGGCCGACCGGCTGCTGTCTGTTGTGGACAGTGGGGTGGACCCTGTCGACGTGGCCTTCTCGCTGGTGACGACCCGCACGGCGCTGGAGCACCGCGCCGTGGTGCTCGGGGACGACCTGACGGCCGGGTTGACCGCGCTGGCCGCAGGGACCTCCTCGGCCGACGTCGTCACCGGTGCTGTTTCCCGTGGCCGGTCGGCGTTCCTGTTCGCGGGTCAGGGTTCGCAGCGCGTCGGTATGGGTGCGGAGCTGTATGCCGAGTTTCCTGTTTTCGCGGCCGCTTTTGATGCGGCGTGCGAGTTTCTGCCGTCGTTGGGTGATCTTGGCCGGACTGAGTTCGCGCAGCCTGCGTTGTTCGCGCTTGAGGTTGCGCTGTATCGACTTGTTGAGTCGTGGGGTGTGCGCCCTGATTTCTTGATGGGCCACTCGATCGGTGAGATCGCTGCCGCGCATGTCGCTGGGGTGTTCTCTCTGGAGGACGCGGGCAGACTGGTGTCGGCTCGTGGTCGGTTGATGCAGGCGTTGCCTGCTGGTGGTGTGATGGTCGCGATCGAGGCGACCGAGGACGAGTTCGTGCCGACGGCTGAGTTCGGGATCGCTGCGGTGAACGGTCCGAACTCGGTGGTGATTTCGGGTGTCGAGTCTGCGGTTGTCGCTCTTGCTGAAGAGTTCGCTGCCAAGGGGCGTAAGACGAAGCAGCTTGAGGTGAGCCATGCGTTCCACTCGCCGTTGATGGAGCCGATGCTCGCCGAGTTCGCTGAAGTCCTCACCGGGATCACGTTCAACGCACCGGTGATTCCCCTCGTGTCCACTGTGTCCGGTGAACTCGCCGCAGACTTGGCGTCACCGCAGTACTGGCTGGATCATGTGCGTCAGGCCGTGCGTTTCGCCGACGGCGTGAGAACGTTGGCCGCACAAGGCGTCACCTCCTTCCTCGAACTGGGTCCCGATGGGGTGCTGAGCGGTCTGGCGCAAGGCTGCCTGCCCGACACGGACGCCCTGTTCGCGCCGATCCTGCGAGCCGACCGGCCCGAGGTCCGCACCGCGATCACCGCTTTGGGCGCGCTCCACACCCGGGGCACCGAGGTGGACTGGACCGCGCTGGTCAGCGGGAACTGCGTCGAGCTGCCCACCTATGCCTTCCAGCACGAGCGGTACTGGTTCGACCCGGCGATCACCGAGGCCGTCGCCGACCCGCTCGACGCGGAGTTCTGGGCGGCCGTCGAACGCGACGACGTCGAATCGATCGCCACCACCTTCTCCGTAGACGCCGATCAGCCATTGCGAGCCGCGCTGCCCGCGCTGGCGGCGTGGCGGCACCGCCGTCGGCAGGAAGCGGAGGCGGACTCCTGGGCGTATCAGGTCGATTGGCGGCCGCTGACCCCCACGGGCACCGCCGATCCCGACGGCCGCTGGCTGGTGGTGCTGCCCGAGTCGCACCAGGACACGCGGCTGCTGGAGGCGTTCGGCGACCGCGCCCAGGTACTGGTCCTCACCGGCACCCCGGACCGCGCGGAACTGGCCACCCGCCTCGCGGATCTGACCGGGTTCACCGGCGTACTGTCCAGAATGGACGGTGCGGGCACCTTGGTGCTCCTGCAGGCACTCGGGGACGCCGGACTCGAAGCGCCGCTCTGGGCGGCCACCCGGCAGGCGGTGTCCGTCGAACCGGCCGACAGGGTGGCCCGGCCGGAAGAGGCTCAGCTCTGGGGCCTCGGCCGCGTGGCCGCGCTGGAACATCCTGACCGCTGGGGCGGGCTGCTCGACCTGCCCGCCGAGGACGACGAACAGACGCTGCGGCACACACTGGCCGTACTGGGCGGCACCGAAGACCAGCTCGCGATCCGGCCGTCGGGTGTGTTCGCCCGCAGGCTGACCAGAGCCGCCGCGACCACAGGCACCGACCGGTCGTGGCAGCCCCGTGGCACGGTCCTGATCACCGGCGGCACGGGCGCGCTCGGCTCGCGGGTGGCCCGCTGGGCCGCGGCCGCCGGAGCCGACAGGCTCGTGCTCGCCGGGCGACGGGGGCCGGACGCTCCGGGCGCCGCCGAGCTGGCGGCGGACCTTCGCGCGCTGGGCGCCGAGGTCACGATCCTTGCCTGCGACGTCGCCGACCGGGCAGCGGTGGCGGAACTCGTCGCCGCAGCAGGGCCGCTGACCGCGGTCGTCCACACCGCCGGGATCCTCGACGACGGCGTGCTCGACGGCCTGACCGCCGACCGCCTCGCCGCCGTGCTGCCCGGCAAGGCCGGCGCCGCTGTCCACCTGCACGAACTCACCCGCGATCTCGACCTCGACGCGTTCGTCCTGTTCTCCGCCTTCGCGGGCACGATCGGCAGCGCGGGCCAGGGCAACTACGCGGGCGCGAACGCCGTGCTCGACGCCCTCGCCGAGCAGCGGCGTGCCGACGGCCTGCCCGCCACCGCGATCGCTTGGGGCCCGTGGGCCGGGGACGGCATGGCCGCCCGCGCGGCAGGCGGCCTCGACGCGCTGGGCCTGCCCGCGATGGGTCCGGACGTCGCGCTCGAAGCGCTCGGCCGGGCCGTGGGCAGCGCCAGGGCGATCACCGTCGTGGCCGACGTGGACTGGGACAGGTTCGCGCCCGCGTTCCGCTCCGGCAGGCCCAGTCCCTTGCTGGCCGAACTCGCGCCGGTGCCCGCGGGGACCGGACCCCGGCTCACCGGGCTGGCCGCCCGCGTCGCCGGTCTCGACCCGGCCGAGCGGGAGCGTGTCCTGCTCGCCACCGTCCGCACCGAAGCCGCCGCGGTACTCGGGTATCCCGACCCGGCGCTGGTGGACTCGGGCAGTGCCTTCCGGGAGCTCGGTTTCGACTCGCTGACCGCGATCGAGCTGCGCAACCGGATCGCCGCCGCGACCGGGTTGAAACTGCCCAGCAGCCTGGTTTTCGACTATCCGACCCCGGCCGCGCTCGCCGCGCATCTGCTGGCGGGACTTCTCGGCGCCGAGGCGGAAACACCGGCGGCGGTCACCGCCCCCGCCGTCACCGACGAGCCCATCGCGATCGTCGCGATGGCCTGCCGCTTCCCCGGCGGGGTCGCGACGCCGGAGGACTTCTGGCAGCTGCTCGTCGACGGCCGCGACGCGATGACCGGCTTCCCCACGGACCGCGGCTGGCTCGCGACAGGGACCGGTGCGTTCCTCGATGACGTCGCCGGGTTCGAGCCCCGCTTCTTCGGGATCTCGCCGCGTGAGGCGCTGGCGATGGACCCCCAGCAGCGATTGCTGCTGGAGACCTCGTGGGAGGCCTTCGAGCGCGCCCGCATCGCACCGGATTCGGTCCGTGGCAAGCGGATCGGCGTGTTCGCGGGCACCAACGGCCAGGACTACGTCGCGCTGGTGGACCAGGGCGGCGCGGAGACCGAGGGATACCTGGGCACCGGCAACTCGGCCAGCGTGCTGTCCGGCCGGGTGGCTTACACCTTCGGGCTGGAGGGCCCGGCGGTCACCGTCGACACCGCCTGCTCGTCGTCGCTCGTGGCGCTGCACCTCGCGACGCAGGCACTGCGTGGCGGCGAGTGCGAGATGGCGCTGGTCGGCGGCGTGACGGTGATGTCGACACCGAGCGCCTTCGCCGAGTTCACCGCCCAGGGCGGACTCGCCGCGGACGGCCGCTGCAAGCCCTTCGCGGCCGGCGCCGACGGCACCGGCTGGGGCGAAGGCGCAGGCATGCTCTTGGTGGAGCGGCTGTCCGACGCGCGCCGCCACGGCCGCCGGATCCTGGCCGTCGTCCGCGGCAGCGCGATCAACTCCGACGGCGCCTCGAACGGGTTCACCGCGCCCAACGGGCCCTCGCAGCAGCGCGTGATCCGCGCCGCGCTGGCGAACTCCGGGCTGCGACCGTCCGAAGTGGACGTTGTCGAGACCCACGGCACCGGCACCGAACTCGGCGACCCGATCGAAGCGCAGGCGCTGCTCGCCACCTACGGGCAGGACCGCGAGGAGCCGTTGTGGCTCGGCGCGGTGAAGTCCAACATCGGCCACACCCAGGCGGCGGCCGGGGTGGCGGGCGTGATCAAGACGGTGCTCGCCCTGCGGCACGGCACCTTGCCGGGCACGCTGCATTTCGACGGGCCCAGTCCGCACGTCGACTGGTCGGCGGGCCGGGTTTCCGTGGTGGACCGGACGCGGGACTGGCCCGAAACCGGCCGTCCGCGCCGGGCCGGGGTCTCCTCGTTCGGGCTGAGCGGCACCAACGCGCACACCGTGCTCGAACAGGCGCCCGCCGAGACCCCGGCCGAGGCCGCGCCGGAGCAGCCGGGCCTCGTCGCCCTGCCGCTGTCCGGCAAGACACCGGACGGCCTGCGGGCGCAGGCGAGCAGGCTCCGCGAGACCGTGGCCGGCGCGGAAAACCTCGTGGATACCGCGTATTCACTGGCCGTGACCCGGTCGGCGCTGGACGAGCGGGCCGTGGTCCTCGGCGCCGACCGTGACGAACTGCTGGCCGGTCTGACCGCGCTCGCGGAGGCCACGTCGTCGGCGCAGGTGATCCGAGGCTCGGCCGTACCGGGCGGGGTGGCCTTCCTCTTCACCGGCCAGGGCGCGCAGCGGCCAGGCATGGGTCGTGAGCTGTACCAGCGTTTCCCTGTCTTCGCGAAGGCCTTCGACGAGGTGTGCGAGAACGTCGACGGTCTGCTCGACAGCCCGCTGCGTGAAGTGGTCTTCGCCGCCGCCGGGACGCCGGAAGCGGATCTGCTCGACCGGACCGCCTACACCCAGGTCGCCCTGTTCGCCGTCGAGGTCGCGCTGTTCCGCCTCACCGAGTCCTTCGGCATCCGGCCGGACGTCCTGCTCGGCCACTCGGTCGGTGAGATCGCCGCCGCGCACGTGTCCGGGGTGTTGTCGCTCGCGGACGCCTGCGAGCTGGTGGCCGCGCGCGGCAGGCTGATGCAGGCACTTCCCGCCGGGGGCGCGATGGCGGCACTCGAGGCCACCGAAGCCGAGGTGCTCGCCCTGCTCACCGATGAGGTGGGCATCGCCGCGCTCAACGGCCCGCGGTCCACTGTGGTCTCCGGCACCGAAGCCGCCGTCGACGCCGTGGCCGCGCGGCTCGCGGCGACCGGGCGCAAGACCCGGCGCCTGCGGGTGAGCCATGCCTTCCACTCGCCGTTGATGGAACCGATGCTCGACGGGTTCGCCGAAGTGCTTCGAGGGCTGCGCTTCGGTGAGCCCGTCATTCCCTTGGTATCCAACGTGACGGGCGAACCGGTGACCGCGCCGGACGCCGAATACTGGCTCGCCCACGTCCGCCGGGCCGTGCGGTTCGCCGACGGGGTCGCCGTGCTGCGGGCCCGGGGCATCTCGACCGTGGTCGAACTGGGACCGGACGGCGTGCTGTCCGCGATGGCCCAGGAAACCCTGCCGGACGTCGCTTACCTGCCGGTGCTGCGCAAGGACCGGCCCGAGGAGAACTCGCTGTTCGCCGCGCTCGCCGGGCTGCACGTTCGCGGGCGGGCACCGGACTGGGCCGCGCTCTACCCCGGCGCGAGCCTCGCGGATCTCCCGACCTACGCCTTCCAGCGGGAGCGGTTCTGGCTCGACACCCCGGCCCAGGAGGGCCACGCGGGTGAGCCCGTCGACGCCCGGTTCTGGGCGGCGGTGGAGCGGGCCGACCTCGATTCGCTGGCCGCGACCCTCCAGGTCCACGGCGAGGACCGTGAGCCGCTGCGTTCGCTGCTGCCTTCGCTTTCGGCTTGGCACCGCCGCCGGTCCGAGCTCGCCGAGACCGCCGACTGGCGCTACCGGATCTCCTGGGAACCTTTGTCCAGCAAGGAAAGCATCCCGTCCGGCTCCTGGCTGGTGGTGCTGCCCAGCGGGTACGAGACAGCGGAGACAGCGCTGGCCGTCGTGGCCGCTTTGCCCGGTGCCCGGACGCTTTGCCTGACCCCGGCCGACCTCGACCGCGAAACCCTCGCGGGCGTGCTGGGCGAACACGCCCCGGACGGCGTGGTGTCCCTGCTCGGCCTCGCCGACTGGGGTGTCGCCGGATCTCTGGTGCTTTTCCAGGCACTGTCGGGGCTCGACACCCGGATCTGGGCGGTCACCCGGGGCGCGGTCTCGGTGTCCGCGGCCGACGGGCCGCCCGACCCGGTCGCCGCGCAGCTGTGGGGCATCGCCAGGGTCGCCGCGCTCGAACTCCCCGCGACCTGGGGCGGGATCATCGACCTCCCCGCCGACGGGGGCCCGCTGGCCGCCGAGGCGATGTCGTTGCTCGGCGGGACCGAAGACCAGGTCGCGGTCCGGCCGTCGGGAATCTTCACCCGCAGGCTCGTCCGCGCGGCGCCGTCCGGCGAGGAGACGACGGCCTGGCGGCCGACGGGCACCGTGCTGCTCACGGGCGGCACCGGCGCGCTCGGCGCTCAAGTCGCCCGGTGGCTCGCCGGCCGCGGCGCCGAGCACCTGGTGCTCTGCGGACGTCGCGGCGCGCAAGCCGGAGGCGCGACTGAGCTCGCCGACGAACTTCGCGCGCTCGGCAGTGCGGTCACCTTGGTCGCCTGCGACGTCACGGACCGCGCGGCGGTGGAAGGGCTCCTGCGGCGGCTCGCCGACGACGGCGCCCCGGTGCGGGCGGTCGTGCACGCGGCGGGAGTGCCGCAGCTGACCGCACTGGCCGACACCGATCCCGCCGAGTTCGCCGAGGTGGTGGCGGCCAAGGTAGAAGGCGCCCGCCACCTGCACGAGCTCACCGAGGACCTGGACGCCTTCGTGGTCTTCTCCTCGATCGCCGCCACCTGGGGCAGCGCGGGGCAGAGCGGTTACGCCGCGGCCAACGCCTACCTCGACGCGCTGGTGGAATTGCGTCGAGGTCAGGGGCTCAGCGGCACTTCGGTGGCGTGGGGCCCGTGGGCTGGCGACGGCATGGCCGCGGGCGAGGCCGGTGCGCAGCTGCACCGGCTCGGCCTGACCGGGCTGGCCCCGGAACTGGCCACCGCGGCGCTCGGGCACGCGCTCGACCACGACGAGGTCACCGTCACCGTCGCGGACGTCGACTGGCCGCGGTTCGTCCCGGTGTTCACCGCACACCGGCCCAGTCCGCTGCTGGCCGCCGTGACCGAGGTCGACGCCGTCGCCGAACCGGCCGACTCGGCGCTGTCCCTCCGGTTGCGGGCACTGCCCGAAGCCGCTCGCCAGGAGTTCCTGCTGGACCTGGTCCGCACCGAGGCCGCCGCCGTGCTCGGGTACGCCGGGCCTGACGCCGTTTCGAGCGGTTCGTCGTTCCGCGAACTGGGTTTCGACTCGCTCACCGCCGTCGAACTGCGCAACCGCCTGACCGAGGTGACCGGTCTCAAGCTCACCGCGACCCTCGTGTTCGACTACCCGACACCCGAGGCGCTGGCCGGGTACCTGCGCACGGAACTGTCCGGCGACACCACGGCCGCCGCCGTGGTGAGCAGGACGGCCACGGTGACCGACGAGCCGATCGCCATCGTGGGCATCGGCTGCCGGTTCCCCGGCGGCGTCACCTCGCCGTCGGACCTGTGGGCGCTGCTGGCCGAAGGCGGCGACGCGATCTCCGCCTTCCCCGCCGATCGCGGCTGGCAGCCGGACGCCGGTTACGCCCACGAGGGCGGGTTCATCCACGACGCGGCCGAGTTCGACGCCGAGTTCTTCGGGATCTCCCCGCGTGAGGCGCTGGCGATGGACCCGCAGCAGCGGATCCTGCTGGAGACCTCCTGGGAGGCGTTCGAGCACGCCGGTATCGACGTCTCGACGCTGAGGGGCAGCCGGACCGGCGTGTTCGTCGGCGCGGGACCGCAGGGTTACGGCGCCGGGGCGGGCGATCTACCGGAAGCCGTCGAGGGACACCTGATGATCGGCACCACGCCGAGCGTGGTGTCGGGCCGGGTCGCCTACTCCTTCGGGCTGGAGGGTCCGGCGGTCACGGTGGACACCGCCTGCTCGTCTTCGCTGGTCGCGCTGCACTGGGCCGCGCAAGCGCTCAGGCAGGGGGAGTGCGAGCTGGCGCTGGCCGGCGGGGTGACCATCATGTCGACGTCCACCGCGTTCGAAGGGTTCAGCGCGCAGGGCGGGCTGGCCGCCGACGGCCGGTGCAAGGCGTTCGCCGAGGGCGCGGACGGCACGGGCTGGGGTGAAGGCGCCGGGATGCTGCTCGTGGAACGGCTGTCGGACGCGCGGCGGCTCGGTCACCGGGTGCTGGCCGTGGTGCGCGGGAGCGCGATCAACTCCGATGGCGCGTCGAATGGTTTGACAGCGCCGAATGGTCCTTCGCAGCAGCGGGTGATCCGCGAGGCGTTGGCGAGTGCGGGCCTGGAACCGTCCGATGTGGACGCTGTGGAGGCGCACGGTACGGGTACCGCGCTGGGTGATCCGATCGAGGCTCAGGCATTGCTGGCGACGTACGGTCAGGACCGGGATCAGCCGTTGTGGCTCGGTTCGGTGAAGTCGAACCTCGGCCACACGCAGGCCGCGGCGGGCGTGGCGGGTGTCATCAAGATGGTGATGGCGATGCGGCACGGTTCGCTCCCGAGGACCCTGCACGCCGCGGAGCCGACCTCCCGGGTCGACTGGTCGGCGGGCGCGGTCTCGCTGCTCACCGAAGCCCGCGACTGGCCGGACGACGCCGCGCCGCGCCGCGCCGGGGTTTCTTCGTTCGGCATCAGCGGCACGAACGCGCACGTCATCCTGGAGCAGGCGCCGCCGGAGCCGTCACCGGAGCCCGCGCGCTCGCCCTCGGTGGTGCCGTGGGTTCTCTCCGCCAAGAGTGAGCTTGCCCTGCGGGCGCAAGCGGCCCGACTCCGTTCCATTGTGGACGAATCGGCGGAGCCGGCGGACGTCGCCAACGTCCTGGCCACCGGACGGTCGGCACTGCCGTACCGGTCGGTGGTGCTCGGCGCCGACCGCGCCGAGCTCGCGCGAGCCCTCGACGTCCTGGCCGCGGGCGAGTCCGCCGCCGGGGTGGTGCGCGGGGAGCAGGGCAAGGGCAAGGTCGCCTTCCTCTTCACCGGGCAGGGTTCGCAGCGCCTGGGCATGGGCCGCGAACTGGCCGCGGAGTTCCCGGTGTTCGCCGAGCACTTCGGGCTGGTCTGCGCCCGGCTGGACGAGCTGCTGGGCGGGTCGGTGGCCGAGGTGACGTACGCCGGTGACGACCTGCTGGACCAGACCGTGCACGCCCAGGCGGCGCTGTTCGCCGTCGAGGTCGCGCTGTTCCGGCTCGCCGAGTCCTGGGGAGTGCGGCCGGACTACCTGATGGGGCACTCCGTCGGCGAGATCGCCGCCGCGCACGTGTCCGGGGTGCTGTCGCTGGAGGACGCCTGCAAACTGGTGGCCGCCCGCGGGAAGCTCATGCAGGCACTGCCGTCCGGCGGGGCGATGGTGGCGGTGGAGGCCGCCGAGGAAGAGATCCTGCCGCTGCTGAGCGGAGCCGAGGAGCACGCCGGCATCGCCGCGTTGAACGGCCCCCGTGCCGCGGTGCTGTCCGGCACGGAAGAAGTGGTGCTGCGCGTGGCGGGCGAGCTCGCCGGGCGGGGCCACCGGACCAGGCGCCTCCGGGTCAGTCACGCGTTCCACTCCCCGCTGATGGAGCCGATGCTGCCGGAGTTCCGCGCGGTACTGGAGACCCTGACGTTCGGTGCCGCGGGGATTCCCGTGGTGTCGAACCTGACCGGCGCGGTCACCGACGATCTCGCCTCGCCCGCTTACTGGCTGGCGCACGTGCGCCGGGCCGTCCGGTTCGCCGACGGCGTCCGGATGCTGCACGGCCTCGGGGTCACGACCTTCCTGGAGCTCGGCCCGGACAGCACGCTCTGCGCGGCCGCGCGGGACTGCCTGCCCGATGCCGCAGGGGTGGACTTCGTCCCGCTGCTGCACCGGGACCGGCCCGAGGTGCGCACCGCGGTGACCGCGCTCGCCCGCCTCCACGTGCGGGGCGCGGGCGTGCGCTGGAGCAGCGTCGTCGGCGGCGCCCGGCCGGAGCTGCCGACCTACGCGTTCCAGCGGGAGCGCTATTGGCTGACCGTCGCCGCGCCCGCCCCGGCGGGCCAGGGCGACGGCGACCCGGGATTCTGGGAAGCGGTGGACCGCGAGGACGCCGAAGCGGTGGCCGCGTCGTTGCAGGTCGGCGAAGAGGAACTCGCCACGGTGCTGCCCGCGTTGTCCGCGTGGCGACGGCGTGGCAACGAGAAGTCCACTGTGGACTCCTGGCGGTATCGGGCGGACTGGCGGCCGGTGTCGCAACCCGGCGGACCGCCGTCCGGCCGGTGGCTGGTGGCGTTCCCCGAAGGACTTCAGGACGACGAGGCCGTCAGCGGTCTGCTGTCGGCGCTCGGTGCGCATGCCGTGCCCTTCGGCCTGGCCGACGCCGATCGCGAAACCCTCGCCGACAGCCTCCGCGCGGCCGGCGACGGGGTGACCGGCGTGGTCTCGCTGCTGGGCCTGGCGGGCGGAGGCATGCTCACGTCCTTGGTGTTCCTCCAGGCGCTGAACGACGCGGGGATCACCGCGCCCTGCTGGGCGATCACCCGCGGCGCGGTGTCGACGGGGCCGTCCGACCGTGTCGCGGATCCCGCGCAGGCGCAGATCTGGGGTCTCGGCCGGGTGGCCGGGCTCGAACAACCGGCGCGGTGGGGTGGTCTCCTCGACCTGCCCGCCAAGGCCGACGACCGGACCTACGCCCTGGTGCTCGGCGCGCTGGCCGGGGCCGAGGACCAGCTCGCCGTCCGGCAGTCCGGGATCTTCGCCCGGCGGCTGGTGCGGGCCGCCGATCCGGTGGAGACCACCTGGCGGCCGAGCGGGACCGTGCTGGTCACCGGCGGGACCGGCGCGCTGGGCGCGCGGGTCGCCCGCTGGGCCGCCGAGGGCGGTGCCCGGCACCTCGTGCTGACCAGCCGCCGTGGCCCCGGCGCCCCGGGGAGCGAGGCGCTGGAAGCCGACCTCCGCGCGCTCGGTGCCGAGGTGACCATCGCCGCCTGCGACGTCACCGACCGCGAGGCCGTGGCCGGTCTGCTGCGCGGACATCCGGTGTCCACCGTGGTGCACACCGCCGGTGTCCTCGACGACGGCATGCTGGACGGCTTGACGGCAGAACGGGTCGACGCGGTCCTGAAGTCCAAAGTGGAGGGTGCGCGGATCCTGCACGACCTGACCGGTGACCTGGACGCCTTCGTGGTCTTCTCGGCCTTCGCCGGTGCGGTGGGCAGTGCCGGTCAGGCGGCGTATGCCGCCGCGAACGCACACCTCGACGCGCTGATGGAGCAGCGTCACGCCGACGGCCTGCCGGGCACCGCCATCGCGTGGGGCCCGTGGGCGGGTGACGGCATGGCCGCCGGGGTCGCCGCCGGGCTCGGTGCGCTCGGCCTGCCGGGGATGGAACCCGAGCTGGCCGTGCGGGCACTCGGGGTCAGCGTGGCCGCGGGGCGGCCCGCCGTGATCGTGGCCGACGTGGACTGGACCCGGTTCGCGCCGTTGTTCAGCGGCACTCGCGCCGCCCGGCTGCTGGTCGAGCTTCCGGAGGCCGCGGTCGCCGAGAACAAAGAACCGGCCGAAGCGGCGTCGGGGATGCTCGGCGGCAAGCTCGCCGGACTTCCCCGGCCGCGGCAGGAAGCCGTGCTGCTGGACCTCGTGCGGGCCGAGGCCGCCGCGGTGCTCGGGTATCCCGGGCGTGACGCGGTGGCCGCCGACAGGGCCTTCCGCGACCTCGGGTTCGACTCCCTGACCGCGGTGGAGCTGCGGAACTCCCTGGAGGCCACCACCGGGCTGCCGCTGCCCAGCAGCCTCGTCTTCGACTACCCGACCCCGTCGGTGCTGTCGGCCTGGCTGTGCGCCGAACTCGTCGGCCACACCCCGGACGTGGCCGAACCCGCCGTGCTCACCGGCCGGGCCGACGAGCCGATCGCGATCGTCGGCATCGGCTGCCGCTTCCCCGGCGGGGTCCGCTCGCCGGAGGAGTTCTGGAGCTTGATCGCCGACGGCCGCGACGCCGTCGGCGGCTTCCCCGCCGACCGCGGCTGGGACCTGGACCGGCTCCACCACCCGGGCGACGGGGAATCCGGAGGCTCTGACGCCAAGGAGGGCGCGTTCCTGCACGGTGCCAGTGAGTTCGATCCGGCGTTCTTCGGGATTTCCCCGCGTGAGGCGCTGGCGATGGACCCGCAGCAGCGGCTCGTGCTGGAGACCTCGTGGGAAGCCTTCGAGCGGGCCGGGGTCGACCCGGAGTCCGTGCGGGGCAGCCGGACCGGCGTGTTCGTCGGCTCCAACGGCCAGGACTACCTGACGCTGGTGCTCGAAGCCCAGGAGAACCTCGAGGGCTACCGCGGCACCGGGAACTCGGCCAGCGTGATGTCCGGCCGCGTCGCCTACGCGCTCGGGCTGGAAGGACCGGCCGTCACCGTCGACACGGCGTGCTCGTCGTCGCTGGTGGCGCTGCACTGGGCCGTGCAGGCCCTGCGCGCCGGCGAGTGCGAGCTGGCGCTGGCCGGCGGGGTCACGGTGATGTCGACGCCGGGCGCGTTCGTGGAGTTCTCCGCGCAGGGCGGGCTCGCGGGCGACGGCCGGTGCAAGGCGTTCGCCGAGGGCGCGGACGGTACGGGCTGGGGCGAAGGTGCCGGGATGCTGCTCGTGGAGCGGCTGTCGGACGCCGAACGCCACGGTCACCCGGTTTTGGCGGTGGTGCGGGGGAGCGCGATCAACTCCGATGGCGCGTCGAACGGGTTGACCGCGCCGAATGGTCCGTCGCAGCAGCGGGTGATTCGCGCGGCGTTGGCCAGTGCCGGGTTGCGATCGTCCGATGTGGACGCTGTGGAGGCGCACGGTACGGGGACCGCGCTGGGTGACCCGATCGAGGCTCAGGCGTTGCTGGCGACCTATGGCCAGGACCGTGAGGAGCCGCTGTGGCTCGGTTCGGTGAAGTCCAACCTCGGCCACACCCAGGCCGCGGCGGGCGTCGCCGGGATCATCAAGATCGTCATGGCCCTGCGGCACGGTCTGCTGCCGAAGACGCTGCACGTGGACGAGCCCACCTCGCAGGTGGACTGGTCGGCCGGTGCGGTCTCGCTGCTGACCGAGCCCCGGCCGTGGACGGACAACGGGCGTCCCCGGCGCGCGGCGGTTTCGTCGTTCGGCATCAGCGGGACCAACGCGCACACCATTATCGAACAGGCGCCGCCTGTCCCGGCTTCGGTGGCGTCCGTGCCGACGAGCACCGTGCCGTGGGTGCTCTCCGCCCGTGACGAGCAGGCACTGCGGACAAGGGCCGCCGAGCTCAAGTCCTTTGTGGAGTCCGGTGCGCCCGGGATCCCGGACGTCGCTTACTCGCTGGCCGTCAGCCGGTCCGCGATGGACCATCGCGCCGTGGTGACCGGCCGGGACCGTGCCGAACTGCTGCGGGCGCTCGACGTCGTGGCCGAAGGCGGCTCGGCGCCGGGGATCGTCCGCGGGGTGGTCTCCACCGGGCGGACAGCCTTCCTGTGCACCGGGCAGGGCGCGCAGCGGCCGGGGATGGGCCGCGAGCTGAGCGCGGAGTTCCCGGTGTTCGCCGAGGCACTCGCCGAGATCTGCGCCGAATTCGACCGGTATCTGGACCTGCCGCTGCTCGAAGTGATGCTGAGTGATCCCGAGTCGCTGAACAGGACGGAGTACACCCAGGCCGCCCTGTTCGCCCTCGAAACCGCGCTCTTCCGCCTGCTGGAGTCCTGGGGGCTGCGGCCCGACTACCTGCTGGGGCATTCCGTCGGGGAGCTCGTCGCGGCCCATGTGGCGGGCGTGTTCTCGCTGGCGGACGCCTGCAAGCTGGTGGCCGCGCGCGGCAGGCTGATGCAGGCGCTCCCCTCGGGGACCGACGGCGGGGGAGCGATGGTCGCCGTCGAGGCGACCGAGGACGAGGTGCGAGACCTGCTGGAGAAGGACAGCGCTGCGGTCGACATCGCCGCGGTCAACGGCCCGCGTTCCGTGGTGCTCTCCGGCGCCGACGCCGCTGTCTCCGCGGTGGCCGGTGAGTTCGCCGGGCAGGGCCGCAAGACCAAGCGTCTGGTGGTGAGTCACGCCTTCCACTCCTCGCTGATGGAACCGATGCTCGAAGAGTTCGGCCGCGTGCTCGGCACGATCACTTTCCACGAGCCCGAGATCCCGGTGGTGTCCAACGTGACCGGCTCGCTCGATGGCGCGCTGACCACACCCGCGTACTGGGTCTCGCACGTCCGCGAGGCCGTGCGTTTCGCCGACGGGGTGGCGACGCTGGCCGCCGCCGGGGTGACGAAGTTCGTGGAGCTCGGGCCGGACGGCGTGCTGACCGCGATGGCACAGGGATGCCTGCCGGAGGAGGACGCGCTGTTCGTGCCGGTGCTGCGTGGCGACCGCCCGGAAGCGCGGACCGCGGTGACGGCCGTCGCGGCGGTCTACGCCCACGGCGCGGCGGTGAGCTGGCCGGCGTTGCTCGACGGCGACCGGGTCGACCTGCCCACCTACCCGTTCCGGCGGGACCGGTACTGGGTTTCCCCGGCCGAGCCCGGTCAGGCCGCGGCGGACGCGGTGGACGAGAAGTTCTGGGCGGCGGTGGACACCGGTGACCTCGGCTCGCTGACCGGCCTGACGGCCGCGGGCGGCGACCAGTCGCTGAGCAGCGTGCTGCCGGCGCTCTCCGCCTGGCGGCGCGGGCAGCGGGATTCCTCGGTGGCGCAGCGCTGGCGTTACCGCGTCGGCTGGGCGCCGGTATCCGTTCCCTCCGGCAGGCCGGTGGGCCGATGGGTGGTGGCCTGCGCGGCCGCCGACCCTGCGGCCGCCGCGCTCGCCGCCGAACTGGACGCCGAGCTGGTCTCCGGGGTGACCGGTCGTGACGGCTGGGCCGCGTGGCTCACCGAGTCCCACCCGGACGGGGTTCTGTCCTTTTTGGACGCCATCGCCACCCTGACCCTGGTACAGGCGATGGCCGACACCGAGAGCGCCGGGAAGGTGTGGGCCGTCACCCGGGGCGCGGTGTCCACCGGACCGGCGGACCGGCCGGACGCGCCGGAACAGGCCCAGGTGTGGGGTCTCGGCCGGGTCGTGGCGCTGGAGCTGCCCGAGGTGTGGGGCGGCGTCGTCGACCTGCCTGCCGACTTGCCTGCCGACCTGGGCGACGACGCGCTGACCGCGTTGCCCGGGCTGCTGGCCGACGGTACCGAGGACCAGGTGGCGGTGCGGCCCGACGGTGTGTTCGCCCGACGGCTGACGCCTGCCGCTCCGGCGGTTCCCGGTCCTTGGCCGGTTTCCGGTACGGCGTTGGTGACCGGTGGCACGGGTGCGCTGGGCGGGCACGTCGCCCGCTTGCTGGCCCGGCGCGGCGCCGGGCACCTGGTCCTGGTGAGCCGCCGTGGCGCGGAGTCCCCAGGCGCCGAGGACCTGGCCGCCGAGCTGCGGGACCTCGGAGCCGAAGTCACCCTGGCCGCCTGCGACGTCGCGGACCGGGCGGCGACGGCCGCCCTGCTCGACGGTCTGCCGGACCTTTCGGTCGTCGTGCACGCCGCGGGGCTGGCGCAGTCGACGGCGTTGCCGGACTGTACCGAGGCGGAGTTCGCGGCGGTGATCTCCGCGAAGGTCGACGGCGCGGTGAACCTGCACGAGCTCACGAAGGAACGGTCGCTGTCCGATTTCGTCGTGTTCTCGTCGATCGCGGCCACCTGGGGCAGCGGCGGGCAGAGCGGTTACGCCGCCGCGAACGCGTTCCTCGACGCCCTGATCGAGCAGCGGCGCGCCGACGGGCTCCCGGGGCTCGCGGTCGCCTGGGGTCCCTGGGCGGGCGGGGGCATGGCCGAGGGCGAGGCAGGCGAGGGCCTGGCGAAGCGGGGCTTGCAGGCGCTGGCTCCGGAGCGCGCGCTGACCGCGTTGGAGCAGGCGCGGGAGGACGTCACGGTCACCGTCGCCGACGTGGACTGGCGCCGGTTCGCCCCGGTGTTCACCACGCGGCGGCCGAGCCCGCTGCTCACCGGGTTGCCCGAGGTCCGCGAGCTCGTCGAGGACGATCCCGTGGCGGACGAAGACAGTTCGGCCGGCCTCCGCGACAAGCTGGCCGCGCTGGAACCGGCCGAGCAGGTCAGGACGGTGCTGGAGCTGGTGCGTGCCGAAGCGGCGTCGGTGCTCGGGTACGGCGGCCTCGAAGCCATCGAACCGGGCCGGGCGTTCCGCGAGCTGGGATTCGACTCGCTGACCGCGGTGGACCTGCGCAACCAGCTGCGGGCCGCCACCGGGCTCACGTTGCCCGCCACGCTGGTCTTCGACTACCCGAAGCCCGCCGTGCTGGCCGACTACCTCCTGGCGCAGCTGCGTTCAGGGGACGGCACGGGCGTGGACAGCCTGTTCGGGCAGCTGGACCAGCTCGACGCCACCCTGGCGCGGCTGACCGGCGACCCGGACGTGCTCGGCTCGGTCACCGCCCGGCTGAACGCCGCGCTGGCGAGGTTGACGGGAGCCGGGGAGACCGAGGAGGAGGCGGCGGTCGCCGACCTGCTGGACGAGGCCTCGGACGACGAGATCTTCGCTTTCATCAACAACGAGCTCGGCAGATAATCGCTTTTCCCGCGGGCGAATTCCTTTCGGGGAATTCGCCCGCGGGAAAAGAGTGAAAACAAAGTGTTTGCGCTATGCTTTCCCGGAAATGGCAATCGGGAACAATACGCAAGTCAGGGGCCCGGACCGCTGATGTGCGGTGCCTAGGGGTCACCTAGGGGTTGTCGCCCCCGTCGCCCGTCGAATACTTTTTTCTTTGGTTCCCGGCACCGAGATCGATCGTGCCGGTCAAGGGTGTATTCGTGGTCTGCGGTGATCGAGGTGGCTCAGATTGGCCAGTGAAGACAAACTTCGCGAGTATCTCAAGTTGACCACCACTGACCTGCATCAAACGCGCAGGCGCCTGCGTGAACGGGAAGTGGCCGAGCAGGAGCCGATCGCCATCGTCGGCATGGGCTGCCGGTACCCCGGCGGCGTCCGCACGCCCGAGGAACTGTGGGACCTGGTGCTGGCGGGCACCGACGCGGTCGGCGACTTCCCCGGCGACCGCGCCTGGGAGCTCGACCAGCCGGGGTTCGCCCGGCTCGGCGGGTTCGTCGACGACGCCTCCGGGTTCGATCCCGCGTTCTTCGGTATTTCGCCCCGTGAGGCGCTCGCGATGGACCCGCAGCAGCGGCTGCTGCTGGAGACCTCGTGGGAGGCCTTCGAGCGCGCGGGCATCGCCCCCGCCGCGATGTCGGGCGCGCGGGTCGGCGTGTTCATGGGTACGAGCAGCCAGGACTACGCCGCTGTCCTGCGCGCCTCCGCCGAGGACACCGAGGGGCACCTGCTCACCGGCAACGCCGCCGCCGTGGTGTCCGGGCGGCTCTCGTACACCTTCGGCCTGGAGGGCCCCGCGGTCACGGTCGACACCGCCTGCTCGTCCTCACTGGTCGCGATCCACCTCGCCGTGCAGGCCCTGCGCCGCCGCGAGTGCACGATGGCGCTGGCCGGCGGCGTGATGATCATGTCCACGCCCGGCGCGTTCCTGGAATTCTCCGCGCAGGGCGGGCTGGCCGCCGACGGCCGGTGCAAGGCGTTCGCCGAGGGCGCGGACGGCACGGGTTGGGGCGAAGGCGTCGGCGTGCTGTTGGTGGAGCGGCTGTCGGACGCGCAGCGGCTCGGTCACCCGGTGTTGGCCGTGGTGCGTGGTTCCGCGGTGAATCAGGATGGCGCGTCGAATGGTTTGACGGCACCGAATGGTCCCTCGCAGCAGCGGGTGATCCGTGCGGCGTTGGCGAGTGCGGGCCTTTCGCCGTCCGATGTGGACGCCGTGGAAGCGCACGGCACGGGGACCGCGCTGGGTGACCCGATCGAGGCTCAGGCGTTGCTGGCGACCTATGGCCAGGACCGCGATCGCCCGCTGTGGCTCGGTTCGGTGAAGTCGAACCTGGGACACACGCAGGCGGCCGCGGGAGTCGCGGGCGTGATCAAGATGGTCATGGCCCTGCGGCACGGAAAGCTGCCGAAGACACTGCACGCCGACCGGCCCTCGTCCCATGTGGACTGGACGGCGGGTGCGGTGGAGCTGCTGACCGAGGCCCAGGACTGGCCGGTGGGCGCCAACCCCCGCCGGGCCGGGGTGTCCGCGTTCGGCATGAGCGGCACCAACGCGCATGTGGTGGTCGAAGAGGCCCCGGCGGCCGAACCCGTCGTCACGGTGCCCGCGCCGGTGGCGCCCTGGGTGTTGTCGGCGAAGTCGGCGGGCGCGCTGACCGAGACCGCCACCCGGCTCGCCGACTTCGCCATCGACCGTGACGCCGCGGGTGTGGCGGCGGGGCTGGCCGGTCGTTCGGTGTTCGAGCACCGTGCGGTGCTGGTGGGTGAGGACCAGGCCGGTCTGGCTGCCGCGTTGGCGGCAGGTGACCAGCCGGCTGGTGTGGCGCGTGGTTCTGGCTCCGGTGTGGAGCGCGTCGTGTTTGTGTTCCCTGGTCAGGGTTCGCAGTGGCTCGGCATGGCCTCGGCTCTGTTGCAGGAGAGCCCGGTGTTCGCTTCGCGGATGGCGGAGTGCGACAGCGCTTTGAAGTCCTTTGTGGACTGGTCGTTGTTTGATGTTTTGGACGATGAGGCCGCGTTGGGTCGGGTTGATGTTGTTCAGCCGGTGTTGTGGTCGGTGATGGTGTCGCTGGCCGCTGTGTGGCGTTCGCTCGGTGTGGTTCCGTCGGCGGTGGTCGGTCACTCTCAGGGTGAGATCGCGGCCGCGGTGGTGTCGGGTGGTTTGAGCCTGGAAGACGGGGCTCGGGTAGTGGCGCTGCGGAGCCAAGCGATCGCCGCCGAACTCGCCGGTCTCGGCGGGATGTTGTCGGTGGCCGCCCCGGTGACGGAGGTCGATGAGGGTGTGTCGATCGCGGCGGTGAACGGTCCGAACGCGGTCGTGTTGTCCGGTGACCCCGATGCGCTGGCTGCGGCGAAGGCCCGGTATGAGGCTGAGGGTGTTCGGGCTCGGTTGGTGGCGGTGGACTATGCCTCGCATTCGGCTCACGTGGAGCGGATCGAGACGCAGCTGGCCGAGCTGCTTGCCCCGGTGACCCCGCGCATGGGCGAAATCCCGTTCTATTCCACTGTGGACTCCCAGTGGCTGGACACGGCTGAGTTGTCGGGTGGCTACTGGTACCGAAACCTGCGTCAGACAGTCCGGTTCGCGGACGCGGTGGAGCGGCTGGCCGCTGAGGGCTTGCAGATGTTCGTCGAGGTCAGCGCGCATCCGGTGCTCACGATGGCGATCGAGGACACCGTCGATGTCCCCGTGGTGGGCACGTTGCGCCGCGACGAGGGCGGGCTGGAGCGGTTCCTCCTCTCTGCTGGTGAGGCGTTCTGTCATGGTGTGGACGTGGACTGGCCGGGGTTGCTCGGCAACATCGGAACCATTCCGCAGGATCTGCCCACGTATCCGTTCCAGCGCGAGCGCTACTGGCCGACCAGCTCGCCCGCGCTGCACGGTGACGTCGCCGGCGCCGGGCTCGGCGCCATGGGACAGCACCCGTTGCTCCGCGCCGTGGTCGAAGTGGCCGGAGGCGACGAGGTCCTGCTCGCCGGACGGCTTTCGCTGAGCACCCACCCGTGGCTGGGCGAACACCGGGTACTGGGACGGGTTTTCCTGCCGGGCACCGCTTTCGTGGAACTGGCCGGGCAGGCGGGCGACCGGGTCGGCTGCGCCAGGGTGGAGGAGCTGACGGTCGAGGTGCCGTTGGTGCTGCCCGCGACCGGCGGGGTCCAGGTGCAGCTCGTGGTCGGCGCGGCCGACGAGACGGGGCTGCGTGGCCTGGTCTTCTACTCCCGGGAAGAGGAGGGGATGCCGTGGACGCGGCACGCCTCCGGCGCCCTCTCGCCGGACCCGGGCACGGCCGAGGGACTGCACACCTGGCCGCCCGCGAAGGCCGAACCGGTCGACATCGACGGCCTGTACGCCGGACTCGCCGGTGTCGGCCTCGAGTACGGCCCGGTCTTCCGTGGCCTGCGCGCGGTGTGGGAGCGCGGGGACGAGGTGTTCGCCGAGGTCGAGCTGCCGCGTGAGCAGCACACCGGTGCGGGCGACTTCGGACTGCATCCCGCGCTGCTCGACGCCGGTCTCCACGCACTGGGCGCGGTGTCGTTCGGCGGTGGCGGGGCATACCTGCCGTTCTCCTGGACCGGCGTGTCCCTCCACGCGACCGGCGCGTCGGCGTTGCGGATCCGGCTGACCCGGCACGCGGGCGACAGCGTGTCCCTCCTGGCCGCCGACGGCGCGGGAAATCCCGTCGCGTCGGTGGCGTCACTGGCGCTGCGGCCCGCGTCGGCGACGGGAGCCGGGCGGTCGAAGAACCTGTTCCGGGTCGGCTGGGAAACCCTCCCGCTGCCCGACGCCGAGTTCGCCGCGCTGCCGGAGTACCCGGTACCGGCCGACGTCGAGCCCGTGCCGGACACCGTCCTGCTGCACTGGAAGGACGTCGAGGGCGATCCACATCGGACTGTCCACAAGGCACTGTCTGTAGTGCAGGACTGGCTGAAGCAGGAACGGTTCTCAGGCTCGCGGCTGGTCTTCGTGACCCAGGGCGCGATCGCCGCGGACCCCGGCGAGGACGTGCCGGACGCCGCTTCGGCGGCGGTTTGGGGCTTGGTGCGCTCCGCGCGTTCGGAGAACCCCGGCCGCTTCGCGCTGGCCGACGTCACCGATTCCGCCGATCTCGGCCTGCTCACCGCGGCACTGGCCACCGGTGAGCCCGAGCTGGCCGTGCGGGACGGCGTGGTGCTCGTGCCGCGGCTGGCGCGCGTCGTCCAGGGCGAAGCGCCGGAGGGACTCGGCGGGGACGGGACCGTGCTGATCACCGGCGGCACCGGCAACCTCGGCGGGCTGCTGGCCAGGCACCTCGTCGCCGAACACGGCGTGCGTCACCTGCTCCTGCTCAGCCGTCGCGGGCCCGCCGCCGACGGAGCGAGCGAGCTGGCCGCCGAACTGACCGGACTGGGCGCCGAGGTCGAGGTGGCCGCTTGCGACGTCGCCGACCGTGAGCAGCTCGCCGCGGTCCTGCGCGGGCTGGACCGGCCGCTGACCGGTGTCGTGCATACCGCGGGCGCGCTGGACGACGGCCTCGTCGACACGCTGACCCCGGAGCGCGTCAGTGCCACCCTGCGGTCCAAAGTGGACTCGGCGGTACACCTCGACGAGCTGACCCGTGACCTCGACCTGGACCTGTTCGTGGTGTTTTCGGGAGCCGCCGGGGTCTTCGGCGCCGCCGGGCAAGCGGGCTACGCCGCCGCCAACGTCTTCCTGGACGCGCTGGCCCATCGGCGGCGCGGCGCCGGGCTCCCGGGTACTTCACTGGCGTGGGGTCTCTGGTCGCGGCTCGGTGGCATCACCGGGCATCTCGGAGAAGCCGACGTCGCGCGGCTCAGCCGTGACGGAGTCGAGGGACTGGGCGAAGCCGAAGGGCTCGAACTGTTCGACGCCGCACTGGCCGCGGACGAACCGCTGCTGGTCCCGATCCGGCTCCAGACCGATGGCCTGCGCGGCGCGAAGACCGAGGTCCCGCGCCTGCTGCACGGTCTGGCCGGCATCCGGCCAGGACGCGGCAAGGCGGCGGCCGTCACCGGACTCGGCGACGCGACCCTGCGGCAACGGCTCGCCGCGCTGTCCGCGGCCGACGCCGAACGCGTGCTGCTCGACCTCGTCCGCACCGAAGCCGCCGCGGTCCTCGGCTACCGCTCGGCCGAGGCGATCGAACCCGATCGCGCGTTCCGCGAACTGGGCTTCGATTCGCTCACCGGCGTCGACCTCCGCAACCGGCTCAACGCCGTCACCGGAGTGCGGCTTCCGGCGACGACGGTCTTCGACCACCCCGCGCCCGCCGTGCTGGCGAGGTTCCTGCTCGGCGAGCTGGCCGGTTCGACCCCGGCCGAACGGTCGACGGCCACCAGGGCGAAGGCGGACGACGAACCGATCGCCATCATCGGCATCGGCTGCCGCTTCCCCGGCGGGGTGGCTTCGCCGGAGGACCTCTGGGAGCTGCTGACCGCCGAGACCGACGCGGTCGGCGGGTTTCCCGCCGATCGTGGCTGGACCACCGCCGCGGACGAGTCCTACGCGCCCCAAGGCGGTTTCCTCTACCACGCCGCCGAGTTCGACCCCGGCTTGTTCGGCATCTCTCCACGGGAAGCGCTGGCGATGGACCCGCAGCAGCGAGTGTTGCTGGAGACCGCGTGGGAGGCGTTCGAGCGCGCCGGGATCACCCCGGCCCAGGTCCGGGGCAGCCAGGCCGGTGTGTTCGTGGGCGCCGCGGCGCAGGGCTACGCGGTGGGCGCCGAGGCGCCCGACGGGGTGCAGGGCCACGTGCTGACCGGCACCACGCCCAGCGTCGCGTCCGGGCGGATCGCCTACAGCTTCGGGCTGGGCGGCCCGGCGATCACCGTCGACACCGCTTGTTCCTCTTCGCTGGTGGCACTGCATCTTGCCGCACAGGCACTCCGCAGGGGCGAGTGCGAACTCGCGCTGGCGGGCGGGGTCACCATCATGTCCACCCCGAACGCGTTCGAGGAGTTCGGCGCACAGGGCGGGCTGGCGGCGGACGGCCGCTGCAAACCGTTCGCCGACGCCGCCGACGGCACCGGGTGGGGCGAGGGCGCGGGCATGCTGCTCGTCGAGCGGCTGTCGGACGCTCAGCGCCACGGCCACCGGGTGCTGGCCGTGATCCGCGGCAGCGCGATCAACTCCGACGGCGCCTCGAACGGGCTGACCGCGCCCAACGGCCCGTCACAGCAGAGGGTGATCCGCGCGGCGCTCGCGAGTGCCGGGCTGGAACCGTCCGAAGTGGACGCCGTCGAAGCACACGGCACCGGGACCGCGCTGGGCGACCCGATCGAGGCACAGGCGCTGCTGGCGACCTACGGGCAGGACCGCGAGGAGTCGTTGTGGCTCGGTTCGGTCAAGTCCAACGTCGGGCACACCCAGGCCGCGGCGGGAATGGCCGGCGTGATCAAGATGGTCATGGCCCTGCAGCATGGTGTCCTGCCCAAGACGCTGCACGTGGACGCACCGTCCACACAGGTGGACTGGTCCGCCGGCGCGGTGGAACTGCTCACCGGTGCCCGCACGTGGCCGGACACCGGCCGCCCCCGGCGGGCAGGCGTCTCCTCCTTCGGGATCAGCGGGACGAACGCGCACACGATCCTCGAACAGGCCCCGGCCATCGAGCCTGCCGCCGAGCCCCGGCTGCCCTCGGTGGTGCCGTTCGTGCTGTCCGGCAAGACCGCCGCGGCCTTGCGGGCGCAGGCCTCGCGGTTGTCGTCCTTTGAGGACGGAGAACTCGCGGACGTGGCCTTCTCGCTGGCCACGACGCGGTCGGCGTTGGAACACCGCGCCGTGGCCCTCGGCACGAACCGGGACGAACTGCTGGCCGCGCTCACCGCGCTGGCCGCAGGCACCTCCTCGGCCGACGTCGTCACCGGGACGGTTTCCCGTGGCCGGTCGGCGTTCCTGTTCGCTGGCCAGGGTTCGCAGCGGGTCGGTATGGGGGCGGAGCTGTATGCGGAGTTCCCTGTCTTTGCGGCGGCTTTTGATGCGGCGTGCGAGTTCCTGCCGTCGTTGGGTGATCTTGGTCGTACGGAGTTCGCGCAGCCTGCGTTGTTCGCGCTTGAGGTTGCGTTGTATCGACTTGTCGAGTCGTGGGGTGTGCGCCCCGATTTCCTGTTGGGTCATTCGATCGGTGAGATCGCTGCTGCGCATGTTGCTGGGGTGTTCTCCTTGGAGGATGCGGGCAAGTTGGTGTCCGCCCGCGGCCGCCTGATGCAGGCGTTGCCTGATGGTGGCGTGATGGTCGCGATCGAGGCGACCGAGGACGAGTTCGAGCCTGACGCTGAGTTCGGGATCGCAGCAGTGAACGGCCCGAACTCGGTGGTGATTTCGGGTGCCGAGGCAGTGGTTTCCCGGATCGCGGGAGAGTTTGCGGCCAAGGGGCGTAAGACGAAGCGTCTTGAGGTGAGTCATGCGTTCCATTCGCCGTTGATGGAGCCGATGCTCGCGGAGTTCGCTGAGGTACTTGAGAGCATCACGTTCACCGCACCGGTGATTCCGGTGGTGTCCGGTGGTCTCGTCGCAGACTTGGCGTCACCGCGGTACTGGCTGGATCACGTGCGTCAGGCCGTGCGTTTCGCCGACGGTGTGAAGGCTCTGGCCGCCGAGGGTGTGACGTCGTTTGTCGAGTTGGGCCCGGACGGTGTGTTGAGCGGGCTGGCCCAGAGCTGTCTCCCGGATGCTGAAGCTCTGTTCGTCCCGCTGCTCCGCGGTGACCGGCCTGAGGTCCGCACCGCCATGGCCGCGCTGGGCGCGCTCCACACCCGGGGTATCGCGGTGGACTGGACCGCCCTGGTCAACGGAAACCCGGTGGACCTGCCCACCTACGCCTTCCAGCGCGACCGCTTCTGGCTGGAGCTGGGCAGCGCTACCGCGTCTCCGATGGACGACGTCGACGCGGAGTTCTGGGACGCGGTCGAGCGTGAAGACCTGGAGTCGCTGTCGAAGTCCCTGGCACTCGAAGCCGGTCAGCCCTTGGACAGCTTCGTGTCGTCGCTTTCATCATGGCGGCGGAAGCGCCGCGAGTCCTCTGTGGTCGATGGCTGGCGCTATCGGGCGGAGTGGGTGCCCGTGCGAGCGTCCGAAGCCCTGCCGGAGGGCGAGTGGCTGGTGCTCTCGCCGGAGCCTCTGGCTGAAGGTGATGCTCTCGCTGGTTTTGGTGAGGTTGTGGTCGCCGAGCAGCCGGACCTCTCGGAGTTGTTGGTGCCTGGCCGTTTCGCCGGTGTTGTGTCCTGTTTGGATGCTGCGTCGACGTTGCCGGTGATCCAGGCGGCGGTGGGTACTGGTTCGAAGGTGTGGGCGGTGACCCGGGGTGCCGTTTCCGTCGGCCGGTCGGATCGGTTGTCGGCGCCGGAGTCCGCGCAGGTGTGGGGCTTGGGCCGGGTCGCGGCGCTGGAGCATTCCGAGGTGTGGGGCGGGTTGATCGACCTGCCCGCTTCGGGTGACGACCGGGTGCTGGGTGTGCTCGCGGGTGTCGAGGACCAGGTCGCGGTTCGGGCGTCCGGAGTGTTCGCGCGTCGTCTGGTGCGGGCCGGTGCGGCCGACCAGGAACCGTGGGCTTTCGGTGGCACGGCGCTGATCACCGGTGGCACCGGGGCCTTGGGCGGTCAGGTCGCGCGGTGGCTGGCTCAGCGAGGTGCCGAGCATCTGGTGCTGGTCAGCCGTCGCGGGGCGGCTTCACCGGGTGCGGAAGATCTTGCCGCGGACTTGCGGGAGTCGGGCACCAGAGTGACGGTGGCGGCCTGTGACGTGGCCGATCGCGAGGCGGTGGCCGAGCTGATCGACGAGCTCGAAGGCTTGTCGGTGGTGGTGCATGCGGCTGGTGTCGCGCAGTCGACACCGTTGGCGGACTGCTCGGTGGACGAGTTCCGTGGGGTGGTCGAAAGCAAGGTCGCGGGTGCGATCAACCTGCACGAGCTGACCGAGGGTCTTGACGCGTTCATCGTGTTTTCGTCGATCGCGGCGACGTGGGGCAGCGGTGGTCAGTCTGGCTATGCGGCAGGCAATGCGTTCTTGGATGCGTTGGTGGAGCAGCGTCGTGCTGATGGTCTTCCGGGGTTGTCGGTGGCGTGGGGTCCGTGGGCCGAAGCGGGGATGGCTGTCGGAGAAGCGGGCGAGCAGCTCGCGAAGCGTGGCCTGGCGGCGTTGGCGCCGGAGCGGGCATTGGCGGCGCTGGAAGGCGCACAGCACGACACGACGGTGACCGTGGCTGACGTGGACTGGGCCCGGTTCGCGCCGGTGTTCACCTCCCGGCGACCCAGCCCCCTGCTCACCGAACTGCCGGAAGCGGCGAGCACCCAGGTCGAACCCCACACCACTGGACTGCGGGAAGAGCTCTCCCGTTCGGACCGCGCCGGGCAGCTGGCGACCCTGCTGGACCTGGTGCGCACCGAGGCCGCCGTCGTGCTCGGGTACGCCGGTCCGGACGCCGTCGAGCCGAACCGTGCCTTCCGCGAACTGGGTTTCGACTCCCTGACCGCGGTGGAACTGCGCAACCGGATGGTCCCGGCGGTCGGTCTCGACCTGCCGACCACCCTGGTCTTCGACTACCCGAACCCCCTCGTCCTGGCCGGGCACCTGCTCGACGAGCTGGTCGGCGGAGTGGCAGAGGTCGCCGCCGAGCGGTCCGTCATGGCGGACGGCGAGCCGATCGCGATCGTCGGTATGGCGTGCCGGTTCCCCGGCGCGGTGGAGAACCCGGAGCAGCTGTGGCGGCTGGTCGCGGACGAGGTGGACGCCGTCGGCGACTTCCCGGCGGACCGGGGCTGGGATCTGGAGACGCTCTACGACCCCGACCCCGAGAACCCTGGCACCACCTACACCCGTGACGGCGCCTTCCTCGACATGGCAGCGCATTTCGATCCGACGTTCTTCGACATCTCGCCGCGGGAAGCGCTGGCGATGGACCCGCAGCAGCGGCTGCTGCTGGAGACTTCGTGGGAGGCCTTCGAACGCGCGGGGATCGACCCGGCGTCCGTGCGGGGGAGCCGGACCGGCGTGTTCGTCGGCTCCAACGGGCAGGACTACCTGGTGGTGCTGGCCGGTGCCGAGGACAGCCACGACGGTCACCTCGGCACGGGCAACTCGGCCAGTGTGATGTCCGGCCGCGTCGCTTACACCTTCGGGCTGGAAGGTCCGGCAGTCACGGTCGACACCGCCTGTTCGTCTTCGCTGGTGGCCCTGCACTGGGCCGTGCAGTCCCTGCGCAACGGCGAATGCGAGATGGCGCTCGCCGGCGGGGTCACGGTGATGTCCACCCCGGGCGCGTTCGTCGAGTTCAGCGCCCAGCGCGGGCTGGCGGCCGACGGCCGGTGCAAGGCGTTCGCCGACGGCGCCGACGGGACGGGCTGGGGCGAAGGTATCGGCATGCTCCTGGTCGAGCGGCTGTCGGACGCCCGGCGCAAGGGGCATCCCGTGCTGGCCGTGGTGCGGGGCAGCGCGGTGAACCAGGACGGCGCGTCGAACGGGTTGACCGCGCCGAACGGTCCTTCGCAGCAGCGGGTGATCCGCGCGGCGCTGGCCGACGCCGGGCTTCGAGCGTCCGAAGTGGACGCTGTGGAGGCACACGGTACGGGGACCTCGCTGGGAGATCCCATCGAGGCGCAGGCGTTGCTGGCGACTTACGGGCAGGACCGCGAGGAGCCGTTGTGGCTCGGGTCGGTCAAGTCCAACGTCGGGCATACCCAGGCCGCCGCCGGGGTGGCGGGCATCATCAAGATGGTCATGGCCATGCGCCACGGCGTGCTGCCCAGGACCTTGCACGTGGACGCGCCGTCGGCACAGGTGGACTGGTCCGCGGGCTCCGTCGAACTGCTCACCGAAGCCCGCGAGTGGGCGGAAAACGGGCATCCACGCCGGGTCGCGGTGTCCTCGTTCGGGTTCAGCGGGACGAACGCGCACACCATCCTGGAGCAGGCACCCGCCGAGGCGGCCGTCTCGGCGCCGGGCACGAGGATTCCGTCCGTCCTTCCGCTGGTGGTGACGGGCAGGTCGGCCGTGGCCGTGCGGGCACAGGCGGGCAGGCTGGCCGCGGCCATGGAACAGGGCACGGATTCGCTGCTCGACCTCGCGTACTCGCTCGTCTCTTCGCGGGCGTCCTGGGAACACCGGGCCGTCGTCGTCGCGGAGGACCGGTCCGCCGCCTTGCGTGCGCTGCACGGCTTGGCCGAGCGCGGCACCGACCCTTCGGTGGTGGAGGGCACCTCGGTCGGCGGAAAGCTGGCCTACCTGTTCACCGGTCAAGGCGCGCAACGGCTCGGCATGGGACGCGAGCTGCACACCGAGTTCCCCGTGTTCGCCGAGGCGTTCGACGAGGCTTGTGCGCATTTCGACCGGTACCTGGACAAGCCGTTGCGGGACGTGGTGTTCGGCGAGCCCGAGCTGCTGGCCCAGACCGTTTACACGCAGGCGGCCTTGTTCGCCGTCGAGACCGCGCTGTTCCGGCTGCTGGAGTCCTGGGGAATCCGGCCGGACTTCCTGCTGGGCCACTCGCTCGGCGAGCTCGTCGCCGCACACGTGGCCGGCGTGTTCTCCCTTGCCGACGCGTGCGCGCTGGTCGCGGCTCGCGGCAGCCTGATGCAGGCGCTGCCGGTGGGCATCGGTGCCATGGTCGCCGTGGAGGCCACCGAGGACGAGGTGCTGGTGCAGGTGAAGAACGCCGCGGGCGCGGTGGACATCGCCGCCGTCAACGGGCCGCGGGCCGTGGTGGTCTCGGGTGAAGTGGCCGCGGTGCTGCGGATCGCGGACGAGTTCTCCGCGCAGGGCCGCAAGACCAAGCGACTGACGGTCAGCCACGCCTTCCACTCGCCGCTGATGGAACCGATGCTCGCCGAGTGGGAGAAGGTCCTTGGCGGACTGACCTTCCACGAGCCGCGTATCCCGATCGTGTCCAATGTGTCCGGTGCCGTCACCGGCGAACAGGGCACACCCGCGTACTGGGTCAGCCACGTGCGGGAAGCCGTCCGCTTCCTCAACGGCGTCGAGACGCTCGCCGCGCACGGCGTGACGAAGTTCGTCGAGCTGGGGCCGGACGGTGTGCTGACCGCCATGGCACAGGATTGCCTTGCCGATGCGGACACGGTGTTCCGGTCTGTGCTGCGGGGCGACCGGCCGGAGGCGCGGAGCGCGATCACGGCGCTGGCCGGGTTGTCCGTGGACGGCTCCACTGTGGACTGGGAGACGGTGTTCGACGGCACCGGCGCCAGACGCGTCGACCTGCCGACCTACGCCTTCCAGCGCGCGCCGTACTGGCTGGAGACGACTTCCTTCAGCGGCACGGCGGAACCCGCGTTGCTCGGGCTCACCGCGGAGGAACACCCGTTGCTGGGGGCAGCCGTCGAGCTGGCCGACGGCGACGGGGTGGTGCTGACCGGCCGCCTGTCCATGCGGACGCACGGCTGGATCGCCGACCACGCCATCCTGGGCCGGGCGCTGGTACCGGGTACCGCGCTGGTGGACCTCGCCGTCGCCGCCGGTGACCGGACGGGCTGTGGCCGCGTCGAGGAGCTGACCCTGCAGGCGCCGCTGGTGTTGCCGGAGTCGGACGGGGTGCGACTGCAGGTCGTGGTCGGGGAACCGGACGACGAAGGCAGGCGCGCGGTTTCGATCCATTCGCGGTTCGACGGCGCGGCCACCGACGGGGTGTGGACCAGGCACGCCACGGGATCGCTGTCGCCGCGGGCCGGAGAACCCGGTGCCGGGCTGACTGAGTGGCCGCCCGCCGGAGCGCGGCGGGTGGACGTCACCGGTCTCTACGAAGGACTTGCGGAGGCAGGTTTCGCCTACGGACCGAGCTTCCAGGGCCTGCGCGACGTATGGGTGCGGGGCGACGAGGTGTTCGCGAACGTGGCGTTGCCCTCCGAAGCGGTCGGTGAAGCGGGCCGCTTCGGGCTGCACCCGGCGTTGTTCGACGCCGGTCTCCACGCGTGGGTCCTGCGTACGGACGCGACCGAGGGCGGGCGCGTCCCGTTCGCCTGGTCGGGCGTTTCCCTGTTCGCTGTCGGCGCGGCCGCGGCGAGGGTGAAGCTGACCAGGACCGGTGAGGACTCGCTGTCGATCGAGGTGGCGGACAGCACGGGACAGCCGATCGCCTCGGTGGACTCCCTGGTGCTGCGTGAAGTGTCCGAGGAGTCGTTGCCCAGCGCCGGCGACTACGCCGACAACAGCCTGTTCCGCCTTGCGTGGGAGCCGGTCATCGCGGCGGACGCGGCGCCCGAGTGGCGCACGTTGTCAGGCTTCGACCTGAAGCCGGTGAGCGCGGACGTGCCGCCGATCGTGGTCGTGGACTGCGCGGCCGACGGCCGGGACGCGACCGATCTGACGTCTTCCGTACTGGAACTCGTCCAGGAATGGCTGTCGGACAGCGCTTTTGACGATTCGCAGCTGGTCGTGGTGACCCACCGGGCTGTCGCGGCGAGTACCGGCGAGGACGTGTTGGACCTCGCGGCCTCCGGGGTATGGGGCCTGCTGTCGAGCGTGCAGAGCGAGCATCCGGACCGGGTGACCGTGGTCGACGTGGACGACGACCCGAGGTCCCTGGAACGCGCGTTGGCTGTCACCGGCGAACCCCGGCTGGTCGCGCGTGGTGGCGATGTCTTCGCCGCGCGGTTGGGCCGGGTTTCGCGGTCGGCCGACCTGGTGCCGCCGACCGACGAGCCGCTGTGGCGGTTGGACAGTGTCGGCAAGGGCACGTTGTCGAACTTGTCGTTGGTGTCGTGGCCGCAGGCCGGGGATCCGTTGGGTGAGTTGGACGTTCGGGTCGAGGTGCGGGCGGC